>NZ_CP194337.1:616477-924716 GCF_051903265.1 Curtobacterium sp. SP.BCo
CGGGGAATCCTGGTCGTTCGCGCTCGCCGTGCAGCTCGCCAGCGCCTCGATCCTCCGCGCGGAGTCCTCGCTCGGCGACCCGATCATCATCCTCGACGACGTGTTCGCCGAACTCGACGAATCCCGGCGGGAGCGCCTGGCCGGAGCGGTCGCCGACTACGAGCAGGTGCTCATCACCGCCGCGGTCTTCGGCGACGTGCCCGAGCAGTTGGCCGCGCACACCGTCCGGATCGAGGCCGGCACGATCCTGCCGGACGAGGCGGAGCCGAGCCGCGCCTCCAGTCCGACGGAGCCGACGGCGGTCCCGACGCCCGACGCCGCCGCGCCAGACGCAGCTGCGACCGACGCCGCCACGGCTGACGCAGCCACGGCTGACGGCACCACGGCTGACGGCGCCGCGGCAGACCGCCCCGCGACCAACGCCCCCGCGACCGAAGCCGGCGTCTGATGCCGAAGCCCTGGAAGCCGACCGAGCCGTCCCGGGTGTACCGGCACCTCCGCGCGGTCTTCGGCGACCCGTCGAAGCGCGGCGTCGACGCACGCCGTCGGCGGATGAAGGGACTCGACCCCGACTCGGTGCCGTACGGGCGCGGCCGCGAGCCGGCAGGACTCGGCGACGTCGTCGGGTCCCTCGCCCAGGAACTCGGGTGGACCGAGCCGCTCGCCCGCTCCGAGCTCTTCGTCGACTGGCCCGCCGTGGTGGGCGACGAGCTCGCGAAGCACTCGCGTCCGATGACCATCGACGACGGCGCGCTCGTCATCCGGTGCGACTCCACGGCGTGGGCGACGCAGCTCCGGCTGATGCGGAGCACCATCACGACGACCATCGCCGAGCGGCACCCGGAGGCAGGGGTCGAGTCGATCAGGGTTTCCGGCCCCGACGCCCCCACCTGGAAACGCGGTCCCAGGACGGTCCAGGGCCGTGGTCCTCGCGATACTTACGGTTGACCTGACGAAATCATCCTCTGGTGCCAGATTCGCCCGCTGAACGGCCGATTCCACCCTCGGGAGAGGGGGTCCTGAGGTAGACTGGGAGGTGCAGTGTGCGGGTGTTCCGCGCGCAGGCAGGAGCACCTTCGAATGACATCCGGATCTGACGACGACCGACAGGACTCGTCCGGCGAGCAGACCCCGCAGAACGACCAGGCGTACGGCGCAGACCAGATCCAGGTGCTCGAGGGGCTCGAGGCCGTCCGGAAGCGCCCGGGCATGTACATCGGGTCCACCGGTCCGCGCGGTCTGCACCACCTCGTGCAGGAGATCGTCGACAACTCCGTCGACGAGGCACTCGCGGGGTACTGCGACACCATCGAGGTCACCATCCGTGAAGACGGCGGCGTCCGCGTGGTCGACAACGGCCGTGGCATCCCGGTCGGCATCCACGCGGCCGAGGGCGTCTCCACCGTCCAGGTCGTCCTCACCGTCCTGCACGCCGGCGGCAAGTTCGGCGGCGGCGCGTACGCGGTGTCCGGCGGCCTGCACGGCGTCGGGTCCTCCGTCGTGAACGCGCTCTCGAGCGAGCTCGACGTCGAGGTCCGGCAGCAGGGGCACGTCTGGCGGCAGAGCTACACCGACGGCGTCCCCGTCGCACCGCTCTCCAAGGACGAGGCAGACGACGGCCACGGCACGACGATCACGTTCTGGCCGAACGCCGACATCTTCGAGACGGTCGTCTTCGACTACGAGACCCTGCGCACCCGGTTCCAGCAGATGGCCTTCCTCAACAAGGGCCTCCGGATCTCGCTGCAGGACGAGCGCACCCCGGCCGACGGGGAAGAGTCGCGCAAGGACTCCTTCCTCTACGAGCGCGGCCTCGCGGACTACGTCGAGTACCTGAACGCCCAGAAGAAGGCCGACCTGGTCCACCCGGACGTCATCGGCTTCGAGGCGGAGGACCCGGAGCGCAAGATCGCGCTCGAGGTCGCGATGCAGTGGAACACCTCCTACCAGGAGAGCGTCCACACCTTCGCGAACACGATCAACACGCACGAGGGCGGCACCCACGAAGAGGGTTTCCGCGCGGCGCTGACGTACCTGGTGAACAAGTACGCGCGCGAAGCGAAGATCATCAAGGAGAAGGACGACAACCTCACGGGTGACGACATCCGCGAGGGCCTGACGGCCGTCATCTCGGTGAAGCTCGGCGAGCCGCAGTTCGAGGGCCAGACGAAGACCAAGCTCGGCAACACCGAGGCCAAGGGCTTCGTCCAGCGCGTCGTCGGCACCGAGCTCACGCACTGGTTCGAGAGCAACCCGACCCAGGCCCGTGACGTCGTGCGCAAGGCGATCCAGGCCTCGCAGGCTCGTCTCGCCGCCCGCAAGGCCCGCGAGACCACGCGCCGCAAGGGGCTCCTGGAGTCGGGTGGCATGCCCGGCAAGCTCAAGGACTGCCAGTCGAAGGACCCGACGCTGTCGGAGATCTTCATGGTCGAGGGTGACTCCGCCGGCGGCTCCGCCGTGCAGGGGCGCAACCCGATGACGCAGGCGATCCTCCCGCTCCGCGGCAAGATCCTCAACGTCGAGAAGGCCCGTCTCGACCGCGCCCTGGCGAACCAGGAGATCCAGTCGATGATCACGGCGTTCGGCGCCGGCATCGGCGAGGACTTCGACCCGGACAAGGCCCGCTACCACAAGATCGTGCTGATGGCCGATGCCGACGTCGACGGCCAGCACATCACCACGCTGCTGCTGACGCTGCTGTTCCGCTACATGCGTCCGCTCATCGAGCGCGGCTACGTGTACCTCGCGCAGCCGCCGCTGTACCGCCTGAAGTGGTCGAACTCGGCGCACGAGTACGTGTTCAGCGACCGGGAGCGCGACGCCCTGATGCAGGCCGGACTCGCCGCCGGCAAGCGCATCCCGAAGGACAACGGGATCCAGCGCTACAAGGGTCTGGGCGAGATGGACTACAAGGAGCTGTGGGACACCACGATGAACCCGGAGACCCGGACGCTCCTGCAGGTCACGCTCGAGGACGCCGCCGCGGTGGACAGCGTGTTCGCGACGCTGATGGGTGAAGACGTCGAGTCCCGTCGACAGTTCATCCAGCAGAACGCGAAGGACGTCCGCTTCCTCGACATCTAGGGCCGGGAGGCGCGGCGTGAGCCGCGCGGTCCAGTCCTGACCACCTGTGGTCGCGCCCGGCGCGACCGACGGAACCACAGCCTCCAGGCTGTCCAGAAAGGGAACGAAGCCACATGGCTGACGACAACGAGAACGGCGCCGACGAGCAGCCCGAGATCGTCCACGGCGACAGCGGGGACATCGTCGTCTCCGGCGACCGCATCTCGCAGGTCGACCTCCAGCTGGAGATGCAGCGGTCGTACCTCGACTACGCGATGAGCGTCATCGTCGGTCGTGCGCTGCCCGAGGTCCGCGACGGCCTCAAGCCGGTGCACCGCCGCGTGATCTACGCGATGTTCGACGGCGGCTACCGCCCGGACCGCGCGTTCTCGAAGTGCTCGCGCGTGGTCGGCGACGTGATGGGGCAGTTCCACCCGCACGGCGACACCGCGATCTACGACACCCTGGTCCGACTGGTCCAGCCGTGGTCGCTCCGCTACCCGCTCGCGCTCGGACAGGGCAACTTCGGCTCGCCGGGCAACGACGGCGCCGCGGCCCCGCGGTACACCGAGACCAAGATGGCACCGCTCGCCATGGAGATGGTCCGGGACATCGACGAGGACACCGTCGACTTCCAGGACAACTACGACGGTCGCACCCAGGAGCCGGCGATCCTGCCGGCACGCTTCCCGAACCTGCTCGTCAACGGCTCGGTCGGCATCGCGGTCGGCATGGCGACGAACATCCCGCCGCACAACCTGCGCGAGGTCGCCGAGGGCGCGAAGTGGTCGCTCGAGCACCCGGACGCCACGCGTGAGGAGCTGCTCGCGGCGCTCATGCAGCGGATCAAGGGCCCGGACTTCCCGACCGGCGCGCAGATCCTGGGGACCAAGGGCATCCAGGACGCCTACCGCACCGGCCGTGGTTCGGTCACGATGCGGGCGGTCGTCAACGTCGAGGAGATCCAGGGCCGCACCTGCCTGGTCGTCACCGAGCTGCCGTACCAGGTCAACCCCGACAACCTGGCGATCCGCATCGCCGAGGGCGTCAAGGACGGCAAGCTCGCCGGCATCGCGGACATCCGCGACGAGACCTCGGGTCGCACCGGGCAGCGCCTCGTGATCGTGCTGAAGCGCGACGCGGTCGCCAAGGTCGTGCTGAACAACCTGTACAAGCACACGCAGCTGCAGGAGAACTTCGGCGCGAACATGCTCGCGATCGTGGACGGCGTGCCCCGCACCCTCGCGCTCGACGGGTTCATCTCGGCGTGGGTCGACCACCAGATCGACGTCATCGTGCGCCGCACGCGGTTCCGCCTGCGCGAGGCCGAGAAGCGCGCGCACATCCTGCGCGGCTACCTGGCGGCACTCGACGCACTCGACGAGGTCATCGCGCTCATCCGTCGCTCGCCTGACGTCGAAGAGGCCCGCACCGGCCTGATGGACCTGCTGTCCGTCGACGAGATCCAGGCGCGCGCCATCCTCGAGCTGCAGCTCCGCCGCCTCGCCGCGCTCGAGCGGCAGAAGATCCACGACGAGGCCGAGGAACTCGAGCGGAAGATCGCCGACTTCCAGGACATCCTCGCGTCGGAGACCCGGCAGCGCACGATCATCGGCGAGGAGCTCGACGAGATCGTCGACCGCTTCGGCGACGACCGCCGCACCGAGATCATGTTCGGCTTCGACGGCGACATGTCGATGGAAGACCTCATCCCCGAAGAGGAGATGGTGGTCACCCTCACCCGCGGCGGGTACGTCAAGCGCACCCGGAGCGACAACTACCGCTCGCAGCACCGCGGCGGTCGCGGGGTCAAGGGTGCGCAGCTGCGCGCCGACGACATCGTCGAGCACTTCTTCGTCACGACGACGCACCACTGGCTGCTGTTCCTCACCGACCAGGGCCGGGTCTACCGCGCCAAGGCGTACGAACTGCAGGAAGCCAGCCGCGACGCCAAGGGGCAGCACGTCGCCAACCTGCTCGCGCTCCAGCCGGACGAGCAGATCCAGCAGGTGCTCGACATCCGTGACTACGAGGCGGCGCAGTACCTCGTGCTCGCAACCGAGCACGGCCTGGTCAAGAAGACGGCGCTCATCGAGTACGACACGAACCGCACCGGCGGCATCATCGCGATCAACCTGCGTGACGGCGACAAGCTCGTGCAGGCGCTCCTCGTCGACGAGCACGACGACCTGCTGCTCGTCTCGAAGCACGGCATGTCGCTCCGCTTCACCGCGACGAACGACACCCTGCGCCCGATGGGCCGGTCGACCTCCGGCGTGAAGGGCATGTCCTTCCGCGACGGCGACGCGCTCCTGGCAGCACGGGTCGTCTCGGACGACGGCTACGTTTGGGTCATGACCGAGGGCGGCTACGCCAAGCGCACCTCCGTCGACCAGTACCGCGTGCAGGGCCGCGGCGGACTCGGCATCAAGGTCGCGAAGCTGGCCGCCGACCGGGGCGACCTTGTGGGTGCTCTCATCGTCGGCGAGGACGACGAAGTGCTCGTCGTGCTGCAATCGGGCAAGGTGGTAAGGTCTGCCGTGGCCGAGGTGCCCGCCAAGGGTCGCGACACGATGGGTGTGGTCTTCGCGAGGTTCGCGGAGAACGACCGGATCATCGCGGTGGCCCGGAACACCGAGCGGAACCTGGACGACCAGGACGACGCCGAGATCGAGCCCGCGGGCCCGGTGGAGACGGTCAGCCCTGATGCAGCGGCGCCGGAACCCACTGACCCCACCGACAACGCGCCCATCAACCCCGCGCCCGTCGCCGACGAGGCCGGAGAGGACCAGTCAACCAATGAGTAGTGTCGCCGAGAAGCTCCAGAAGAAGGCGAAGCGGCCCGTCGGCACCCGTCAGGTGCGACTGCGGCTCGTGTACGTCGACTTCTGGTCGATGGTCAAGCTGAGCTTCCTCATCGCCCTGGCCGGCTCGATCGTGATCGTCGTCGCCACCGCCCTGGTCTGGGTCATCCTGAACCAGACGGGGGTGTTCACCCAGATCGACGCCCTGCTCAAGGACGTCACCGGGCAGAGCAACTACTCGATCATGGACCAGTTCTCGCTGGGCCAGGTGCTCGGGTTCTCCATCGTCGTGGGCATCCTCAACGTGGTCGTCGGCACCGTGCTCGGCGCGATCGTGAGTGTCCTCTACAACCTCAGTGTTCGGATCACGGGCGGACTGCTCGTGGGCTTCACGAACAACTGACACACCCGGGCCGGATGGGTAGCACCGCTCGATTTCGTTCTGCGGGATCGGTACGGTAGGCTTTCATCCGGTCTGAGGGGCTATAGCTCAGGCGGTTAGAGCGCTTCGCTGATAACGAAGAGGTCCAAGGTTCAAGTCCTTGTAGCCCCACCATCCCCTTCCCGGGGCCTTAGCTCAGTTGGTAGAGCGCCTGCTTTGCAAGCAGGATGTCGGGAGTTCGATTCTCCCAGGCTCCACAAGCTTTCCTCTCGAACGACCCTGCTGCGGTCGTTCCTCCCTTCGCCGGGTCGTTTCGCTGTGTCTGTCGGCGCCTTCGGCGCGCCGCTCCGCGATGGGGTCCGCCCGGTGTTCGGCTTCCGCCCGGTGTTCGGCTTGCGCCCGGTGCTGGGGTTCCGTCCGGTGTTCGGCTTGCGTCCGGTGCTCGGCTCGCGTTGTGGGGGGGTGCGTCGAGATCGCGGGTCGGGGTGGAAGCTGGGCCGATCGGGGCGCGGGAGTGCGATCTCGCGCGGGTTGATGCTGCGCATCTGTGGGCCTGGAGGCGCGGTGCGGGCCGGAGCGCGCCTCCAGGCCGTCACCGCCACGGGCGAGGGGGCCCGGCGGGGCGGTGCGTTGGTCGCGGGAAGTGTCGGGTGGGGCCGGCGGGAGCGACGAGTTCTGCGACCGCGGCGAGCAGCGGACGGCATGTCGTGCGACCAACCCGAACCGCTGACCCGACGACACGACCTCGGGGCGTCGCCTGCCCGGGGACGACGAAGGGCCCCGGCGGGTGCCGGGGCCCTTCGTACGAACCGGGAGGTCAGGCGGAGGGCTTCTCCGCCGTGTCCGCGTCGTCAGCGACCCAGAGGTCGTCGTCGGCGCGGAGGGTCTGGTACGCGGCGTACGCGGCACCCGCGACGGCGACCACGCCGACGACGATGAGCGCGACACCGCCGAAGCCGATGCCCTTCTTCTGGTGCGGCACGTACTTCTCCGCAGCCTTCTTCGCCTTCTTGCCCTTCTTCTGGGCGTTCTTCACGATCTTCTTCACCCGGGGGTCCTTCGCGAGGTCGCCCACGCTCAGCACGGAGCCGGCGGTCGCGACGAGGCCGGGCACGACCTCGGACTGGAACCGGTGCGACGCGTTCTGCGCAGCACTGGTCGCTGCGTGGACGCCCGTGGCGACAGCCGGCCGGATGCCGTTGTCGATCGCGTTCTGCACCCGGGGTGCGATGTCCTTGCGTGCGGCATCGGCCGCATTCGAACGCGCCTCCGCCAGGATCGCGTTCGCGTGCTCGAGGACCTTGCGCTGCTCTCCGAGGAGCGAGGCGGTCTGGCCCTTGAGCTTCTTGATCTGCTTCCGACGCTTGCGCGGGATCTCGATCGTCGTCATCTGGTACCTCCATCGGATCGGCGTGAGTCCCATCCTGCCACCGGACTCCCTGACAGGTCACGGAGCCTCACCTGTGGGATCCGTCTGACCCTCAGCCGTACATGCGAGAATCGGAACATGTCTCTGCACACCGCTGTCGCAACGATCCACACGAACAAGGGCGACATCCGCGTCAACCTGTTCGGCAACCACGCTCCGAAGACCGTCAAGAACTTCGTCGACCTCGCGACGGGCAAGCAGGAGTGGACGTACCCCGGCACCGGGAAGGTGTCCACCGACAAGCTCTACGACGGCGTCATCTTCCACCGCATCATCAAGGACTTCATGATCCAGGGCGGCGACCCGCTCGGCCAGGGCATCGGTGGCCCGGGCTACCGGTTCGACGACGAGATCTCGCCCGAGCTGACCTTCCAGAACCCGTACATCTTCGCGATGGCCAACGCCGGCATCCAGGGCGGCCGCGGCACGAACGGTTCGCAGTTCTTCATCACCACCGTGGCGACGCCGTGGCTGCAGGGCAAGCACACCATCTTCGGCGAGGTCGCGGACGACGAGTCCCGCGCGGTCGTCGATGCCATCGAGGGCGTGGCCACGGACGGCCGTGACAAGCCGCTCGAGGACGTCGTCATCCAGAGCATCGACGTCGAGGACGTCTGAGCCACCACGTGAGCGATCCGGCGTACAACTCCGACAACACCTGCTACCGGCACCCCGACCGGCAGAGCTTCGTCCTGTGCCAACGGTGCGGGCGGACCATCTGCCCGGAGTGCCAGACGCCGGCGGCGGTCGGGGTGCACTGCCCGGAGTGCGTGCGTGAGCAGCGTGCGCAGTTCGCGGCGAACCGTCGGGCGACCGGTCCCAGTGGGATGACGGTCGCCCGGCGGCGCTTCGCCATGCTCGACCAGAAGGCGACGGTCGTCATCGTCGCGGTCTCGGTGGTGCTGTGGCTGCTCAACCAGGTCAGCGGCGGGTACGTCAACGCCTGGCTGAGCTACTACACGCCACTGGTCGGGACGCAGCCGTGGCGCCTGATCACCGGGCTCTTCGTCCACTCGTCGTTCTTCCACATCCTGTTCAACATGTGGGCGGTGTGGATCTTCGGGCGGATGCTCGAGAACATGCTCGGCACGTGGCGCTTCGTCGCGTTGTACCTGCTCGCCGGACTGGGCGGTGACCTCGCGGTCTCGCTCCTCAGCCCCGGGACGCAGGTCGTCGGTGCCTCCGGCGCCATCTTCGGCCTGTTCGCGGCGTTCTTCGTCATCCAGCGGAGTCTCGGCTACAACGCGGTCCAGCTGCTCGTGATCATGGGCCTGAACCTCGTCGTCGGCTTCCTGCCCGGCACCGCCATCTCGTGGCAGGCGCACGTGGGTGGGATCGTCCTCGGCTTCATCACCGGGTTCGTGTTCTCGAAGACCCGCAATGTCCGTCAGCGCGGGCTGCAGATCGGGTTGCTCGTCGCCGAGGCGGTCGTGCTCATCGGTGGCATCTACGCCGCCTACACGTCCCTGCAGCTCGGCATCGGTATCTGAGTCAGGTCGCTCGCCGGCCGGCCGGCCAGTCGAAGGCCCCGTCGCTCGTGCGGCGGGGCCTTCGACGTCTCCTGCGCACGGCAGGCGCTCGTGCGTGCGGGCGCGCCGCAGGCCGGGCGTCCACACGCGTCCGTGCGTGCGGTCGCACCGGCACGCCGGGCGTCCGTGAGCGCCACTCCGAGGCGTTGTCCACACGTGCACGATCGAGTTGTCCACAGGTGTGGACAAATCGGTGAGTTACACGCGTGTGATTATCCCCACTGTGGACTCAACTGTGGATAACTCGCGGACAGGGGTGTGGACAGCCGTGTGGAGAGTATGGAGAACTGTGGAGAACCGGCTCGCTCGTGGGGAGAACCCAAACACGAGCCCCGCGCGGTTGTGGAGAAGCCCGAGAACGACGACGCCCGCCGCACCAACCGGTGCGACGGGCGTCGAGGACGTGACGGGCCTGGCTGCTAACGCCAGCGAGTGGTCATGAGGAAGCCGATGAACATGATGCCGAAGCCGATGAGGATGTTCCACGAACCGAGGGTCGGCACCGGGAGCGTCGTGTTCGAGATGTAGAAGACGATGACCCAGGCGAGCCCGATGAGCATGAAGCCGAACATGACCGGCTTGAACCAGACGGGGTTCGGCTGGTCCCCCGCTGTGTCGACCGAGTCGGCTCGGGTCCTCCGGGCGGGCTTGGTGCGGTCCTTGTCCTTGGCCATGGCCGGTATCCTACCGTGACCACGTGTGTGGGAAGGCTCTCAGCTCGCCGCACACATCCCCCACGAGTACGGTGAACGACCATGACCAAGATCCTCGTCGTCGACAACTACGACAGCTTCGTCTACACGCTGAACGGCTACGTGCAGCAGCTCGGGGCGGAGACCGACGTGGTCCGGAACGACGCCTTCCCCGAGTCCGAGGTCGCCGACCGCATCGCCGACTACGACGGTGTCCTGCTGTCGCCCGGGCCCGGTACGCCCGCTGCCGCCGGCGTCTCGATCGCCACGGTGCACGCTGCCATCGCCGCGGACAAGCCGCTCCTCGGGGTCTGCCTCGGGCACCAGGCGATCGCCGAGGCGCTGGGCGCCACGGTGACCCACGCCGAGGAGCTCATGCACGGCAAGACGTCGCAGGTCGACCACGACGACAGCGCGCTCTTCGCAGGCGTCCCGCACCCGTTCACCGCCACGCGGTACCACTCGCTCGCCATCGTGGACGGTACCGTCCCCGACGAGCTCGACGTCACGGCGCGTACCGGTGGTGGCGTGATCATGGGCGTGCAGCACCGTGAGCACCCCGTCTACGGCGTGCAGTTCCACCCCGAGTCGGTCCTGACCGAGGGTGGGTACCGCATGGTCGGCAACTGGCTGGAGACGACGGGTCTCGCCGGTGCCGCCGAGCGTGCGGCGGGACTCACCCCGCTGCTCGCGGCGCACCGCTCCTGACGGACCTCCGGACTGGAGGCGCGACCCGCCTCCGCCGTCCGCGCCGCGTCACGACGTGGTCGGATCGGGATCGGTTCGGCCCTCGGCCGGGGCACGTCGGGTACGTGGTCAGGCCAGCAGCCTGATCAGGTCACTGACCGTCCGTGCCGCCGTCGCCGCCACTGTCGCCCCCGCCGTTGTCGCCGCCCTTGTCGCCGCCGTTGTCGCCACCGGAGGAAGGCGGCGGGGTCTGCTGGACGGACGCCGCGCAGTAGGTCAGGGTGACGGTGCTGCCCTGCGCGATGTCGCCGGCGGGCGCGCTCTGCTGCGTCACGGTCCCGCCCGTGCAGGCGTACGACGGTGCCGGGGTCACGGTCAACCCGAGACCGGCCAGCGTCGTGTTGGCGGTCGAGAACGGCTGCTGCGTGACGTCCGGCAGCTGCACCTTGCCGTTGGACACCGTGAGGTTCACGACGGAGCCCTTGACGTGCTGCGAGGCGGCAGCGGGATCGGTGCTCATGACCGTCCCCTCCGGTACGTCCGGTGAGTAGTCGGAGTTGATGGCGCCGAGCGAGAAGCCGGCGGCCTGCAGTTGCTTCTCGGCGGCGTCCTGCGCCTGTCCGGCGAGGTCCGGGACGGCGACCTGTGCCGGCCCGAGCGACACGACCACCCGGACGTTCTGGCTGCGGCCGACGTTCGTCCCCGAGCCCGGTTCCGTCCGGATGACCGTGCCCTTATCGACGTCGTCGGAGTTCTCCTCCACCTTCACCGGCACGAGGTCACGCTTCTCCAGCGCGGACGCGGCGGAGTCGTACGTCGCGCCGACGACGTTCGGGACGCTCACCGACGACACCGGGCCCTTGCCGGGCTGGAGGTTCGCGACGAAGAACACGACCGCGACGATCACCGCGGCGGTCAGGAGGATGCCGACCCAGATCCACGCCACCGGCGGACGGTTCTGCGTGCGCTGCGGCCGGTGCTCGGCGGTGTCGTCCTCGAGCTCACGGAAGGCCACGGCGGGGTTGGACGTGGTGCGGGGGTTCACGCCGAACAACACCGTGGAGGCGTCGTTGGCGGCCTGCTGCTGCAGCTTCCGGGTCGACGCGGGCACGTGGCCGGCGGCGGCCTGCTGGAGTTCGGTGCGGAACTCGGCGGCGTTCTGGTACCGGCGCGTGCGGTCCTTCACGAGGGCGTGCAGGGTCACGGCGTCGAGTGCCGGCGACACCTCGGGCGCGAGCGAGGACGGGGCGACCGGCTGCTCGCTGACGTGCTGGTACGCGACCGCGACGGGCGAGTCGCCGATGAACGGTGGCCGACCGGTGAGGAGTTCGAAGAGCACGACGCCGGTGGAGTACACGTCGGTGCGGGCGTCGACGGTCTCGCCGCGGGCCTGCTCCGGCGAGAAGTACGACGCGGTCCCGAGGATCGACGTGGTCTGCGCGACCGTGGCCGACGTGTCGGTGATGGCGCGGGCGATGCCGAAGTCCATGACCTTGACCTGGCCGGAGTGCGTCACCATGACGTTCGCCGGCTTGATGTCACGGTGGACGACCCCGGCTCGGTGCGAGTACTCGAGCGCGGTGAGGATGCCCTCGGTGATGCGCACGGCCTCGTCCGGGGCGACCGGTCCGTCGCCGACGATGTCGGAGAGCGGACGACCCTCGACGTACTCCATGACGATGAAGGGCACCTGCACCTCGGCGCCCGAGGTCTCGGTGACGGTCTCCTCGCCGGCGTCGTAGACGCGGACGATCGTCGGGTGCGCCATGCGGGCGGCAGCCTGGGCTTCCTGTCGGAACCGGGTCCGGAACGCCGGGTCGTTGGCGAGGCTCGGCTTGAGCAGCTTCACCGCCACCTTGCGTCCGAGGCGGGTGTCGTTGCCCAGATGCACTGTGGCCATGCCGCCCCGACCGATGACGTCACCGATCTCGTAGCGGTTGGCGAGGAGGGTGATCCCCGCGGTCACACCTTCTGGCACGTACTCCTCCGAATGTCCGTCCGGGCCAGTGTACGGCAGGCGTCACTGGTGAGACGCTGCGGACGGGGGCCCCGACCGAACCGTTACGCAACGGTGTCGCGAGCCCCCGACCGAGGGTCAATCAGTTGTCGTCCTGCGGGGCCTGACTGGGGTTCGTCCCGTTGGTCGGGTTGTCCGTCGGATCACCCGATGCCTGCCAGGCGTCGCTCGAGGCGCTCTCCGACGCGGCCGAGGCGGGGAGGTTCCCGCACGTCACCGTGTACGTCAGCGAGGCGGTCTTGCCGACCGCGTCGATCTGCACGGTGACCGACCGGTGCGAGGCGTCGAGGGTGCCCGATGTCTGGCTCGAGGTGTCCTTGCCGCCCGTGATCGTGTACGCGTACGACGACACGGTGTACCCGGTCGGGCACGTCGCGGCCGCCCAGCTGAAGGTGACCTGGCCGTCCGACGACACCGTCCCGGGCGACGCCGAGTTCGGCTGGTTCACGGTCGGCTGCGCCGTGTACTGCTGGATGACGACGACGGCGCCCTCCGCCAGGCTGCCGGTCGGGCTGATCGACTGGACGGTGTTCGCCTTGTCCGCCGACGGGGCCGGGTCGCCGTCCTCCACCTGCGGGGTGAGGCCGAGCTGCTGCAGCTTCGCCTGGGCGTCCGCGACCGACAGTCCGACGTAGTCCGCCGCGTTGACCAGGACGCGGGCCTGCGTCGGGGTCGCCGTCGGGGTGTTGCTCGGGCGCGGCGAGGCGCTCTTCGACGTCGGCGACGGGGTCGGCTCGGCGCTCCCGTCGCCGTTCAGCGCGAACGCGGCGATGACGCCCGCGACGGCCAGGACGACGATGCCGCCCACGAGCCACCAGATCCACGCGCGCTTCTTCTTCGGTTCCTCGTCCCCGCCCTCGACGGGCGAGCCGGGCGTGCCCGGTCCACCGGCGACGGCACCGGCCTGGGTCCCGATGAGCGCGGTCGCCGCGTCGTTGCCCTGGCCCTGCGGCGGGTTGAACGCCACGGTGCCACCGGCGGCGATGGCCGGCACGGCGACGGTCGCCGCGGCGACGTCCCCGCGGCGGAGCGCCTGGGCGGCCCGTGCGAGGTTGGCGGCGGTCGCCGGACGGTCGGCCGGCTTCTTCGCGATGCAGGACATCACCAGGGCAGCGACCGGCTCGGGGATGTCCCCCGGGAGCGCCGGCGGCTGCTCGTTGATGTGCGCCATCGCGATCGCGACCTGCGACTCACCGGTGAACGGACGGCGTCCGGCCAGGCACTCGTACGCGACGATGCCGAGCGAGTAGATGTCGGTGGACGGCGATGCCGGGTGTCCGCTCGCCTGCTCCGGCGAGAGGTACTGCACGGTGCCCATGACCTGGCCGGTCGCGGTGAGCGGGACCTGGTCGGCGATGCGGGCGATGCCGAAGTCGGTGATCTTGACGCGGCCGTCCGGCGTGATGAGCAGGTTGCCCGGCTTGATGTCGCGGTGCACGAGGCCGACGGCGTGCGCGGCCTGCAGGGCGTTCGCGGTCTGGGCGACGATGTCGAGGACCTTGTCGACCGGGAGCGTGTGCTCGCGCTCGATCATGGTCGAGAGCGCCTCACCGGGGACGAGCTCCATCACGAGGTAGGCGCTGCCGTCCTCCTCGCCGTAGTCGAAGACGTTCGCGATGCCCTCGTGGTTGACGAGCGCTGCGTGCCGGGCCTCGGCGCGGAAGCGCTCGAGGAACCCGGGGTCGCCGAGGTACTCGTCCTTGAGGATCTTGAGTGCCACGGTCCGGCCGATGACGAGGTCGGTGGCCTGCCACACCTCTCCCATGCCGCCGATGGCGACGCGGGACGAGAGCTGGTACCGCCCACCGAAGGTGAGTCCGCTGGTGGGTCTCATTTGTTCAGCACCGCCTCCATGACTTTCTTCGCGACCGGGGCCGCGACCGTGTTGCCGACGCCGGACTGTCCGAGTCCGCCGCCGTTCCCGACGACGACCGCGACGGCCACCTCGGGGTCCTTCGCCGGGGCGAACCCGGTGAACCACAGCGTGTAGGGATCGCCCGTGCCACCCTCGGCCGTGCCCGTCTTCCCGGCGACGTCGACACCGTCGATCTTGGCATTGGTGCCGGTCCCGGAGCTGACGACGCTCTGCATGGCCTCGGTCAGGTCGCTGGACTCCGAGGCCGACAGCGGGTCGCTGTACTGCTTCGGCGAGAAGGACTCGACGGTCTTCAGGTCGCTCGTGGTGATCGAGTCGACGAGCGAGGGCTGCATGACCTTGCCGCCGTTCGCGATGCCGGCGGAGACCATGGCGATCTGCAGTGGCGAGACGCGGACGCTGGCCTGGCCGAAGGCGCTCAGCATGAGCTGCGCGGTCGAGTCGACCTCGGGGTACTGGCTCGCCGTGGCCCGCATCGGGACCTCGATCGCGTCGCCGAAGCCGTACTTGTCGGCCATGCTCTTGATCGCGTCGTAGCCGAGCTTCTGCCCGAGCTCCGCGAACGGGATGTTGCACGAGTACTGGATCGCCGTGCGCAGCTTGACCTTGTCGCCACCACCGCACGAGCCGCCCTCGGCGTTGTTGATGTAGGTGCTGGTGCCGGGCAGCTGCAGGCGCGACGGGTTCGGGAACTCGGAGTCCAGGGAGTACTTGCCGCCCTCGAGGGCCGCCGACGCGACGATGAGCTTGAACACCGAGCCCGGCGTGTAGAGGTCGCCGCCGATCGCCCGGTTCTGCAGCGGGGTGCGCGTCTGGCCGAGCAACGCGTCGTACTGCGCCTTCACCTTCGCGGTGTCGTGCGAGGTGAGCGTGTTCGGGTCGAACGACGGCTTGGACACCATCGCCAGGATCTTGCCGGTCTTCGGCTGGATCGCGACCACGGCGCCGGTGTTCGCGCCGAGCGCGTCGTAGGCGGCCTGCTGCACGTCGGGGTCGATGGTCAGGTTGACGTTGTCGCCCTGGACGTCCTGCCCGGTGAGGATCGCGTTGAGGTTCTGGAAGAACGAGGCGTCCGAGTTGCCGGACAGAACGGTGTTCTCCGCGCTCTCGATGCCGGTGTTGCCCTGCCCGATGGTGAAGTACCCGGTCACGGCCGAGTACAGGTCGCCGTTCGTGTACTTGCGCTGGTACTGGTACTGGTCGTCGACCGGGGTGGACTCGGCGATCGGGCTGCCGTTGACCAGGATCGCGCCGCGTTTCGTCGAGTAGCTGTCGAGGATCGTCCGCGAGTTGCGGGAGTCGGCGCGGAGGGAGTCCGCAGAGAAGAACTGGATCGAGGTCGTCGACACGAAGAGCGCGACGAACATGAGCACGATGACGGTCGAGACACCGCGGAGCTGTCGGTTCATCGGCTGCGCTCCTTCCTGGTCGTCCCGCGGCCGCGTGCAGCGGGGATCGCACCCTGTTGCACGCGCTGTTCGGCGGGGATTGCATCGGTCAGGCGCAGCAGCATCGCGGCGATGATCCAGTTGGCGACGAGGGACGACCCACCGGCGGCCATGAACGGTGTCGTCAGACCGGTGACCGGGATGACCCGGGTGATGCCGCCGACGACGACGAAGACCTGCAGGGCGATGATGAAGCCGAAGCCGACGCCGAGCAGCTTGCCGAAGTCGTCCTGGGCCATGAACCCGACGCGCAGGCCGCGGGAGGCCAGCACGATGAAGAGCGCCAGGATCGCGAAGACGCCGATCAGGCCGAGCTCCTCGCCGAGCGACGCGATGATGTAGTCCGCGTTGGCGACGGGGGTGATGTACGGGCGGCCCTGGCCGAGGCCGGTCCCGGTGATGCCACCGTTGGCGAAGCCGAAGAGGCCCTGGACGAGCTGGTAGCTGCCCTGGGTCTGCCGCGTGAAGATCTCCTGGTTGAACGGGTCGAGCCACTGCTCGAAGCGTCCGTGCACGTAGACCAGTGCGGACTGGGCGATCAGTGCACCGCCGACGAACAGCACGAGGCCGATGACCACCCATCCGAGACGGCCGGTGGCGACGTAGATCATCACCAGGAACAGGCCGAAGTACAGCAGGGCGGTGCCGAGGTCGCGCTGGAAGACGAGGACGCCCATCGCCGCGCCCCACATCACCAGGATCGGGCCGAGGTCACGAGCGCGCGGGAAGGTCATCCCGAGGAACTTCTTGCCGACGATCGACAGGGAGTCCCGGGCGGTGACGAGGTAGCCGGCGAAGAACAGCGCCATGGTGATCTTCGCGAGTTCACCCGGCTGGAAGGTGAACGATCCGAGCTTGATCCAGACCCGCGCGCCGTTCACGTTGAGGCCGATCCCCGGCAGCATCGGCAGCAGGAGCAGCGCGATCGTCAGGAACATGAAGATGTACCGGTACCGCTGCAGGAACCGGTGGTTCCGCACGAGCACGATCGTGGTGATCGCGAGGACCATCGCGAGCATGGTCCACACGATCTGCTTCACGCCGATCGCGCTCCACCCGGTGAGTCCGTTGTGGACGTCGATCCGGTAGATCTCCGCGATCCCGATGCCGTTGAGCACGAGGGCCACCGGCAGGATGAACGGGTCGGCGTTCTTCGCGACGACCCGCAGCACCACGTGCATGATCAGTGCGAGGCCGAGGATGCCCGCACCGGTCCACAGCACCGAGGTGTCGAAGAGCTTGCCCTTGGTGCCGAGCTGCACGAGCACCATGGCACCGGCGCAGATGCCGCACGCGATGATGAGCAGCACCAGCTCGAGGTTCCGGGCGCGCGCCGGCTCCCGCAGCTTGATCGTGATCGCCTGCGTGAAGGACTGGGCGGTGGCGTTGCTCATCGCTTCGCCCCGGGGGAGGGCGTCGGGGACCCGGTGGGCGAGTCGGACGGCGTCGGGGTCGGCGACGACGATCCGCCGTCACCACCCGTGCCCGCCTGGTCCTGCCCGGTCTCGGCGGCCTTGCGCAGTCGGTCGACGATGTCGCGCGCGTCGTCGAGCGACTGCGCGTTGATCGTTGAGCGGACGTTCTCCCGCGTGTAGTCCGGCAACGACGACGTGGTGATGTCGGTGTCCTCGTACACGTCGGAGAGTGCGATCGGTCCGATCGACTGCTGCACGCCCTTGTAGATCGCGACCGTGCCGCGGTCCGTGCCGACGTAGTAGTGGTCCTGGATGATCCGCCAGCCGAAGAACACCGCTCCGACGAGTGCCGCGACGGCGACGACCAGGGCGATCGTCCACGAGATGCGGCGACGGATCCGGCGGCGGCGGTCCTCGGCGATGAGCTCCGCGAAGAACTGGTCGGACTCCGGCTCGAAGTGCGAGTCCTCGGGTGCCGTCGTGACCTTGAGCGGGTGCAGCAGGATCGTGGGGAGGCGGATCGGCTTGCGGCCGGTCGACGCCTCGAAGGTGAGCGGTGCTGCCGCGGAGCCGACCGTGGTGGCCGCGTCGTCGTCGTCGCCGGGGTCGGTGTCGGTGACGTCCATGACGACGACCGTGACGTTGTCCGGGGCACCGTGGTCGAGCGTCTCCTTGACGAGTCGCTGCGTGACCTGGTTGGCGTCCATGTTCGACGCCAGGGCGTGTCGGATGCGTTCCTCGGCCAGGTAGGACGACAGCCCGTCCGAGCAGAGGAGCCAGCGGTCGCCCGGCTGGATGTCCATGATGGCGGTGTCGACCTCGGGCGCCGCGTCGACGTCGCCGAGCACGCGCATGAGCACCGAGCGGCGGGGGTGGACCGCGGCTTCCTCCGGCGTGATCCGACCGCTGTCCACCAGACGCTGCACGAAGGTGTGGTCCGAGGTGATCTGACGGAGTTCGCCGTCACGGTGCAGGTAGATCCGGGAGTCGCCGATGTGGGCGATCGCGATCTGGTCGCCGACGCGGATCATCGCGGACACCGTGGTGCCCATCCCGGTGAGCTCCTGGTGCTCGAAGACCGTCTCGGTGATCAGCTGGTTCGCGGCGATGAGGGCGGACTGCAGCGCGAACTCGGCGTCGTGGGCGGACGGGAACTCCCGGTCGACCTCACGGATGCGGCGGATCGCGATCGCCGAGGCGACGTCGCCGCCGGCGTGCCCGCCCATGCCGTCCGCCACCGCGAACAGGTGCTGTCCGGCGTAGCCGGAGTCCTGGTTGTTCGCGCGGATGCGCCCCACGTGGGACACAGCGGCGCTCAGCGTACGAGCCGTCATCCGGGCTTACCGCCGCAGCTCGAACGTCGTCGTCCCGATCGTGATCGGCGTCCGCTCCGCGATGGTCACGGGGGCGGTCACCTTCTGACCGTTGACGAACGTGCCGTTCGTGGACTCGAGGTCGGTGAGGAGCCAGCCGTCGGCGCGCAGGTCGAGGCGGGCGTGGTTCGTGGACGTGTAGTCGTCGCGGATGACGACGTTGGACTCGCTGGACCGGCCGATCGTGATCGGTCCGCCGCCGAGCGGCATCTCCATGCCCTCGCGCGATCCCTCGGTGATCACGAGGCGGGTCGCGACCGGCGTGGCGGGCTGCTGCGCGCCTCCAGGCTGACCGATGAGGTCCGTGAACGCGCCGTTCGACGCCGGAGCCGACGGCGCTGCGGCCGGGACGACGGGCGTCGTCGGGCCGGACGCGCCGGCCTTCGGATCGGTCGGGATGGTGCGCACGCGCTGCCCGAACAGATCGCTCCGCAGGGCGAAGACGATCACGAAAACGAACAGCCAGAGCACCGCGAGGAACGCGAAGCGCAGGACGAGCAGGGTCAGCCCTGTGGTCACCTGGTACCTCCGTCGTTCTCGGGGATCACCCGGAACACCATACGGGTACGACCGATCTCGATCGTGGAATCCGGCTCCACGATGGCCTGCTGGAAGCGCTCGCCGTTCAGTTTCGACCCGTTCGTCGACCCGAGGTCGTTGGCCTGGGCGTGCTTGCCGTCCCAGATGACCTCGACGTGCTTGCGGCTCGTGCCGGTGTCCGCGACGGTGATGTCCGCGTCGCTGCCCCGGCCGATGACCGTCCGGCCGCGCTGCAGCTTGTGCCGCTGCGAACCGATGTCCAGGACCGCGACCCAGGCGACGTCGCGCTGCACGGTCGTCGAGTCGATCTGCAGGATGCCGGTCGAGAGCGTGCCGTCCTGCTGCAGGCGGATCGTGACCGGCCCGGAGAAGGAGTAGTTCTGCGCGACGGCGTGCTGCTGCACCATCTGCGACAGTTCGTCGATCAGCGGGCGACCGACGTCGTTCATCCGGGTGAAGTCCGGCGGCGCCAGGCGCACGGTGAACTCGTTCGGCACCAGGATGCGCTCGCGCGACACCACCGCGGCCTTCGTGTCGAGCTCGCGGCGCAGTGCGCTCGAGATCTCCACGGGCTGCACGCCGGAGCGGAAGGTCTTCGCGAACGCGCCGTTCACGGCACGCTCCAGCCCTCGCTCGAAGCTGTCCAACAGGCCCATGGGTCTCCATCGTTCTCGGTCACCGACCACTGCATGGTAGTGGTTGGCGTCTGGCAGCGTCTGTGCGTGGTAGTGTTCTCGGGCTGGCGCGAGTGGCGGAATTGGTAGACGCGCACGGTTCAGGTCCGTGTGCTGGAAACGGCGTGGGGGTTCAAGTCCCCCCTCGCGCACCAGGCAGGAACAGGCCCCCGGAGGAATCCGGGGGCCTGTTGCGTTCCCCGGTCCGCACACCGCGTTCGGACGGTCGCGTGGCCGCGACGACCGGCCTGGAGGCACGACCCGCCGCCGTCCCGCATCCGGGCTCCGCCCCGTGGTCGACCGCGGCCAGCGCACCGCTCCGGCGCTCCGCCCGATGCGCGGCCCGCGGCCCGCGCACGGCTACGGTGTCGACGTGGATGCACCGAGCGACCCCAGGCCAGGCGAGACGATCCCGGACGACCGCGGTCGCACCGGTCTCGACGCGGTCGGCCGTGCCCTCGACCGCAACCCGGACGTGGTCGTCCGCGACGTCGAGGTCGTGTCGAACGGGTGGCACGTGCTGCGCCGGACCACCCTGGACGTCCGCCGTCGGGACGGCCGGTGGGACCGTCAGCAGCGCGAGACCTACGACCGTGGGAACGGTGCGACGGTGCTGCCCCTCGACCCGGACCGCGGCACGGTGCTGCTCACACGGCAGTTCCGCTGGCCCGCGTACGTCAACGGCCACCCGGACGGCATGCTCGTCGAGGCCGCGGCCGGACTGCTCGACGAGGACGACCCCGACACCGCGGTCCGACGCGAGGCGGCAGAGGAGCTGGGGGTCCGACTCGGCGCCCTCACGAAGGTGTTCGACGCGTTCATGAGCCCCGGTTCCGTCACGGAACGGGTGCACGGCTACGTCGGCGACTACTCGCCGGCCGATCGTGTGGACGCCGGGGGAGGGCTCGAGGACGAGGGGGAGGACATCGAGGTGCTCGAACTCCCGCTCGACGAGGCGCTGGCGATGGTCGAGGACGGGCGGATCGCGGACGGCAAGACGATCATGTTGCTGCAGTGGGTGGCACTCCGACGGCGCTCGCACGCCTGAGACGCGCGCTTGAGCGCCAGCGCGCCCACGCACCACCCGCCCGCCCGCACCCGAGACCGACGGTCAGGCGCTCGCCCGCCACACCACCTCGGTCGGCAGGACGAGTCCGTTCGGACCCGCGTCGGAGCCGGCGATCTGCTCGAGGACCTGCCGCGCGGCGTGCTCGCCGAGGGTCTTCGCCGGCTGCCGGACGGTGGAGAGCGGCGGGTCGCACCGGAGCGCCCACGCGCTGTCGTCGAACCCGACGACGCCGACGTCGCCGGGGACCGACCGACCGGCACGCTGCAGCACGTCCATCGCCCCCGCGGCGACGGCGTCGGACGCGGCGAACACGCCGTCGATGTCCGGCGCGCGGTCGAGCAGTTCGCGCATGCCCTCGACACCGGCGGTGTAGCTGAAGAGGGGGTTCCGCGCGACGAGCGACGGGTCGAACCGGTCGCCGAGTGCGGCCTCGAAGCCCGCGAGGCGGTCCTGTCCGGAGTCGCGGTCCAGACCGGACGCGAGCATGCCGATGCGGCGTCGACCGGTGGCCACCAGCCGCGCGGTGATCTGCTCGGCCGCGGCCCGGTTGTCGATCGCGATGTACGAGGTGTTCGGCGCGTCGGAGGGGTGGCCGACGAAGCACGCGGGCAGGCCGATCTCCTCGATGGCCCGGGTCACGGCGTCGCCGTCGCGGGCGGAGAGCACGATCGCCCCGTCGACGAACCCGCCGCGGAGGTACTCGACCACGCGTTCGTTGTCCCGCGCGGAGTCGACCATGATCGTGACGAGCTGCTGGTCCGCCTCGGAGAGCACGGTGTTCGTGCCGATGAGGATGTTGCCGATGTTCGGGTCGTCGAGCACCTGGACGGACGGTTCGTGCACGATCAGCGCGACGGCACCGGACCGGCGGGTGACGAGGCTGCGGGCTGCGGCGCTGCGGACGTACCCGACGCGGCGGACGGCTTCCTGCACTGCCTCCCGGGCCTTCGGCGAGACGTACGGCTCGTCGTTGAGGACGCGGGAGACGGTGCCCCGGGAGAGGCCGGCCTCGTCGGCGACGTCCTGGATCGTGGCGCGGGAACGGGCGGCACGGACGTCGGACATGCGGCAAGCGTACTGACCGGGCAGCGAGCACCCGGCGGAGGCCGCGGTCACGCGACCGCGGTGTCGGTCACGTGACCGCGGCGTCGGTCACGCGTGGTGTCGCGGCTCCGGTGCGAGCGCGGTGCCGTCCAGACCGACCGCGCGGGCGATCGTCGCGCGGACCAGGTCCTCGCGGGTGGAGCGGTCGAGGTAGTCGACGAGGGCGTACCCGTTCGTGGCGTCGACCAGGGCGAACAGCAGCCGACCGACCGCGTCGGGGTCCTCGGTGCGCAGGACGCCGGTGCGGACGCCGTCGCGCACGATCTCGGTCGCCAGTGCCTGCCAGTCGTCCATCACCGCGCGGGCGGCCGAGGCGAGCCCCGGGTTCGTCCGACCGATGCTCCACGCGTCCGCCCAGAGGGTCGCGACGTCGTCCCGGTCGGGGTCGGCGATGCACGCGAGGAGCGTCCGGAGCCGGGCGACCGGATCGGGCTCGGCGGTGACGATCGCCCGGACCTCGTCGACCTCGGCGCTCGCGACGGTGCGGAACGTCTCGCCGACGAGGTCCGCGGTGCTCGGGCGGTAGTGGGCGACGAGCGACGGGGCCACGCCGATCGACGCGCCCACACCGCGCAGGGTGACCGCGGCGAGGCCCTCGGACCGGGCGACGGCGATCGCGGCGGCGGTGATCTGGGCGTCGCGTTCGGCCGGGCTGAGGCGCCGGCGGGCCGGGGTCGTCGGCACGGTCCCAGCGTAGGGGGCCGACGGATCCGACGGACGGGTCCGGGTGGTGCCGGCCGTCACGCGCCCTCGACCACGAACGCCGCCCACAGGTCCGCCCGGGTCGCGAAGACGGACAGGTCCCGTTCGAGCAGCCGTCCGGCGTGCTCGACCCGGGCGCGGGCGGTGTGCCGGTGGACCCCGAGGGCCTGCGCGGTGCGGTCGTACTCGCAGTTCTGCTCGAGCCAGGTGCGGACGGTCCGGGTCAGTTCCGAACCGGTCGTGCGGTCGTGGTCGAACAGCGGCGCGAGGACGGCCCGGGCGACCGCGCCGGCGTCGACGTCCACGTGCGCGAGGTGCGCGAGGACACCGTCCCGGGCGAGGTCGCCGAACTCGGTGATCCCCGGGCGCCCCTCGCGGCGACGGTCCAGCGCCTGCACGGCCTCGGTCCGCGCGCGGCCGAAGTACCGGTACGAGGCGCCGTCGGAGAGTCCGGCGTGCAGGTCGTACCGCGTCACGAGTTCCTCGACGACCGCGGTGTCGTCGGCGCCCACGCACAGGAAGAGGGCGTCGTCCACGGCGAAGAACAGGCGTCCGGGACGGTCCTGCACCCAGAGCTCGAGCAGGTCGACCACGGTGTCCAGGTCGTGGTCGGCGACGTCGAGGGCGGCGATCCGGACGGGCTCCGCCGGCAGCGGTCCCCAGACCTCCCGGGACGTGGTGTCCACGACGGCGGGGTCGCCGACCGACAGCATGGTGAGCAGTCCGGTCCGCAGGAGCCCCCTGGCCCGGGCGAGCTCGCGGTTCTGCTGCAACGCGAGGCCGGCGAGCGCGATCACGGCGGTGACGACCTCGCGCCCGGCCCGGTCGAGTGCGCCGCCGTTCGCGATGGCGAGCACGCCGCTGAGGTGCCCGCCGCTCCCGAGGGTCTGCAGCGTGAACCCGGTGCGGTGCTCGGTCGTCACGGGCAGGCTCGCCCGCTGTCCGGCGCGGAGGAGCCGGAGCGACTCGGTCCGGAGCAGCTCGACGTCGGCCTCGGTGATCCCGTCGACCGGGTGGCCCCGGTCCAGGCGGCCGGACACGTCGAGGAGGCCCACCCACCCGTCCAGCTGGCGGGAGAGCTCGGCGATCGTGGCGCCGAGGCCGTCCGGTCGCATCGCCGCGAGCGAGATGGCCCGCTGTGCGGCGAGGGCCCACGCGTTGCGGGCGTTGGCGTCGCGGGCGACGGCGTCGGCGTTGGCCTGCGCGACGGCGATGAACGAGGTCTCGTAGGGCACCTCGAACAGCGGCAGCCCCGATGCCGCGCACGCGTCGACGAGCTGCGCGGGCGTGCCGGCGCGCACCACCTCGGTGCCGAACCCGAGCGCCACGACCCCGCGCCGCCGGAGCCGGGCGACGTACTCCTCGGCGAACGCGGCGGTCACGTCGGTCTCCGTCCCGAACTGGGTGCCCGTCGTGAGCAGGCCCTGGCCGTCGGCGAGGAACGGCGTCGGGTCGTCGAGGTCGGAGCTGTGCAGCCAGGACAACGGCGCGTCGAGGGCGTCCGAGCCGGCGCCGGTCAGGAGCCGCAGGTGGAGGTCGGCTCGGTGCAGGAGGGAGCGCAGTGTCGCGGGCATGGACGCAACCTATCCGCTGCGTCGATCTCACTGCTCCCGGGTGTACACGACGGACAGTGGGTGCCGCAGTCGGACGCTCCTACCATCGCGGCATGTCCTCCACCGCTGCACCCTCGATCAGCGCCGCCGCGGGCGGCCCCTCGCTGCCCCAGGAACGGCGGCTCGTCACCGAGGTCCCCGGGCCGCGCTCCCGGGCGCTCTTCGAACGCAAGGCCGCGGCGGTCGCGGCCGGCGTCGGGGTCGCCGTGCCGATCCACGTCGTCGCCGCGGGCGGCGGTGTGGTCGTCGACGCGGACGGCAACTCGCTCATCGACCTCGGGTCCGGCATCGCCGTGACGAGCGTCGGGAACGCGCACCCCGCCGTCGTCGCCGCGGTGCAGCAGCAGGTCGCCGCGTTCACGCACACCTGCTTCACGATCGCCGCCTACGACGGGTACGTCGAGGTCGCCGAGGCGCTCAACCGACTCACCCCGGGGGACCACGAGAAGCGGACCGCACTGTTCAACTCCGGCGCCGAGGCCGTCGAGAACGCGGTGAAGATCGCGCGCAAGCACACCGGTCGGCAGGCCGTCGTGGTGTTCGACCACGCCTACCACGGCCGGACGAACCTGACGATGGCGCTCACCGCGAAGAACCAGCCCTACAAGAACGGCTTCGGTCCCTTCGCGCCTGAGGTCTACCGGGTGCCGATGTCCTACCCGTTCCGCGACGGTCTCACCGGGCCGGAGGCGGCGAAGCGGGCGATCAGCCAGATCGAGAAGCAGGTCGGCGCCGAGAACACCGCAGCGGTGCTCATCGAGCCGATCCAGGGCGAGGGCGGCTTCGTCGTCCCCGCCCCCGGGTTCCTCGCCGCCCTGTCCGAGTGGACGACGGCGAACGGCGTCGTCTTCATCGCGGACGAGGTGCAGACCGGCTTCGCCCGCACCGGCGCGATGTTCGCGAGCGAGCACGAGGGCATCGTGCCCGACGTCGTCACCACGGCGAAGGGCATGGCCGGCGGCCTGCCGCTCTCGGCGGTGACCGGCCGTGCGGAGATCATGGACGCCGCCCACGTCGGCGGCCTCGGCGGCACGTACGGCGGCAACCCGGTCGCGTGCGCCGCAGCACTCGCGGCCATCGACGCCTTCGAGCACGACGGGCTCGTCGAGCGGGCCGACGCGATCGGCGCGATCCTGCTCGACCGCCTCCGGACCGCACAGACGACGGACCCGCGCATCGGCGACGTCCGCGGCCGCGGCGCGATGGTCGCGATCGAGCTCGTCGACCCGGCGACGGGCGACGCCGACCCCGCACTCACCGGACGGGTGGTGCGGTACGCGTACGAGCACGGCGTGATCGCACTTACCGCGGGCACGTACGGCAACGTCCTCCGCTTCCTCCCGCCGCTCGCGATCGACGACGCGCTCCTCGGCGAGGGCATCGACGTCGTCCTGGAAGGACTGGCAGCAGCATGACCACCACCGCTCCCACGACGGCATGGCCCACCGTCCCCGACGCGACCGGACCAGCAGCCGAACAGGCCGTCCTCGACCGGGTCCCCACGGGCCTCCTGGTCGACGGCACCTGGCAGCAGGCGGCCGACGGCGCGACGTTCCCGGTCGTGGACCCGGCGACCGGAGCGACGCTCCTGCGGATCGCCGACGCCACCCCCGCCGACGGCCGACGGGCCCTCGACGCGGCGCACGCCGTGCGCAATGCCTGGGCGACCACGCCGCCGCGACAGCGCGCCGAGGTCCTGCGCCGCGCGTTCGACCTGCTGCAGGAACGCCGCGAGGAGTTCGCGCTCCTCATGACGCTCGAGATGGGCAAGCCGCTCGCCGAGGCCCGCGGCGAGGTCGCCTACGGCGGCGAGTTCCTCCGCTGGTTCTCCGAGGAGGCCGTCCGCGTCGGCGGCTCGTACGGCACCAACCCCGAAGGCACCGGACGTGCGATCGTCACGCACAAGCCCGTCGGCCCGGCGTTCCTCATCACCCCGTGGAACTTCCCGCTCGCGATGGCCACCCGCAAGATCGCGCCGGCGCTCGCCGCGGGCTGCACGGTCGTGGTGAAGCCGGCGGAGGCCACCCCGCTCACCACGCTGCTCTTCGCCGACCTGCTCCTCGAGGCGGGCGTGCCGGCGGGTGTCGTCAACGTCGTGCCGACCACGCACGCCGCGGCCGTGTCCGAACCGGTCATCACCGACCCGCGGCTCCGCAAGCTGTCCTTCACCGGGTCCACCCCGGTCGGCCGGACCCTGCTCGCCCAGGCGGCGACGACGGTCCTCCGGACGAGCATGGAGCTCGGCGGCAACGCCCCGTTCCTGGTCTTCGAGGACGCCGACCTCGACCTCGCGGTCGACGCCGCGCTCGCCGCCAAGTTCCGGAACACCGGGCAGGCCTGCACGGCCGCGAACCGGTTCCTCGTGCACGAGGACGTCGCCGAGGAGTTCGCCCGCCGGGTCACCGAACGCGTCGCGGCGATGCCGGTCGGCCGCGGCACCGAGGACGGCGTCGCGATCGGCCCGCTCATCGACCAGCGCGCCGTGGACAAGGCGCACCGCCTGGTCACCGACGCCCTCGAACGCGGTGCGACGCTCCTGGCCGGTGGCCACCCGGTCGAGGGGGCGGGCACGTTCTACGCGCCCACCGTGCTGACGGACGTGCAGCCCGGCAGCGACCTGCTGCGCGACGAGATCTTCGGACCGGTCCTGGCGATCCGAACGTTCCGCACCGAGGACGAGGCGGTGACCGCGGCCAACGACACCGAGTACGGTCTCGTCGGCTACGCGTGCACGTCGGACGCGGCTCGCGGGCAGCGGCTCATGGAGCGGCTCGAGACGGGCATGCTGGGTCTCAACACCGGCGTCGTGTCGAACGCCTCCGCCCCGTTCGGCGGGGTGAAGCAGTCCGGCCTCGGTCGGGAGGGCGGCGGCGAGGGCATCGCCGAGTACCTCGAGACCATGTACACGTTGACCCCGGACCCGTTCCGGTCGACCGAAGGAGCAGCACGATGATCGAGAAGGACGTCGTCATCATCGGCGCCGGCGTGACCGGACTCACGGCGGCGAACCGTCTGGTCGCCGAGGGGAAGACCGTCGCCGTGCTCGAGGCCCGCGACCGCGTCGGCGGCCGCACGTGGACCAACGACATCGAGGGCGTCACGCTCGAGATCGGCGGCCAGTGGGTGTCGCCCGACCAGACCGCCTTGCTGGAGACACTCGACGAACTCGGACTCGAGACCTACGACCGCTACCGCGAGGGCTCGAGCGTCTACGTCGACGAGCACGGCACCCGCACCGAGTACACCGGCGACATCTTCCCGCTGCCGGAGGCCACTGCCACCGAGATCGAACGGCTCGTCACCGTCGTCGACGAGTACGTGGCCACGGTCGACCCCGCGCACCCGTGGGACGCGCCCGGTGCCGCCGCGCTCGACGAGACGTCCTTCCGCGCCTGGCTGCACACGCTGAGCGACGACCGGGTCGCGACCGACAACGTCGAACTGTTCATCGCCGGCGCCATGCTGACGAAGCCCGCGCACGCGTTCTCCGCGCTGCAGGCGCTCCTCATGGCGGCCTCGGCGGGCAGCTTCTCGAACCTCGTCGACGCCGACTTCATCCTCGACAAGCGCGTCGTCGGCGGGATGCAGCAGGTCTCCGAGCGGCTCGCCGACCGGCTCGGCGCGGACGTCCACCTCGACGCGCCGGTCCGCACGCTGCGCTGGGACGAGGACGGCGTCGTCGCGATCGCCGACGGCGGCCTCGAGGTGCGTGCCCGGCAGGCACTCGTGGCCGTGCCGCCGCCGCTGTACTCGCGCATCTCCTACGAGCCGCCGCTGCCGCGCCGCCAGCACCAGCTCCACCAGCACCTGTCGATGGGCTTCGTGATCAAGGTGCACGCCGTCTACGACCGACCGTTCTGGCGCGGCGCCGGGCTGTCCGGCACCGCGTTCAGCCCGTACGAGCTCGTGCACGAGGCCTACGACAACACCTCGCACGGGTCGGAGCAGGGCACGCTCGTCGGGTTCGTCTCCGACGTGCACGCCGACGACGTCTTCGCGCTGTCCGCCGAGGAGCGCAAGGCGCGTGTGCTCGCGTCCCTCGCGCACTACTACGGGGACGACGCGCTCCGGCCGGTCGTCTACTACGAGAGCGACTGGGGCACCGAGGAGTGGACCCGCGGCGCGTACGCGGCCAGCTTCGACCTGGGCGGACTCGTCCGGTACGGCGCCGACCAGCGCGCGGCCGTCGGACCGGTCCGGTTCGCGTCGAGCGACCTCGCCGGGCACGGGTACCAGCACGTGGACGGGGCGGTCCGGATCGGCCGCGAAGCGGCCGCCGAGATCCTCGCCGCCCTGCCGCAGCCGGCGGTGCACTAGACCGGGACGGACGGGAGGCACGGCGCCAGCAGGAGCCGTGCCTCCAGTCCGTCAGTCGGTCGCGCGGACGGGCTCCCCGGTGTCCGGGTCCCAGCCGACGACACGCTGTTCGCGCGGCCGCCGCGTCGGGCGCGGCCCGGTGCGCGGGAAGAACGGCCGGGCCGAGGGCAGGTAGGGCAGGACGGCGGCGACCGCGCCGGCGAGACCGGCCACGGTGCGGAGGTCGTACGGCGGGATCAGCACGCCGACGAACCCGACGGCCCCGAGGACGGCCATCCAGAACCGTGCGCGGGCCGATCCACGACCGACGCGGATCGCGCCGTACGCGAACCAGGCCCCGATCCCGACACCGATCGCCGCGGGCACGACCAGCCAGGGTCCGTCCGTCGGGACGGTGCGGACCAACCGGACGACCGTCGCGACGAACTCGCCCGCGAACACCACCAGCCACACGGCGACGGCGACGGTGACGACGGCGGGCCGGGCCCGCGACGGTGCAGTGATCACCTGAGGATCGTAGAGCGTGCCGGGGCGTCCGTCACGATGATCCGCTCCGCGGCGTCCCGGGCGGCCCGTGCCCACGGTCGTGACGGGTCCGCCTGTGCGCTCGCCATCGCGCCGTCGTAGAGCAGGCAGAGCTGCAGGGCGGTCGACTCGGCGTCGGGGTGCCCTGCCTCGGCGAGCAGTGCCGCGAACAGCCCGCGGACCCAGTCCCGGTGTTCGATCGTCACGTCGTGCGTCGGGTGTCCGGCACCGTACTCGGCCTCGACGTTGATGAACGGGCAGCCGCGGTACCCGGGCTCGTCGAACCACTCGCCGAGGAGGTCGAACACCGCCGTGATCCGCCCGCGTGGGGTCTGGGCACGCTGCGGGAGCACCGCGGCCACGTGCTCCTGCCACGATCGGCTCCGGCCGCGGAGGTACCCGACGACGAGGTCGTCCTTCGTGCGGAAGTGCGTGTAGAGGCTCGCCTTCGAGATGTCCGCCTCGGCCGCCACCTGGTCGACGCCGACGGCGTGGATGCCCTGCTCGTAGAAGAGCCGGTCCGCCGTCGCGACGGCGCGCTCGTACGCGGGGCGGCGGCGGGTCTTCGGAGCGGTCTCGTTCGGCATGGATTGACTTTACCAAACAGATCTGTACAGTTACCAGCACCAAACCGAACTGATCTGTTCAGATAGGACATCGACCATGACCAAGACCGCCCTCATCACCGGCGCCACCAGCGGCATCGGCCGCGCCACAGCCGAACTCCTCGCGACCCGAGGCCTGCACGTCGTCGTCGCGGGTCGGAACGCCGAGCGGGGTGACGCCGTCGTCCAGGGCATCCGCGCGGCGGGCGGGACCGCGGACTTCGTCTCGGCTGACCTCCGGGACGAGGCGAGCGCGAAGGACCTCGCCGCCCGGGCGCTCGAGCTCGGAGGAGGCCGGATCGACGTCCTCGTGAACAGTGCCGGGATCTTCCCGTTCGGGCCCACCGCCGCCACCAGCACCGAGGGGTTCGACGAAGTGTTCGACGTGAACGTGAAGGCCCCGTACTTCCTCGTCGCGGCGCTCGCACCCGGGATGGCCGAGCGCGGCGAGGGATCCGTCGTCAACGTCACGACGATGGTCGCCGAGTTCGGCGCCGCCGGCATGGGACTGTACGGCGCGAGCAAGGCGGCGCTCGTGCTGCTGACCAAGTCGTGGGCGGCCGAGTTCGGCCCCGCCGGCGTGCGGGTGAACGCCGTCAGCCCCGGACCGACCCGCACCGAGGGGACCGCGGCGATGGGCGACGGCCTCGACCAGCTGGCGGCTGCCGCCCCGGCCGGACGTCCGGGGACGGCCGACGAGGTCGCGCAGTCGATCGTGTTCCTCACGTCCGACGCGGCGTCGTTCGTGCACGGCGCAGTGCTGCCGGTGGACGGTGGGCGGATCGCCGTCTGAGACCGGTCGGGAGCCGGACGGGAGGCGCGCTGCGGGCCGGCACCGTGCCTCCCGTCCGACGGCCCGCCACCGACGACTCGGTCAGCGTCGTCGACTCCGGGGGCGAGCCGGCCGAGCCCCGGGAGACGCCGGGCGTCAGCCGATGCGGATGAGCTTCTTGTTGACGAACTCGTCCGCGCCGAGCGGGCCGAGCTCCCGACCGAAGCCGCTCGCCTTGACGCCGCCGAACGGGAGTTCCGGGCTGTCCGCGCCGACGATGTTCACGTAGACCATCCCGGCCTCGATCCGGTCGGCCACGCGCATGGCCTGGTCGGCGTCGGTCGTGAACAGGTAGGAGCCGAGGCCGTACGGGGTGTCGTTCGCGAGTGTGACCGCGGCGTCCTCGTCGGCGACGCGGTAGACCGCCGCGACCGGGCCGAAGAACTCCTCGCGGTAGGCGTCGTTCTCCGGCGTGACGCCGGTCAGGACGGTCGGCGTGAAGGCGTTGCCGCGTCGTTCGCCGCCGGTGACCACCGACGCTCCCTGCTCGCGAGCGCTCGACAGCTGGTCGGCGAGCCGGTCGGCGGCGGCCGGGGACGACAGCGGGCCGAGCTCGGCCCCGGGCGTCGTCGGGTCGGTCGGCTCGACCGCGGACATCGCCGCGGTGAACTTCGCCAGGAAGTCGTCGTACAGGTGGTCGGCGACCAGGAAGCGCTTCGCGGCGTTGCAGACCTGCCCGTTGCCCTCGAGGCGGGTGGCGACGGCGGACTCGACCACGGCGTCCAGGTCGTCGGTCGACAGCAGGATGAACGGGTCGGACCCGCCGAGTTCGAGGACGACCTTCGTGAGGTTCCGGCCGGCGATCTCGGCGACCGCGGCACCGGCGCGGGCGGACCCGGTGAGCGAGACGCCCTGCACCCGGGGGTCGGCGATGACGTCGGCGACCTGGTCGTTCGTGGCGAAGACGTTCGTGTAGGCGCCCTCGGGGAACCCGGCGTCGCGGAAGACCGCCTCGATCGCGAGCGCGGACTCCGGGCACTGCGGTGCGTGCTTCAGCAGGACGGTGTTGCCGATGAGCAGGTTCGGTCCGGCGAACCGGGCGATCTGGTAGGCGGGGAAGTTCCACGGCATGATGCCGAGCAGCACGCCGATCGACGACTTGCGGATGAGCGCGCTGCCCGCGCTGCCGTCGGCCAGGGTGATGGGCTGGTCGGCGAGGAACTCCTCGGCGTGGTCGGCGTAGTAGTCGTAGATGTCGGCGCAGAAGTCGACCTCGCCGACGGCCTGGTCGATCGGCTTCGCCATCTCGCGCACGATCGTCGCGGCGAGGTCGTCCCGGCGCTCCCGGTACAGCTCGGCGACGCGGTGCAGCAGTGCCGCACGGTCCGCCACGGTGCTGGTCCGCTCGCGGTGGGCTCGGTCCGCGGCGTCGATCGCCGCCCGGAGCTCGTCGTCGGTGATCGTCGGGAAGGTGTCGAGCACCTCGCCCGTCGCCGGGTCGGTGACGGCGTAGACGGTGGCGGTGTCGGTCATCGTGTCTCCTGTGCGTACTGGTCGGTCAGCTGCTTGTTGACGCCCGTGACGGGCTGGTTCTCGTCGAAGCCCCTCGGCTGGATCCGGAACCCCTTCGTGATGACGAGCAGGTACACGAAGCCGATCGCGGCCCACACCCCGCCGGCGATGAGCGCGTCGGCGTGCAGCTGAGACCAGAGAACACCGGTCAGCAGCATCGCGACACCCGGGAGCACGATGTACGTGAACCGGTCGCGTGCGGTGTGGCGGCGACCCTCGCGCCAGGCGAAGTGCACGATCACGGTCAGGTTGACGAACGTGAACGCGATGAGGGCGCCGAAGTTGATGTACGACGAGATCGTGTCGAGCGAGAACGTCATCGCGAGGAGCGTGACCGCCCCGACGATCACGACGTTGGGGACGGGCGTGCGGGTACGGGGGCTCACGTACCCGAACACCCGCTTCGGCAGCACGTTGTTGCGGCCCATCACGAGGAGCATCCGCGCGACGCTGGCGTGCGAGGCGAGCCCGGACGCCAGTGCGGCGACGAACCCGGCGGCGACCAGGATCGCCTGGAACACCTTGCCGCCCACGAGCAGGCCGATCTGGGGGAGCGGGTCGTCGGTGAACTCGCCGAACGGGGCGTTCGTCGGGAAGCGCAACTGGGCGAAGTACGCCGACACCAGGAAGATCAGGCCGCCGAGGAGCACGGTCAGCAGGATCGCCTTCGGCATGATCCGGACGCTCTTCGCCTCCTCCGTGTACATCGTCACCGCGTCGAACCCGATGAACGAGAAGCAGACGACGGTCGCACCCGTGAGCAGCGCGGACATCGTGACCCCGTCGTGCACGAAGGGCTCCGCGCTCACGACCGTGCCCGCGCCGGCCCCGTGGACGAGTTCGATCACGGCGAAGACCACGAACGCGATCATCGCCAGGATCGCCCCGACCAGCAGCACCATGTTGAGGTTCGACGTGCCACGCATCGACAGGCAGATCACCGTCGTGACGAACAGCGTGTAGACGACCACCGTCACCCACGCCGGCATCGACGGGAACACCTGCTCCAGGTACAGCCGGATGATGAGGGCGTTGACCATCGGCAGGAGCAGGTAGTCGAGGAGCGACGCCCAGCCGACCATGAAGCCGGCGTTCGGGTGGATCGACTCCCGTACGTACGTGTACGCCGAACCGGCCGCCGGGTAGACGCGGACCATCTTCCCGTAGCTCACCGCGGTGAGGAGCATGATCACCAGCGCGATGAGGTACGCGCTCGGCACGGCGCCGTCGGTCTCGCCGGACACGATGCCGAAGGTGTCGAAGACGACGGTCGGCGTCATGTACCCGAGCCCCAGGCCGACGATGGAAGCGAGGCCCAGACTGCGTCGGAGCGACCCGCCGCGCGACGGGGTGGCCGGGGCGGTGACCGCGGTGGGTGATGCCATGGGGAGTTCCCTCCTGCTCGCGACCGGAGCCGCGGGGCCGAGGTCCGCGCGGCGGTGCGTGGACCGTGTCGGGTGGACCGGTGCGCCGACGATACCGAGCGGGACGACCCGGTCAGACCCGCCACGGAGTCCACCGTCCGAAGCCCGGCTGTACGCCGTGTCGATTGCCCGAGCGCGGGCGGTGCGACGCCTGGACGTGACCCCGAGAACACTCAGGCCGCGGTGCGATCCCGCGGTCCGTTCCCGGCCGGCTTCCCTACGATCGGCCCGTCACGACCGACGTCGTGGCGGAGGACGGGCCTGACGCCCAGGACTGAGGACGGGCCCAGGAGGCTCCGGACGGACGAGGACGACCGATGGCACGGACACCACGCGCAGGACGGGCCTGCGGCGTCGCCGTCGGCCTGGTGGTCGGGATCGCCCTCGGGGCCCTCGGCGGCTGGGGGATCGCCAGTGCGGTCGGCGTGCGTCCCGCGGCATCGGCGACGCCGCCCACGGCGACCGCGACCGCGACGGCGACCGTCCGCCCGACACCCGCGCCCGTCTCGACGGCCGGCATCCCCGCGGCCGAGGCACCCGGCAGCACCCGGGCTCCGGCCGACCTGGACCTGGCCACCACGTGGACGCCGCCGACCGACCAGCCCGCGCAGGGTCGGCTGCTCCGGGTGACGATCCCGGCGACGACCTCGCACTTCGTCGCCCGGCAGGCCCTGCTCTACCTGCCGCCGGCCGCACTCACCCCGGACCCGCCGTTCCTGCCGGTGGACGTGCTGCTGTCCGGACAGTCGCGGGGTGCGGGCCCGGACGACGTGCAGAACGCCGGCCGCATCGAGCAGACGATGGACGCCCTCGCGACCGTCGACCGCGGGCTCACGCCGATCGTCGTCGTGCCCGACCAGCTCGGCCCGCAGTCCGCCAACCCGATGTGCGTCGACGGCCGGCTCGGCAACAGCCGCACCTACCTCACCGACGACGTCCCGGCGTGGGTCACGAGCCACCTCAAGGTGCAGACCGCGGCGTCGGCCTGGACCATCGGCGGGTTCTCACAGGGCGGCACCTGCGCGATCCAGCTCGGGGCCGGCGACCCCGCCCGGTTCGGCAACCTCATCGACGTCTCGGGCGAACGTGGCCCCTCGCTCGGGACCGAGGCGAAGACCATCGCCGAGGGGTTCGCCGGCAACCGTGCCGCCTGGGCCGCGGCGCAACCCGCGGCGCTCCTCCGAGCCGGTGCACCGTTCCGGGCCACGAACGCCTTCTTCGCCGCCGGAGCCCTGGACGCCGCCTACGGACCGGTGATGCCGGTGATGGCGCAGGCCGCGCGGGCCGCGGGCATGCACGTCACCACCTGGGCCGTGCCCGGCGGCCGCCACAACTGGACCACCGCCCGAGCGGCACTCGCCGCGGGACTCGACTGGCTGCAGCCGCGGCTCGGGCTCGCGCCGTCCGGGACCTGATCACCCGGCGGGCTGCTGCTGGGTGATGCAGTGCAGCCCGCCGCCGCGGGCGAAGACCTCGCGGGCGTCCACCGTGCGGACCTCGCGCCCCGGGTACACCTCGGCGAGGATCCCGCGAGCCCGGTCGTCCGCCACCGGTTCCCCGAACCCGCAGGCGATGACGGCGCCGTTCACCACGACGTGGTTGACGTAGTTCCAGTCCACCGGGCCGTCGCCGTCGGTCAGCGTCGCCGGGGCCGGCAGCTCGACGACCGTCCGGTCCGTGGCCTCCTCGACGGCGCGGCGGATGATCGGCATCACGAGGTGGTCCGGGTGGCCCGGGTCCGGCTGCGCGTGCAGCAGGAGCGTGTCGGTCCCCACACCGGCGAAGGTGGCGACCATGTCGACGTGCCCGCGCGTGCCGAGGCCGTCGTAGTCGCGGGTCAGACCGCGGGGCAGCCACACCACGTCGGTGGCGCCGATCGTGCGGGCGAGCTCCTCCTCGACGCGGGCGTGGTCGGCGTACGGGTTGCGCCGGGGGTCCAGCTGCACCGTCTCCGTGACGAGCACGGTGCCCCGGCCGTCGACGTGGATCGCCCCGCCCTCGTTCACGAGCAGCGACGGGATCCGTCGCACCCCGGCGGCCTGTGCGACGGTCGCCGCGATCGCGGCGTCGCGGGTCCACGTCGACCACGCGTTCGCCCCCCAGCCGTTGAACACCCAGTCCACGGCACCGCGCTCGCCGGTCGCGTCGTCGACCACGAAGGTCGGGCCGATGTCGCGCATCCAGAAGTCGTCGAGCGGGGCCTCGAGGACGTCGACCGCCCCCGCGAGCATGCGGTCGGCGTCCGCACGGGCCACCGGGTCGACGACGACGGTCACCGGCTGGTACTCGCTGATGGTGTTCGCCGTCGTGGCCCACGCGACCCGGGCCGCCTCGGCGCTCACCGGGTCGTCGCCGAGGGTCGCGCCCGGGCGCGGGAACGCCATCCAGGTCCGTTCCTGCGGTGCCGTCTCCGCCGGCATCCGCCAGGTCACGACCGCACCGCCAAGGAGGCACGGATCGCCTCGCGCGCGCCGTGGCCGTCGCGGACGGGGTCGACCTCCTGCACCAGGCCGCCGTACAGGTCGGGTCGCCGGGTCAGGTAGAAGGGGAAGAGCCGGAGCCACTCGACGCGGGCGTCGAGGTCGAGGTCCGCGACGAGCACCGCGTCGGCGTCCCGCGGTGCCTCGACGAGCACGCGGCAGAACGGGTCCGAGATGAACGAGGAACCGTAGAAGGTGATGTCGCCCTCGTCGCCCCAGCGGTTCGGCACGACCATGAACTGCCCGGCCGTGATGCCGTTCGCCACGATCACCTGCCGCCAGATCGGCGCGGTGTCGAACGCCGGGAAGGTCGGTTCGGAGCCGATGGCCGTCGGGTACGCCAGCACCTCCGACCCGGCGAGCCCGTAGGACCGCGCGACCTCGGGGAACCACTCGTCCCAGCACGTCGGCAGGCCGAGCCGGAGGCCCGCGGCGTCGTGGACGGGGAACGGGTCGGCGTCCGCGCCCGGGCGGAAGTACGTGTCCTCGTAGTACCCGGCGCTGATCGGGATGTGCGTCTTGCGGGTCCGGCCGACCAGGGTGCCGTCGGGCGCGACGAGGATCGCGGTGTTGTACCCGCGCGGGTCCTCCGGTCGGTCGTCCTCGGCGGGGCGCTCGTACAGCGAGGCGTGCACGAACAATCCGTGCTCCGCTGCCTGCTGCCGGGCGAAGGTGATCGTGGGGCCGTCGACGAGGGACTCGGCGTGGTCCTTCGGGACGCCGTCCGCGGGGGTGTCGCCGGGGTAGCGCGAGAGGGTGAGCTCCTGGAGGAAGACCGCGGTGGCACCCGCGGCCGCGGCGCCGGCGATGCCGTCGGACAGCCGGCGCTGGTGCGCGACGGGGTCCTCGAGCCAGCGGGCCTGCACGAGGGCGACCCGTGCGGACCGCCGGGGTGCGTCGGTGTCCTCGCGCAGGGGTGATGGTTGCGGCGTGCCGGTGATGACGTCCATGTCGCCATTGTTGATCACATGATCAACTCACGCAAGACCCGTTGTTCGGCGGAATATCAGTATGCTGGCGATGGGTCCGTGTCGTTGCCGGGGCAGGGCTCGGACAAGGGTGAAGCCCACCACTGGGCAAACAGTGATGGGCTTCGGTTTGTCCTCCGAGTGGAGAACGAGGGACGCAATGGGTCCCGAGCCTGAAACTCGGAACCAGTGTAACCTGATCACCCGGTTTTCGGTCGGACGACACCCGCTTCTGCGGCCGGGCTCAGGAGTTGTCGATCACCCGGACGTAATCGACCCGCATCTGCTGCGGGAACTGCGTCGAGCCGTCCGGGGACCCCGGCCAGTTGCCGCCGACGGCCACGTTCAACACGATGAAGAACGGCTTGTCGAAGACCCACGGGTTGCCGTTCGTGTCCGCCGGGGTGACGGTCTTGTACGCGACCCCGTCGACCGACCAGGTGATCGAGCCGGGCTTCCAGTCGACCGCGAACGTGTGGAAGGTGTCCGCGAACGACCAGCCCTGCGGGTGCTGGTACCCCGCCGTGATGCCCTGTCCGCCGGAGTACCCGGGACCGTGGACGGTGCCGTGCACGGTCGCCGGCTCGTACCCGACGTTCTCCATGACGTCGACCTCGCCGGAGCCGGGCCAGCCGACCTGCGGGAGATCGGCCCCGAGCATCCAGAATGCGGGCCAGATGCCCTGCCCGCGCGGGATCTGGATGCGTGCCTCGACCCGGCCGTACTGCGGCGTGTACTTGCCCTGCGTCGACAGTCGTGCGCTGGTGTACGAGCCGTCGGCTTCCCGCTTCGCGGTGATGACGAGGTTGCCCTGGCCGTCGAGCGCCGAGTTGTCGCGCGAGTCGGTGTAGGTCTCGAGCTCGTTGTTGCCCCAGCCACCGCCTCCGGTCTCGTTGGTCCAGACCGAGCGGTCGGGTGCGCTCCCTGCCGCGCCGTCGAAGTCCTGCGACCAGATCACGTCGCCGGCGGCGGCGTTCGCGGCGGCGCCCGTGGTGAGCGTCGGCGTGACGGCGAGCGCGACCGCGGCCGCCCCGGCGATCAGGAGGACGCCGGCTCGTTGCTTCCGGTTGGTGGTCATCGTCGTTCCTCTCAGTTGTAGGACGCCAGGCGGTTCGGTGCGGTGTTGCCCGCTGGTGTCGGGACGGCTCCGCCGACGCCGTTGACGACGCTCGAGATGGTCCCGGTGTCGCCGAGGGACACCGTGACGAGGCCGTGCGCCCGGACGCCGGACGTCTGCGGGACCTCGAACGCGCGGTCGGCGTGCACGGCGGGGTTCGTGTTGAAGAAGCAGTAGACGCCACCACCCCAGATCTCGTGGTTCGTCACACCCGAGGCGACCTTGTAGGCCGCGTACCCGGCGCCGGTCGGGCTCTGCCACGACGCGTTGTCCGGCACGTCGTACGGCATCTCGTTCTGGAAGAAGATCGTCCTGCCGCGGTTGCCGTTCCAGAGCACTTCGTACCGCTGGTAGTGCTCGACGAACAGGCCGGTCGCGAGCACGTCGTCACCGTTCACCTCGACCCCGGTGGCGCCGGTGTTGACCGTCCACCCCGTGGCCGCGCCGCCGTGGTCGGCCCGCCAGGCCCAGATGTGGTCGACGAGCGTGTCGTCGGCGTTCACCTGCAGGGTCGTCGACGCCTTGCCCTGGATGCTGGAGCCGACGCGGAAGAACACGTCCTGGATGCTCTGCGGATCGGCGGCGTGGTCGACGTGCGAGCCGCTGGTCCCGAGTCTCACGAGCTGCGCGCTGTTCTGCGTGCCCGCGTCGACGACGAGGTTCGAGACGTTCACCCCGGAGACGTCGGAGCTGGTGAGCACCGCGTTGCCGGCGGTCGGCACCAGCGTCGGGAAGCCGATGCCCGTGACGACGGTGTCCGGGCGCGTGACGTTCAGCGCGGCGTTCAACTGGTAGGTGCCCGGCGTGAAGAACAGGTTCAGCCCCTGCGCGAGCGCGTTGTTGATCGTCGCAGCCGAGTCCCCGGGGTGCGCGACGTAGAAGTTGCGCATCGGGATGTCGGTGCCGCCGGTGTTCGGCCAGGTGACACCGCTCGAGTTCTGCCGGAGCGACGGCACGTACACGTGGTACTTGTTCGACGAGTCGACGTACAGGTACGGCTTCTCGCGGGTGGTCGGGGTCGTCGACAGGGTCGTGTAGCTCTTCGAGAAGTCGTTCGCCGGGGCACCCTGGACGCCCGAGAACGTCATGTTCCAGTTGCCGCCCTGCCAGGCGCCGATCGAGGAGTTCCGGGTGTACCACTGCTGCTGCGACCCGCTCGTGACCGTGCCGTCCACCTTGGAGTCGGCGATGTACCCGCCGGACGAGTAGCCCTGGCCGCCGTCCTGGTTCGACGGTCCCATGGTCAGGTTGCCCTTGATGTGGACGCGTCGCATCGGTGCGGCCTGGGACACCGCCCACCGGTCGGTGCCACCCTCCGGCACGATGGCGAGGTTCTCCACCGACCGCCAGAAGTTCTGCGTCGCGTTCTTCTCGTCGCCGGCGTTCCAGCCGGAGTCGACGTTGACGGCCCCGTTGATCGTGACGTCGTCCGGGTTCTTCCCGAGTCCCTGGAGCGCCGTGTAGAAGCCGAGGTTCGCCCAGACGCGGCCGTAGGTGCCGGGTTTGAACAGGAAGGCGTACCGCTGCGACCCGAACTGCGCCGTGGGGCTGCGGAGCTGACCGTTGAACGCCGCGTCCACGTCGGCCTGGATGGTCGACGCGGGCACCGAGGGGTCGTAGACCTTGACGTTGCTGCCGAAGTCCGGGGTGTCGCTCGTGGTGACCGCCTGGGCCGAGATCGTCGGGATCGTGGCACCCACGATCCCGAGGCTCACCGCCACCACGAGGAGCTTGCTCATCCGTCGTTGCATGATGCTCGATTCGTCGTCGTGCGGCGCCGTTGCCGCACGAGGACCGACGGTAGACCTGATCGCTCGCTCAGACAGTCGGCCGAACTGCCCACGGTCCCGTCCCCCGACAGGTGTTGTGTGGGGGCATGAGCGAACCCATCGTCACGCCGCTCGGCTTCTCGCACGTGCGGCTCACCGTCACCGACATCCGGCGGAGCAAGGCGTTCTACGAACAGCTGTTCGGCATGCCTCCCGGCAGCGACTTCAGCGACCAGATCGACGACCCGACGATCCACGACGACCCGTGGCGCACCTTCGGCGGCTGTTCGTTCACGTTCGGCGGACAGACCCTCGGGCTCCGGCCGGTGGCACCCGCTGACGACCGGTTCGACCCGGACCGCGTCGGTCTCGACCACGTCAGTTTCCGGGTCGCCTCCGTCGACGACCTGCACGCTGCCGCGGAGCGACTGGACGCCGCGGGCATCGAGCACGGCGAGGTCACGGACCTCCCGCCGTTCGGCCTCGTGATCCTGTCCGTCCAGGACCCGGACGACGTGAACCTGGAGTTCGCGGCGCCTCGGCCCTGACTGTCCGGTCGGCGCGTTCGTCCCCCGTGGCCCGAGCGGTCTCCACCGGACCGGGCGTTGTCTGGTCCCGTCGATCACGAGGAGGACACATGAGCAGGACCTGGTTCATCACCGGCGCGTCGAAGGGCTTCGGACGCGAGTGGGCGGAGGCCGCCCTGGAACGCGGGGACGCCGTCGCCGGCACGGCACGCAACCCCGACGACGTGCAGGCGCTCGTCGACCAGTACCCGGACACCTTCCTCGGCCTGCAGCTCGACGTCACCGACCGCGCGGCGGACTTCGCGGCCGTCCGACGAGCGGCCGAGCACTTCGGTTCGCTGGACGTCGTCGTGAACAACGCGGGCTACGGCCACTTCGGGATGGTCGAGGAGCTCACGGAGGACGAGGTCCGCGCCCAGCTCGAGACGAACCTGTTCGGCGCCCTCTGGGTGACCCAGGCCGCGCTGCCGATCATGCGCGAGCAGGGCTCCGGGCACATCGTCCAGGTCTCCAGCATCGGCGGCATCAGCGCGTTCCCGACCGTCGGCGCGTACCACGCGTCGAAGTGGGCGCTCGAGGGGCTCTCGCAGTCCCTCGCGCAGGAGGTCGCCGGCTTCGGGATCCACGTGACCCTGATCGAGCCCGGTGGGTTCTCGACCGACTGGTCCGGGCCGTCGTCGAAGAAGAGCGAGGCCGTCCCCGCCTACGACGAGGTCCGCGAAGCGGCGTCGAAGCGTCCGTCCGCCGCCGATCCGGGCAAGCCCGAGGCGACGCGGTCGGCGATCCTCCGGGTGGTCGACGCCGAGGAACCGCCGCTGCGGGTGTTCTTCGGCACGGCGCCGCTGGGCATCGCCGAGCGCGACTACGAGTCGCGTCTGGCGACCTGGCGCGCGTGGCAGCCGGTCTCCGAGGAGGCGCAGGGGTCCTGACGGGGACCGAAGCCGCGTCCCGGCGTCAGCGGAGGTCGGCCCCGACGACGGACAGGAGCTGCAGCCGCTCCGCGCTGACGCTGCCGGGTTCCGCCGTGTAGACGAGCAGGTTGTGCGATCCGTCCGGGTCCTGCAGCACCTGGCACTGCAGTTCGAGCAGGCCGACCTCCCGGTGCACGTACCGCTTGACGGCGCGGGGCCGGATGCCGACCTCGTGGCGGGCCCACACTGCTCGGAACTCCTCGGACTCCGCGAGCAGGCGGTCCGCGAGGTGGGCCGCCCGCGATCCGGGGCCGCGGCTCGCGAGCACGCCGCGCAGGCCGGAGGCGTACATCCGGGACAGGAACTCGTGGTCCTCGACGGGGTGCAGGTCGCGTGACGTTGGGTCCGAGAACCACCGGAAGCCGAGGCTCCGCGCGTCGCCGACCCGCTCGCGGGCGTCCCCGGTCAGGGCGGCCGCGAGCGGGGTCTGCTGCAGGGTCTCGCCCAGCTCGGTCACGACCTCGGCCGGGGTGTCGACGAGCCGGTCGAGGATGCGCATCATGCCGGGACCGACGTGGTCGCCGTCCGGTCCGTGGGGCGGGGGCTGGTGTCCGGCGAGCCGGAAGAGGTGGTCCCGCTCGTCGAGGGTGAGCCGGAGTCCCTGCGCGATGGACGCGAGCATCTGGTCCGACGGCTGCGGGCCGCGCTCCCGTTCCAGTCGCGCGTAGTAGTCGACGGACATGTTGCTGAGCAGCGCCGCCTCCTCACGCCGGAGCCCGCTCGTGCGGCGGCGCTGCCCCCGGGGGAGGCCGACGTCCTCGGGTTGCAGGGCCGTCCGGCGGCTGCGGAGGAAGTCCGCGAGGGACGCTCGGTCGATCATGCGCCCATCCTCTCCCGGTGCGGAGCCCGGAGCCACGGATCGTCGGGCCGTGGTTGCGCGGCCGATCCGACGGGACGATCGTCCTGGGTGCCCGGTCCGGGCCCCACCACGACGGAAGAGGCGACCCCATGGCACGGAACGAACGACTGACCATCCCGGACCTCGGCGGACGCCGGGTGCTGGTCACCGGGGCGAGCGACGGCATCGGACTCGAGATCGCCACCCGGTTCGCCGGCGCCGGCGCCGAGGTCGTCGTCCCGGTCCGGAACCGCACGAAGGGCGCGGCGGCCGTCGCCCGGATCACCGAGCGGCACCCGGGTGCCGCGGTGGTGCTCGAGGACCTCGACCTGTCGTCGCTGGCGTCCGTCGCGACGCTCGGCGATCGGCTGCGGTCGGACGGCACCCCGATCGACGTCGTCGTCGGCAACGCCGGCGTGATGAACCCGCCGGAGCGACAGACCACGCAGGACGGCTTCGAGCTCCAGTTCGGGACGAACCACCTCGGGCACGCCGCACTCGTCGGCGGCCTGCTCCCGCTGCTGCGTGCTGCCGGCGGGCGGGTCGTGATGCAGTCGAGCGTGGCGGCGCAGCGGGCGTCGATCCAGTGGGACGACCTGCAGTCCGAGCGGCGCTACGTCGTCTCGCGCGCGTACGCGCAGTCCAAGCTGGCTTGCGCGTTGTTCGCCCTCGAGCTCGGGCGCCGGAGCCGGGCGGCCGGCTGGGGGATCACGAGCGCGGTGAGCCACCCGGGCGTCGCCCCGACGAGCCTGCTCGCGGCACGACCGGAGATCGGCCGGACCGGTGACACGGTGTCCGTCCGGCTCATCCGGTGGCTGGCGGCGCGGGGTCTGCTCGTCGGGACCCCGGCCTCGGCGGCGGAACCAGCCCTGCTCGCGGCGACCGACGCCGCCCTCGACGGTGCGTTCGTCGGTCCGACCGGCCCCGGTCAGCTCGGCGGGCCGGCCGGTCGGCGCTCGCCGTGGGCGCCGCTGCTCCGGGACGCGGACGCCGCACGGCTCTGGGACGTGTCCGAGGCACTCGTCGGCCGCCCGGTCAGCTGATGATGTTCACCGCGCGGGAGATCACGAGCGCCAGCAGGATGAACCCGCCGATCGACTGGTAGGCCATGATCATCTTCGCGCGGACGGTCATCGGCATCGTGTCCGTCGGGCTGAACGCCATCATGTTCGTCAGCGCGACGTAGAGGTAGTCGAGGTACACCGGACGCCAGGCAGCCGACTTCGGGTCGGTCTCCTGGGGGAACAGGAAGTCCGCCTGGTCGGTGACCCACAGGCCGGGCTGCCGTCGGGCCACGGGGCCGCCGCGGTCGAGCTCCCAGTAGACGAGGCCGAACGCGATGATGCTGCTCACCCAGACCTGCAGCGCCGTGAGCAGGACCGCACCGCCGTCGGGGTGTCCGTGCAGGAGCTCGTCGATCGTCCGAACGACGGTGAGCTGGTTCGCGACGGTCAGCAGGACGGCCAGGCCGGTGGACAGCCACCGGGACCAGGTGGTCTCGCGGGTCAGCCGCCGCGGGTTGAACACGACGAGCGGGGTGAGGAGCAGGACCCCGAGGAGCGGGACCACCCAGGACGGGAAGAACAGGACCTGGTCGGGCAGGAACAGGCTGAGCGCGAGGTTCACGAGCACGGCGACCGCGACCGGTCCGCGGTGCTCGTGCCGGGGTGTGGTCGGTGTCGTCGTGCTCACGATCGCCAGTGTGGCACCGCCCGGTCGTCCTCGACTCCGAAGGGCACCCTCGCGAGCGCACCCTCGCGAGCACGAACCGGCCGTCACCCGCTCGGAGGACCCAGGATCGACCGCTCGTCGCACGAGGTGGCACCCCGCGGGGGACGACCGGACGTCGCCGGCTGCCCAGGCTGGTGGCATGTCCGAACGCAACCACCGCACCGCCCGTCTCCTGGCCGCCGTCGTCGTGGCCGGCTCCGTCGCCGCACTCGCGACCGGCTGCAGCTTCGTCCAACGGCAGACCGGCGATGCCTGGTCCGTCACGTACGAGGTGCAGGTCGACGCCCCGACCGGTTCGACGCTGTCCGACGTCCGCGCCGAGGGCGCCGAGCGGCGCGGCGACGCCCCCGAGGTGCACCGACTGGGGACCCAGGACACCGACGCGGCCGACGGCGACGGGTCGCGCTGGCGACACGACACGGTCGTCCTCGCCGAACAGCACGCCTCGGTCCGGGCGACCCCGCCGGCGGGCGCGACGGCGACGTGCCGGATCCTGCTCGACGCCGAGCGTGTGATCGCCACGGAGACCGCGGCCGCGGGGGAGCCCGTGACGTGTTCGGCCGACACCCCCGCGTTCGACTGACGTCAGCGGTCGACGGGTGCGGCGAGTGAGTCCGCGTCGACCTCGGTCCCGAGCAGCCGCCCGGCCGCCCGCAACCCGGAACGCAGCGCGCCGTGCACGGTCGCGGGGTCGTCCCCCCAGGTGGCCTCGCCGGCGAGCTGCACCCGACCCGACGGTGTCCCGAGCCGGTCGTGGTCGTCCGGCGACGCCCCGACGTGCAGGTACGAGTACGACCCCCGCGCGAACGGGTCCGCCGCCCAGCGGGTGATCCGGACCGCGTCGGGCTCCGGGACCGCGGACCCGAACATCCGCCGCAGCGCGGTCACCGCCTCGTCGACGACCAGGGCGTCCGGCAGGGTCTCGATCCGTCGGGCGCCGGCACCGCCCACGAGCGCCGCGAGCACCGGCTCGCCCGTCACGCGGGACATGTCGTACCAGGAGTGCCAGTCGACCCCGGCGGAGCCCTGCTGCCGCACCACCCAGTCGTCGCCCCAGAACCGTTCGGGGAACCGCAGGAACACCTTGTCGTAGACGCCCATGCCGAGACGACCCATCGCGTCGACCACCTCGGGGTCGAGCGGTGGCTCGAACGTGATCGCGCCGGCCTGCAACACACCGAGCGGCGCGGTGACGACGACGTGCGCCGCGGACACCGACGACCCGTCGGTCAGCTCGACCGTGACCGACGAGCCGGAGGAGGTCACGGTCCGCACCACCGCGGACGTCCGGACGTCGAGCCCGGACGCCAACGCGTGCGCGTACTGCGCGTATCCGCCCGGGAACACCACCTCGTCCCCGGCGACGTGCTCGTCGTCGAGCCCGTGCGCGTCGAGCAGCGTGATCGGCGCGCCGCAGAGGTCCTCGGACCGGTGTGCGGCGTACTCCCGGACGCGGGCGGCGCGGTCGCCCTCCCACCGGAGCGTGCGCAGCGCGGTGTCCACCGCCACGGCGTGGGTCGCCGGTGGCGGTGCGGCGGCGACGACGTCGAGCAGGGCCGCGTCGACCGTGTGCAGGTCCGCGACGAACGCCGCGGCCGCAGCGGGTGACAGCCGTGCGCCGGAGGGTCCGTGCCAAGCGATCGGGCGGCCGTCGAACTGGAAGCTGCCGACGGTGAACTCGACGGTCTCGATCCCGAACGACGACGCCAACGACCACAGCGGGTTGCCGTCGATGCCGTGGATCCACGACGCCCCGAGGTCGACCGGCACGCCGAGCTCACTGTCCGTCCAGGTGCGGCCGCCGATGCGGTCGCGGGCCTCGAGCACGACGACCCGCTGCCCGCCGAGCGCGAGCGCCCGGGCAGCGGCGAGTCCGGCGACCCCGGCCCCCACCACGACGACGTCGACGTCCATCAGTGTCCTCCTGTCAACGGTGCCATCAGCCGGGCGGCCAGGCTCGGACGTCCGGTGAGGGCTTCTTCGCGGTCGGCCAGGCCGGTGGCCACGAGTCCGGCGTTCGCCCCGAGGAACCGGAGCGGCTCCGGCTCCCAGTCCGGTGAGCGGTGGTTCACCCAGGGCAGGGCGGTGAGCGGCGTGGACTCCCCGCGCACCAGGTCGGCGAGCGTCCGGCCCGCGAGGTTCGTCGTCGAGAGCCCGTCGCCGACGTAGCCGCCGGCGGTCCCGACCTGTCCGTCCCAGGTGACGGAGGCGCACCAGTCCCGCGGGACCCCGAGCGGGCCACCCCAGGTGTGCGTGACCGGGGCGTCGGCGACGGCGGGGAACAGTTCCACCAGAGCCTTCCGCAGGTGCTCGAACACCCGCGGCACCCGGTCGTACCCGGGGGTGATCGCGGACCCCCAGTGGTAGCGCGCGCCGCGTCCGCCGAACGCGAGCCGGTCGTCGGCCGTCCGCTGTCCGTAGACGAGCAGGTGCCGGTGGTCGGAGAACGTCTGCCCGTGCTCCAGGCCGATCCGGTCCCACACGGCGGCGGGCAGCGGAGCGGTCGCGATCATCAGCGAGTACAGCGGCAGGATCCGTCGCTTCGTCTGCGCCAGCTGCGCGCCGTAGCCCTCGACCGCGATCACCACGGCACCGGCCGAGACGGTCCCGCGGGAGGTGACCACCCGCCCGGGAACCCACGACGTGGCGGACGTGTGCTCCGCGATCCGGACGCCCCGTGCTTCCAGGGCGGCCGCCAGGCCACGCACCAGTGCTGCGGGCTGGACCCGCGCGCAGTCCGGGGTCCACACGACGCCGGCCGTCCCGGCGGCGTCGCCGGGGCGGGCGTCGCGGTACGTCATGGCATCGCCCCACGCGGTGGCGGACGCGACCTCGTCGCGGGCTGCCCGCTCCTGCACGGCGGACCGTGCGTAGAGGACGGTGCCGCCCTTGACGAAGTCGCAGTCGACGTCGGCCTCCGCCGTCGCGCGGCCGACCTCGTCGACCGTGTCGCGCATGGCCGCGCGCAGTGCGAGCGCCGCGTCGCGCCCGTGCTCCGCGGCGATCGACGCGGCGGAGCGCGGGAACAGGGCCGAGCACCAGCCCCCGTTGCGACCGGACGCACCGAAACCGGCGATCTCGCGTTCCACGACGACGATCTGGAGGCGCGGGTCGGCCTGGTGCAGGTACCACGCGGTCCAGAGACCCGTCAGCCCACCGCCGACGATGCAGACGTCCGCCGTGGTGTCGCCGTCGAGCGGCGGCCGGGGCGTCAGGTCGTCGCGTCCGGTGGAGACGAGCTGGTCGAGCCAGAACGAGACGTCCCGGTAGCCGCTCACGGTCAGATCTTCGAGGCGGCCTCGGACAGCACGCTCCGGAGGATCGAGGTGATCTCGCGGAACTCCGGCTGCCCGATGGTCAGCGGCGGTGCGAGCTGCACGACGGGGTCGCCGCGGTCGTCGGCACGGCAGTACAGCCCGGCGTCGAACAGCGCCTTCGACAGGAACCCGCGCAGCAGCCGCTCCGACTCGTCGGCGTCGAAGGTGGTCTTCGTGGCCTTGTCCTTGACGAGCTCGATGCCGTAGAAGTACCCGTCGCCGCGGACGTCGCCGACGATCGGCAGGTCGCGCAGCGTGTCCAGCTCGGCCTTGAAGAGCGGGGCGTTCTGCTGCACGTTCTGGAGCAGGCCCTCCTCCTCGAAGATGTCGAGGTTCTCCATCGCGACGGCGGCGGAGACGGGGTGCCCGCCGAACGTGTACCCGTGGTAGAAGGTCGTGTCGCCGTGGGAGAACGGCTCGAACAGCTTGTCGCTGATGATCGTGGCGCCGATGGGGGAGTACCCGGAGGTCATCGCCTTCGCGCAGGTGATCATGTCGGGCACGAAGCCGTACGTGTCGCAGGCGAACATCGTGCCGATGCGGCCGAACGCGCAGATGACCTCGTCCGACACGAGCAGCACGTCGTACTCGTCGCAGATCTCGCGGACCCGTTGGAAGTACCCGGGCGGCGGGGTGAAGCAGCCGCCGGAGTTCTGGACCGGCTCGAGGAAGACCGCGGCGACGGTGTCGGGGCCCTCGAACTCGATCATCTCGCGGATGCGCTCGGCCGCCCAGAAGCCGAACTCCTCCTCGGTGCCACCCGGGAAGCCCATCTCCTCGGCGCGGTAGTAGTTCGTGTTCGGCACCCGGAAGCCACCGGGCGTGAGGGGCTCGAACATCTGCTTCATCGCCGGGATGCCGGTGATCGCCAGCGCGCCCTGCGGGGTGCCGTGGTAGGCGACCGCGCGGGAGATCACCTTGTGCTTCATCGGCTTGCCGCGGAGCTTCCAGTAGTACTTCGCGAGCTTGAACGCGGTCTCGACGGCCTCGCCGCCGCCGGTCGAGAAGAACACCTTGTTGAGGTCGCCCGGGGCGTGGTCGGCCAGCCGGTCGGCGAGCTCGATCGCCGCGGGGTGCGCGTACGACCAGATCGGGAAGAAGCTGAGCGTCTCCGCCTGCTTCGCCGCCATCTCGGCGAGGCGCTTCCGCCCGTGGCCCGCGGCGACGACGAACAGGCCGGAGAGCCCGTCGATGTAGCCCTTGCCGTGGCTGTCGTAGACGTGGTGTCCCTCGCCGCGGACCATGATCGGGACCTCGGCACCCGCCTGGTTCGCGCCGTGCCGGGCGAAGTGCATCCAGAGGTGGTCGCGGGACTTGCGCTGCAGGTCCTCGTTGTCGACCGGTGCGAACGGGTCGTAGGAGCCGAGTCGCGTGGGCTGTTCGGAGATGGTCATCGCGTTCCCCAGTCGTAGAGCTGTTTGCGGAGTTGCAGGTAGACGAAGGTCTCGGTGGCGGTCACGCCCGGGATGGCGCGGATCGTGCCGTTGAGCAGTTCGATGAGGCCGTCGTCGTCCTCGCAGACGACCTCCACCATGAGGTCGAAGCTGCCGGCGGTCATCACGAGGTAGTCGACCGCCGGCAGCTGTTCGAGGGCATCGGCGACGGTTCGGGTGTCGCCGTTGACCCGGATGCCGATCATCGCCTGCCGGTGGAACCCGAGCTGCATCGGGTCGGTGACCGCGACGATCTGCATGACGCCGGTCTCGGTCAGCTTCTGCACGCGCTGCCGGACCGCCGCCTCGCTGAGACCGACTGCCTTGCCGATCTCGCCGTACGGGCGACGACCGTCCGCCTGGAGTTGTTCGATGATCCGCTTCGAGATGTCGTCGATCGGTCCCGGACGTCGTGGTGCTGCCGCCATGCCGGACAGCATGGCAGCCAGATCGACGACAATGCAAGGGATTCAGTTGTGAACACCGTGTTTCACGACGATTTCCGTTGTTACAAGTCTTCCGAACCACGTTTTTCCGTGCCAGTATCGCGGCCATGCCGGACACCGTGCAGAACTTCGTCGCAGGAGCGTCCGTCGCGTCCCGCGGCGACGCTGGATTCGACCTCGTCGACCCGACCGACGAACACGTCTACGGCACGTCCCCCGTGTCGACCGCCGCCGACGTGGACGCAGCCTTCACCGCGGCGAGCACCGCGTTCGAGACCTGGCGTCGCACGACGCCGGGGGAACGCCAGCTGGCCCTCTTCCGGATCGCCGACGCGATGGAAGCCCGCGCGGACGAGTTCGCCGACCTCGAGTCGCTCGACACCGGGAAGCCCCGCGCCACGCTCGTCGAGGACGAGATCATGCTCTCCGTCGACCAGATCCGCTTCTTCGCGGGGGCCGCCAGGAACCTCGAGGGCCGCAGCGCCGGCGAGTACCTGGCCGACCACACCTCGTTCGTCCGCCGCGAGCCGATCGGCGTCGTCGCACAGGTCACCCCGTGGAACTACCCGCTCAACATGGCGGTGTGGAAGGTCGCACCGGCGCTCGCCGCGGGCAACACCACCGTCCTGAAGCCGAGCGACACGACGCCGCTGTCGACCCTGCTGCTCGCCGAGGTCGCCGCCGAGTTCCTGCCGCCGGGCGTCCTCAACGTCGTCGTCGGGGACCGCACCACGGGTGCCGCGATGATCGACCACCCCACCCCGCAGCTGGTGTCGATCACCGGGTCCGTCCGCGCCGGCACGGAGGTCGCCCGCGCCGCCGCCGGGGACCTCAAGCGCACGCACCTGGAGCTCGGCGGCAAGGCCCCGGTGATCGTGTTCGACGACGCGGACATCGCCGCCGCAGTCACGGGCATCGTCGCCGCCGGGTTCTTCAACGCCGGGCAGGACTGCACCGCCGCCACCCGGCTCCTGGTGCAGGAGGGCATCCACGACGAGTTCGTGGCGGCGCTCGCCGAGGAAGCCCGGTCGAACGCGCAGACCGGCGCCGACTCGGCCACCCCGTTCTTCGGCCCCGTCAACAACGCGGCCCAGCTGGCCCAGGTCCGGTCCTTCGTCGACACGCTCCCCGACCACGCCACGATCGAGCTCGGCGGCGGGCGGCAGGGCGACGTCGGCTACTTCCACCAGGCGACGATCGTCTCGGGCCTCCGGCAGGACGACCGGATCGTGCAGCAGGAGGTCTTCGGACCCGTGCAGACCGTGCAGTGCTTCGCCACGGAAGCCGAGGCGCTCCGCAACGCGAACAGCGTCGAGTACGGGCTGGCGAGCTCGGTGTGGACGACCGACCACGCCCGGGCGATGCGCTTCGCCCGGGACCTCGACTTCGGCTGCGTGTGGATCAACACGCACATCCCGATCGTCGCCGAGATGCCGCACGGCGGCTTCAAGCACAGCGGCTACGGCAAGGACCTCTCCCAGTACGGCTTCGACGACTACACCCGCATCAAGCACGTCATGTCCTACATCGGCTGAACCCGACCCCTCCTGGAGGCACCATGGCAATGACCGGCACCTTCGCCGAATCGGGAGCCGATCTCCGGCTCGACCAGATCACCAAGTCCTTCCCCGGGCACACCGCGGTCGACGCGCTGGACCTGACCGTCCCGGCCGGGTCGTTCTTCGCGCTGCTCGGGCCCTCCGGGTGCGGCAAGACCACCACCCTGCGGCTCGTCGCCGGCCTGGAGGAACCCACGAGCGGCACGATCACGATCGGCGGCCGCGACGTCACCGACACCAAGCCGTACCAGCGGCCGGTCAACACGGTGTTCCAGAACTACGCGCTCTTCCCGCACATGAGCGTGCTCGACAACGTCGCCTTCGGCCTGAAGCGCCGGAAGATCCCGGACCCGATGACGAAGGCGACGGAGGCGCTCCGGCTCGTCGAGCTCGAGGGCTCGGCGTCGAAGCGGCCCGCCCAGCTCTCCGGCGGCATGCAGCAACGCGTCGCCCTCGCCCGGGCGATCGTGAACCGCCCGGCGCTCCTGCTGCTCGACGAACCGCTCGGCGCCCTCGACCTGAAGCTCCGACACCAGATGCAGCTCGAGCTGAAGACCATCCAGGCGGAGGTCGGGCTCACCTTCCTGCACGTCACCCACGACCAGGAAGAGGCGATGACGATGGCCGACACGGTCGCCGTCATGAACGGTGGCCGCATCGAGCAGATGGGCTCCCCGCAGGACCTGTACGAGCTGCCCCGCACCGCGTTCGTCGCGAACTTCCTCGGTCAGTCGAACCTGCTCGAGGGCGAGGTCCAGGGCACCGACAGCGAACTCCTCGTGGTCCGGACCGCCGCGGGCACGCTCGCCGTCCCGACGTCGCGGTCGGTCGCGACGTCGGGCCGCGTGGTCGTCGGCGTCCGTCCCGAGAAGCTCAAGATCCGCACCGCGGAGCCGTCGCAGGAGGTGGGCCGCAACATCCTCGGGCCGGGTCGCGTGGTGGACGTCTCGTTCTCCGGCGTCAGCACCCAGTACCTCGTCGACGTGCCCGGTGCCGGTCGCGTCTCGGTCTTCGCGCAGAACTCGAAGGGCGGGCCGCGGATCGCGACCGGAACCGAGGTCTGGCTGACGTGGGGCGTCGACCACGGGTTCGGCCTGGAGGCGCACCCCGCGTCCGACGCGACCGTCACCGCCGGAGCCGACCCGGGCCTCCAGGCCGCGCCCGCCACAGCAGGAGCGGTCGCGTGAGCAGCCGGCCCGACCTGGTGCGCGGACTGACGTCCGCCCGGGTGAGCCGACGCGGGTTCCTGGCCGGCGGCGGTGCCGCCGCCGTCGCGGCGCTGCTCGCCGGCTGCAGCATCAAGGGATCTGCCGCGTCGATGGGCCCCGCGGTCGACTGGACGGCGTTCTGGAAGGACGCGAAGCCGACCAAGGAGCTCAACTTCGCGAACTGGCCGCTCTACATCGACTCCGACCACGGCAAGTCCGAGTCGCTCGCGCTCTTCAAGCAGGAGACGGGGATCGCGGTCGACTACCAGGCGGTGATCCAGGACAACGCGACGTTCTACGCGACCGTCTCGCCGATCCTGCGGGCACAGGGCGCGACCGGCTACGACCTCGTCGTCATGACGAACGGGTACGAGCTCACCGAGATGATCAAGAACGGCTTCGTGTGCGAGCTCGACCACACGCGGTTGCCGAACTTCGCGAAGTACGCGTCCGACTCGGTGAAGAACCCGAACTACGACCCGGACAACAAGCACTCGGTCGTCTGGCAGACCGGTTTCACGGGACTCGCGTACAACCCGAAGTACACCGGGCGGAAGATCACGTCGTTCCAGGACCTCCTCGACCCGGCGTTCGCGGGCCGCATCGGGCTGATGAGCGACAACACCGAGCTCGGTTCGCTGGCGTTGCTCGCCCTCGGCATCGCCCCGGAGACGTCGACGCCGGCTGACTGGCGCAAGGCCCAGGCGTGGCTCCGGAAGCTCCGGCCGAGCGTCACCGGGTTCTACGACCAGAGCTACATCAACCGGCTCGAGAACGGCGACACCTGGATCACCCAGGCGTGGTCCGGCGACGTGTTCCAGGCCCAGCAGTCCGGGTTCCCGCACCTGGAGTTCGTCACGCCGGAGGAGGGGCAGATGACCTGGCACGACAACATGCTCATCCCGCGGCAGGCGTCCAACCCGGTGTCGGCGCTGTCCTGGATGGACTTCTACTACACGCCGAAGATCGCGGGGATCGTCGAGGACTACGTCAACTACGTGTGTCCCGTGCCCGGGGCCGAGGACTACGTCAGGAACGAGCTCGACGACGCCACGGTCGCGGACAGCCCACTGGTGTTCCCCGACGCCTCGGTCCTCGACGAGTCGCACGAGTTCCGGGTGTTCGAGAACTACGACGAGTACTCCGAGTGGAACGGCGTCTTCAACGCGGTGGTGCAGTCGTGACGGCGCTCGGGGTCGCCCCCGGGGTCGGTCTCGACCCGGCGCCGGTCCGTCGCGGGCGTCGTCGCAGCACGCCGTTCCTGCTCGCGCTCGTCGGGACCGCGTACCTCTGCGTGTTCTTCGTCATCCCGCTCGTGTCCGGGCTCGTCGTCTCGCTCATGTCGGGCAACCCGGACGACGGCTACACCTTCACGTGGAACTTCGGGATCTACTCGTCGCTCTTCGTCGACCCGCAGGTGCCGTACCTGACGTTCCTGCTGCGATCGCTCTGGTACGGCTTCGCTGCAACGCTGGTGACCATCATCGTCGGGTACCCGGTGGCGTACTTCATCGCGTTCCGGGTGTCCCCGCGGTGGAAGAACCCGCTGCTCATGCTCGTTTTCGTCAGCTTCCTGGTGTCGTTCATCATCCGCACCGACATGTGGGCGTTCGTGCTCGCGTCGCAGGGCCCCGTCGTCACGTTCCTGCAGGGGATCGGGGTCGCCGGCAAGGGCTTCCACATCCTCGGCACCGGCGGGGCGGTGATCTTCGGTGACGCGTACAACGACCTCGCCTTCATGGTGTTGCCGATCTACGCCGCGCTCGAACGCATCGACCCGCGGCTCGGCGAAGCCGCCAACGACCTGTACGCCGGCAAGGTCCGGGCGTTCTGGCACACCACGCTGCCACTGTCGCGCTCGGGCATCTTCGCCGGGGTGCTCCTCGTGTTCATCGACTGCGTGGGGGACCCGGTGAACTCCGCCCTGCTCGGCGGCACGAACACCTACACGATCGGGCAGGCGATCCAGGACGCCTACTCCGGCAACCAGCAGTACAACGTCGCCGCCGCACTGTCGACCGTGCTCATGGTCGTGCTCGGCATCATCCTGTTCATCTACGCCCGGGTCTCCGGCACCGACGACCTCGAGGACCTCGTATGACCGCCGTCGCACCACGTCACCACGGGGTGAACCGCCGCGGGCCGTGGCTCGCCATCGTGTACTGGGTGGTCATCGCGATCACCCTCGTGCCGATCGTCTACATGATCGTGTACTCGTTCAACGACGCCCCGACGAACCGGCTCTCGTTCGCCTGGAACGGGTTCACGACCTACTGGTACGCCAACCTCGTGAACGTGTCCGGACTGGGGCAGGCCTTCGTCACCTCGGTCGTCATCGCGTTCCTCGCCGCGCTCATCTCGGTCGCGATCGGCCTGCCGTTGGCCCTGGCGCTCGAGCGGTACCGGTTCCCCGGGCGCAGTGCCGTGAACGCCGTGGTCTTCGCGGACATCGCGGCGCCGTCGATCGTCGTCGGGTCGGCGTCGCTGTCGTTCTTCCTGTCGATCGGCCTCGGCACCGGGTTCCTGACGGTGCTCCTCACGCACGTGGCGTTCGACGTCGCGTACGTCGTCGTCGTGCTCCGGGCGCGGATCGCCGGGACGTCCCGAGCGCTCGAGGAAGCCGCCGGGGACCTCGGGGCCACACCGTTCCAGGCGTTCCGGCTCGTGACGCTGCCCCTGCTCGCGCCGGGCATGCTGGCCGCCGGGCTGCTGGCGTTGGCGATGTCGATCGACGACTACGTCATCACCTCGTTCGTCGCGGGGCCCTCGGTCACGTTCCCGCTGTTCGTGTACGGCGCCGCGAAGGCCGGGATGCCACCGCAGGTGCTGTGCTTCGGCACGCTGGTGTTCGCGGTGGGGCTGCTCGTGGCGCTGCTGAACGGGGCGCTGAACCGGCGTCTGACCCGGACCCGCGGCTGACGCTCAGCCGGACGACGACTGCGCATGGTGCACCACGTGCAGTCGTCGTCCTGGTGTGCGATCGCGCGGGGTCCGGCGGGGTCGGGCGGCGGTCCTCAGGGTTCCGGAGACAGGGGTCAGGCGGCGCCGAGCAGGCGGTCGGCCGTGCGCAGCGAGAGCGCCATGATCGTCAGGGCCGGGTTCGCGATGAGGGAGCTCGGGAACACCGAGTTGTCCACGATCCACAGGTTCGGCACGTCCCACGACCGACCGGCGTCGTCCACGACGGAGCTCCCCGCGTCCGTGCCCATCCGAGCGGTCCCCACGGTGTGCGCCGTGCGGTCGAGGACCCGGACGTCCTTCCCGCCGGCGGCCTCGACGATCGCGGTCATGGTGCGGACCGCGTGCTTCGTGATGGCCTCCTCGTTCGACCCGGGCGAGAACGTGACGCGGGCCTTCGGCACGCCGTTCGCGTCGAGCTCGTCGGAGAGCACCAGCCGGTTGTCGTCGTACGGCAGGCACTCGGCGTTGATGCCGACGCCCGCCATCCGCGGGTAGTCCTGCAGCGCCCGGACGAGTTCGGCGCCGCGGAGCCCGCCGCCGCGCACGAGCGTGGTCGTCAGGGTGAGCGGTTGCACGCCGAGGCTCTGGATGAGGTACCCGCCGGCGAAGTCGGCGTCGGCCGGGCGGACGAAGTCCTCGGTGATGATCGACGACGGGTACCCGCGGTAGGACCGCATCGACTCGTCGAAGGTCGCCCACACCTGGGTGGCGCCGTGCGCGGTGAAGTTCCGGCCGACCTGCCCGCTGCTGTTCGCGAGCCCGGTGTGCAGGAGCAGCCGCGGCGTCTCGATCCCGCCGGCGGCGAGGACGAGCGTGCGGCACCGCTGCCGGTGGTCGCGGCCGTCCTGGCGGTACACGACCGCCTCGACCTCGCCACGGGCGTCGAGCTCGATGCCGTGCACGAACGCCTCGGCGCGGATCTCGGCGCCGAACGCGACCGCGGCCGGCAGGTAGGTGGTGTCCATCGACACCTTCGCCCCGTTCCGGCAGCCCTGGTGGCACGAACCGCAGGCGACGCAGGCCTGGCGGAGACCGTGGTGCTCCTGGTGCCGGTCCTCGGTGGTCAGGCCGACGGGGGCGTCCGTCGCGGTGATCCCCACGGCGGCGGCACCGCGCATCATCATGTCCGACGAGGCGTTCCGTGCCGGCGGCCCCATCCGGTAGCGGCGCGCGGGGTCCCACGGGTAGTGCGCGGGTCCGGCGACGCCGACGTCGTGCTCCACCTGCTCGATCCAGCCGGTGAGCTCGGCGTGGTCGATCGGCCAGTCCTCGCCCTGCCCGGAGTCCCTGCGGAGCCGGATGTCGTGCTCGGTCGGTCGCGGGGTGAACGCGCCCCAGTGCAGGGTGGACCCGCCGACGCCCGTGCCGCTGTTGTTCGGTCCGAACGCGGTCGGGGCGCTGCCGCCGCTGATCCGCTCGTCCATCCAGTTGATGTCGCTGGGCGCTTCGACCTCGTCCGGGGTGTGGTCGCCCGGCTCGGTGTTCGGGCCGGCCTCCAGCGCCACGACGCGCAGGCCGCGGCGCGCGAGGGTGGCGAGCAGGGGCGCGCCGCCGGCACCGGTCCCGACGACGACCACGTCGACGACCTCGTCCTCGTCGTACCGTCGCTGCTGGTCGAGTCTCATCGTGCTGCTCCCGTCGGTTCCCATGCTTCGCGTCGGTCGGCCCCGAGCAGCAGGAAGCCCTGCTTCCGGAGCCCGTCGCCGCCGTTGGCGAACCCGTCGTAGTCGACCGCGGCCATCGTCGCGGGGTGTGCCATCCACTGCTTGGCGAGGTCGACCGCGGCGTCCTCGGCCCAGGCGCGCAGCTGCTCCGCGTCGAACGGTCCGGACGTCGGCGTGAACCCGCCCTCGGTCACGGTCCGGAGGTCGGTGGCGAGGTGGTCGTCGCCGTGAGCGGCCGATGCCTGGAGCGCGTCGAGCCCGGCACGGTAGGCCTCGACGTCGGCGGGCAGACCGTCGGGACGCCACCCGTCGCCGAGCCCCTCGGCGAGCTGGTCGTCGACGCGCAGGGCGAGGTCGACGGGGCGGTCACCGGGCTGCGGCACGACGACCCGCGCCAGGGCACGGAGCGTGTCGAGCTGTCCGCGGGTGAGGGCGCGCGGTTCCCGGTCGGGGTCGTCCGGGAGCGCCCGGACGGCCAGGATGCCGCGGGTCCGGGCACTGACCCGCGGTGACGCGATCACGCGGGCGGTGTCGGCGGGGACGACCGGTCCCTGGTCGACGCGACGTCGCCAGAAGTCCCGGATGCGGTCGGCGACCTCGTCCGGCTGTTCCCACGGCAGCAGGTGCGCGGCTCCGGGCACGACGTCGAACTCGCCCGCGGTCCAGTGCGGCAGGTTCAGCGAGCGTTGGGCGTCCGGACCGAGGTCGCCGTCCTCGGCACCGGCGAGCACCAGGGCCGGTACCGGGTTCGGCGGGAACACGGTCGACCAGTCCTCCCGGCTGCCGCGCACCAGCCAGTCCGTCCAGGCCTGCGGCACGGCGCGCTGGACGTCCTGCACGGCGCTGGTGTGGGGCTCGGGCGCCAACCGTGACGCGGTGTTCGCGTCGACGAACTCCTCGGCCTCGTCCGGACCGATCTCACCGTCGGCGGCCCAGTCGAGCATGCTCTGCCGGCGGTCCTCGGCCATCGGTTCCGGCGAGAGCGGCGACGCGGCCATCAGCACGACGGCGCGCAGCCCGAACAGGCCGTTCGTGCCGTCGACGGTGCGGGACGCCACGACCGACGCGACCTTGCCGCCCATCGAGTGCCCGACGAGCGCCCAGTCGGTGGCGCCGCTGCGGCCGATCGCCCGCTCGACGAGCACGACCATCTCCTCGACCGTGGTGCCGGTCGCCGCGGTGCTCGTCCCGAACCCGGGCAGGTCGATCCCGATCAGGTCCAGGGTCCCGGCGAGGCGGCTGCGCAGACCCGCGAACTCCTCGGAACTCGAGCCGAGGGCGTGCAGGCAGAACACGGTGGTGGGCATGCTTCGTTCCTACGGTGCCGCGCGGCGTCGCTCCCAGCGGGGTGTACCCCGTCGGACGATGTTTCGGGCGTGCGACGATCTCCTGCGAGGTGGGGACGCTCGCGGGTCCCGGCGATAGGTTCCAGACATGAGTGCAGAGCTGACGCTCGGCGCCGAGGAAGAGCTGCACCTCATCGACCTCGAGTCCGGCCGACTTTCCGCGAAGGCCCCGCGCCTTCTGCCCAAGCTGCCCGCCGACCGTTTCGGCGCGGAACTCCAGCGCACGACGATCGAGACGAACACCCCCGTGGTGCGGACCCTCGACGACCTCCGGCGGGTGATCGTCGACCTGCGCACCGAGCTCAGCGCGGCGATCGCTCCCGCCGGGGTCACGATCGCGGCGGCCGGCACCGCGCCACGGTCCGAGTACGCCGACTTCGAGCTGACCTCCGGCGGCCGCTACGGCCGCATGCAGGAGCAGTACCGGATGCTCGTCGACGAACAGCTCATCTGCGGCCTGCAGGTGCACGTCGGGGTGAGCGACCGTGACCTGGCCGTGCAGATCGCCCAGCGGGTGGCCCCGGTGCTGCCGGTGCTGCTGGCGCTCAGCGCGTCGAGTCCGTTCTGGAACGGCCAGGACACCGGGTACTCGTCGTTCCGGAGCATCATCTGGCAGCGGTGGCCGTCCGCCGGCAGTTTCGGCCGGGTCGCGGACGCCGCCGAGTACGACAAGGTCCTCGACGACCTGATCGCCTCGGGGGTCATCGCGGACAAGAAGATGGCCTACTTCGACGTCCGGCCCTCGTCGCACGCGCCGACGCTCGAGCTCAGGGTCTGCGACGCGACCCCGATCGTCGACGACGCCGTGCTCATCGCCGGGCTGTTCCGTGCGGCCGTCCGCAAGGCGGAGAAGTCGGTCGAGTCCGGTGCCGAGTGGCACCCGCGCAGCGAGCCGTTGCACCGCGCGGCGATGTGGCAGGCGGCACGCAGCGGCCTGACCGGCGAGCTGCTCGGCCTCGGGCAGCACCCGGCGCGCCTGCCCGCCGAGACCGCCGTGCGCCAGCTCGTGTCCCGACTCCGACCGGAGCTCGAGGAACTCGGGGACTGGGGAACGGTCGCCGGCCTCCTCGAGGACACCCTCGCCCGGGGCAACTCCACCGACCGCCAGCGCACCGCTTATGCCGAGCGCGGTGAACTCGACGACGTCGTGGCGTCGGTCGTCCAGGACACCGCCGGCACGCCCTCCGGTCGGACCGAGCACCCCACCGTGACCCTGCCGTCGTACCGTGTCCGCGCCGGTGACGAGGCGGTCGGTCCCGGCGCGCGTCCGCGTCCGGCGTTCCGCGACCTCGCGGTGTTCTTCCGCGACTGGGACGCCGAGACGACGATCGAGCGGTGCGCCGCCCGCGACGCCTGGACCCGGGAGCACGAGGTCGGCTTCGTGGTGGACGGCGGCGTGCAGACGTTCGGGTGCGACCTGGTGCCGCGCACGATCAGCGCCTACGAGTGGAGCCAGCTCGCGGCAGGGCTCGGGCAGCGCGCCCGGGCCATCGAGCTGTTCCTCCGGGACGCCTACGGCGAGCGGCGGATCGTGGCCGACGGGGCGATGGACGAGCACCAGTTCGTCGGCGCGAACGGCTGGGACCCGGACGCGGCGCGCCTCCCCGCCACGGCCGTCCGTGCGCCGGTGATGGGGTTCGACCTGGTGCGCAACGAGTTCGGCGGGTGGCGCGTGCTCGAGGACAACGTCCGCTCGCCGTCGGGCGTCGCGTACGGCATCGCCCTGCGCGAGCTGATGGACGAGGTGGTGCCGGACGCCCCGCGTCCGGCGGACCTGCGCGACCCCGCGCAGGTGACCGCGCTCCTCGGCGACACCCTGCGGACCAACGCCACCGCCGTGACCGGCAACCCAGACCCGGTGATCGCGCTGATCAGCGACGGCCCCGCCGCCGGCGCGTGGTTCGAGCACCGCAGGCTGGCCGACGGGGCCGGGCTGCGCCTCCTGGCCGGCTCCGACCTGGACGTCCGCGACGGCCGGGTCGTCGTCGCGGCGACCGGCGAGGTGCTGGACGGGCTGTACCTGCGGATCGAACGCGACGCGAGCGCCCTGACCGCCGAGCACGCGCCGGACCTCGGCGCCCGGATCCTCGACGTCGCGGCGGCCGGACGCGTGCACCTCGCCAACGCCCCGGGCAACGCCCTGGTCGACGACAAGGCGATGTACGTGAACGTCCCGGACCTCATCTGGTACTACCTCGACGAGAAGCCGCTCCTCGAAGCGGTGCCCACCTACCGGACCAGCATCGAGGGCGAACGCCTGTCCGTGCTCGACCGGGTCGGCGAACTCGTCACGAAGCCCGTCGACGGCGAGGGCGGGCGCGACGTCCTGATCGGCCCGAGCGCGAGCGCACCCGAGGTCGCCGAACGCCGACGCGAGATCGCCGCGAACCCCGCGGGGTGGGTCGGGCAGGAGGTCGTGCAGCTGTCCTCGCACCCGACGATCGGGCCGGCGGGACTCGACCCCCGGCACGTGGACCTCCGGGCCTTCGTGTACGTCACGGGGACGGGGCCGGACGACACCCACCTCGCCGACGTCGCGCTGACCCGGGTCGCGCCCGAGGGCAGCATGGTCGTGAACTCCTCGCGGGGCGGCGGCGCGAAGGACACCTGGATCACCGGAGCAGGACAGACGCAGGGAGACAGCTGATGTGCGGACTCGCGGGCGAGATCCGGTTCGACGGCACGGCGCCGGACGTCGGGGCGGTCGCCCGGATGACCGGGTGCCTGCGGCACCGCGGACCGGACGGCGACGGACTCTGGGCCCGGGGACCGGTCGCGCTCGGGCACCGCCGACTGTCGATCGTCGACCTGTCCACGGCCGGCGCGCAGCCGATGGTGGTGTCACGGCTCGGGCTGACGATCGCCTACAACGGCATGGTCTACAACTACCGGCAGCTCCGCGACGAACTGCACGGCAAGGGGCACACGTTCGACTCCACCTCGGACACCGAGGTCATCGTCGCCGCCTACGCCGAGTGGGGCACCGCGTTCGTCGAGCACCTGATCGGCATGTTCGCGATCGCGATCTGGGAGCACGCCAGCGGTCGGCTCGTGCTGGCCCGCGACCGGCTCGGCATCAAGCCGCTCTACGTCGCGGCGGTGCCCGGCGGACTGCGGTTCGCGAGCTCCCTGCCGGCGATCCTGGCGGGGGACACGTCGGACGCCGGCGGACGCCGCGCCGGGGTGGACACGTCCATCGACCCGGTCGCCTTCGCGTCGTACATGAGCTTCCACTCGATCGTCCCGGCGCCGCGCACCATCCTCGCCGGTGTCGGCAAGCTGCCCCCGGCGACCGTCCGGGTGGTCGAACCGTCGGGCGAGTCCGTCGACACGACCTACTGGCAGCCCCGGTTCGAGCGTGACCCGGCCGCGGCGGACCGGTCCGACGAGGACTGGCAGGAGGCGTTCATCGGATCGCTCCGCACCGCGGTCCAGCGGCGCATGGTCGCCGACGTGCCGGTTGGGGTGCTGCTGTCCGGCGGGATCGACTCCTCGCTCGTCGTCGGGCTGCTCGCCGAGGCCGGTCAGCGGGACCTCGCCACGTTCAGCATCGGCTTCGAGGCGGCCGGTGGGGAGTCCGGCGACGAGTTCGAGTACTCGGACGAGGTCGCACGACACTTCGGCACCGACCACCACCGCATCCACATCCCGTCGTCGCGGTTGCTCGACGGCATCGACGGCGCGGTCGCAGCGATGAGCGAACCCATGGTCAGCCACGACTGCGTCGCCTTCTACCTGCTGTCCCAGGAGGTCTCGCAGCACGTCAAGGTCGTGCAGTCCGGTCAGGGCGCCGACGAGGTCCTGGCCGGCTACGACTGGTACCCGCCGCTCGCCGACGTCCCGCGGGACCAGGCTGCGGAGGCCTACCGGTCGGTGTTCATGGACCGCCGCTGGCCCGCACTGCAGGGGCTGCTCGGGGAACGCTGGCGGAGCGACGACGACACCCCGTCGGCGTTCGTGGACCGCGAGTTCGCACGACCGGGTGCCGAGACCAGCGTGGACGCGGCACTGCGCAGCGACACGACGATCATGCTCGTCGACGACCCGGTGAAGCGGGTGGACAACATGACGATGGCGTGGGGCCTCGAGGCCCGGGTCCCGTTCCTCGACCACGAGTTCGTCGAGCTCGCCGGCGCGATCCCGCCGGCGCTCAAGCTGACCGACGGCGGCAAGGGGGTCATGAAGCGCGCCTCGCGCGGCATCGTGCCCGACAGTGTCATCGACCGCAGCAAGGGGTCGTTCCCGGTGCCGGCGATCCGGCAGCTCGAAGGCCCCTACCTGGAGCGCGTCCGGGTCGCGCTGCACGCCCCGGAGGCGCGGGAACGCGGGCTGTTCGACCCGGCGACGGTCGAACGGATGCTCCAGGACCCGAACAGCACCAGGACCGAGATCGGGGCGAACGCGCTGTGGCAGCTCGGCCTGATCGAGATGTGGCTGCAGCAGCAGGGGGTGCGGTGAACGTGGCGTCCGTCCGGACTGGAGGCACGACACCGGTCGCGTCGTCGGCGCGCGTCGAGCAGGCGGCCGACCTGGGCGAGCGCCTCGTCGCGGCCTGGGGATCGTGGGGACCCACCATGACGCGGAACGCGCGTCGGGTGGCGTTCGTCAGCGACCGGCACGGCACCCCCGAGGTCTTCGTGCAGGACGTCGTCGTCGACGGCGCCCCGCCCGAACCGGTGCGGATCCGGCTGTCCGACGACCCGGTGATCCGGGTCACGTGGTCGTCCGACGGCGAGTGGCTCGCCGTCGCCATCGCGACCGACGGCGGCGTGAAGCAACAGGTGTGGGTCGTGCGTCCGGACGGCAGCAACGCGGCGCAGATCGCCGGTTCGCGGTACCAGCACGCCGAGCTCGGGCCGTGGAGCCGCAGCGGCCACCGGGTCGTCATCACCCTGCCGTCGACCGAGCCCGACCAGCCGGCCCGCTCGTACCTGGTCGACCCGGTCTCCGGCGACCGCGACGACCTCGCCGTCGGGGAGCTCATCCACATCCTCGACCTCTCCGTCGAGGAACGCCTCGTCGTCCTGCGGGACGGGCAGCGCGGACAGGAGTTCGTCGTCGCCGTCGACCGGCTCACCGACGAGAGCCACCCGCTCCTGACCGACCCGCCGGAGGGGTCCGCCGAGATCGCGTTCCTGCGCCCGGCACCCGCCAGCGAGACCAGCCCGCTCGTCGCCTACGTCGCCACCGAGGCCGGGCTGCCCCGCCGCGGACTCGTCGCCCAGCCGGTCGGGCCGCACGGGTGGCGCGGGCGGCCCCGCCGGATCGTCGAGCGCGCCGACGCCGAACTCGAGTACCTCGACGCCGACGACGCCGGCCGGACGCTGCTGCTCGGGTGGAACGTGGACGGCCGGAGCGAGCTCGACCTCATCAACACGCACGACGCCTCGCGGACGCCCGTGCCGGACCTGCCCGGGTACGTCGTCACCGACCCCGTCCTCAGCCGGGACGGCCGGAGCGTCATCCTCGCGGTCGAGGGACCCACCCGGCCGCGCGAGCTCTGGCGGCTCGACACCAACGCGCTCACGTGGAGCCGGGTCACGGACGTGCCCGCGCTGCCGGACGCGGCCCTCGTCGAGCCGACCCTCGAGCGGTTCACCGCGCGCGACGGACTGGAGCTGACCGGCTGGCTGTACCGGGCGGTGGAGCCCGCCGCACCGGCGACCGGCGGCGACCCCGCTGCCGGTGTCGTGCCTCCCGGCCCGCGCGCAGCGATGCTGCACCTGCACGGCGGACCGGAGTCGCAGGAACGACCCACCTTCTCCCCGCAGCACCAGGCGCTCGCCGCGGCGGGGATCACCGTGTTCGCGCCGAACATCCGCGGGTCCAGCGGGTACGGACGCGACTTCGTGCACGCCGACGACCTCGCGCTGCGCTGGAACGCGCTCGCCGACGTCGTGGACTGCGCGCGTTTCCTGGTGTCGGGCGGGTACGCCGACCGCTCCCGGGTCGCCGTCGAGGGTCGGTCCTACGGCGGGTACGCCACCCTGGCGTCGCTCGCGTTCACCCCGGACGTCTTCGCGGCCGGGGTCGCGGTGTGCGGGATGAGCGACTTCGCGACCTTCTACCGGGACACCGAGCCGTGGATCGCCGCCGCCGCGGCGACGAAGTACGGGCACCCCGTCGACGACGCCGCACTGCTGGGGTCGCTCTCCCCGATGCGCGCGGTCGACGACGTCACCGCACCGCTGCTCGTGGTGCACGGCGAGCTCGACACGAACGTCCCGATCGGTGAGGCGCACCAGGTCGTCGCGGCCCTGCGTGCACGGTCGCACGACGTGGAGTACCTGGAACTCGCGGGCGAGGGCCACGAGTACCGGCGGGCGTCCTCACGTGCCGGACTCGTGCGGCGGATGGTGGGGTTCCTGGCCGCACGGCTGCACTAGCCCGCGTCACGCGGCTGCGCTCGACCGCGTCACGCGGTGCAACGATGGCGTGTCCGTCGTGGGCGGGGTCGCAGGATGGACCCATGACCACGAGTGCCGACGCGACCGACCTGACCCGACCCGGCGAGGTCGCCCTGACCACCGCGTCCGATGTCGGCGCGGTCGTGGCACTCGCCCGCCGCCGGTACGCCGCGGCCGTGGTCGCCGACACCACCGGGTGGGCGGACGGCGACCGACGGCGGATCGAGGACCTCGGGTTCCGCGAGGGCGACGCCCGCGGCGCGGCCCTGCGGACGCTCGACCTGTCGGTCGCGGACGACGGCACCCCGACGCGCGTGCTGGACAACCCCGCACTCGCCTCCCTCAACGGCCACCACGCCCGGTTCGCCGAGCGTCGCGGCGAGGTCGCTCGGTACCTGCCCGACGTCTCGGTGTGGACCGGCATCCCGTCGGAGCCCACCGAGCAGGACTGGGACGACGTCCGCGCGCTGCTCGGCCCCGGGGCGGTCTTCGGTGTCGGCGCGTCCGCGGTGCTCCCGGAGGGGTGGACGGCGGTCGAGGGATCCGGCGGCGTGCAGCTCACCGGCGAGACCGTCGAGGGCGCCCCGGACCCCGAGGCGGTCGAGCTCACGCCGGACGACGTCCCGGAGATCCTCGAACTCATCGCGCGCACGCAGCCCGGACCGTTCCTGCCGCGCACGATCGAGCTCGGACGGTACGTCGGCGTCCGGCGCGAGGGACGCCTCGTCGCCATGGCCGGGGAGCGCCTGCACCCGCCGGGGTGGACCGAGATCAGCGCCGTGTGCACCGACGCCGGGTTCCGCGGGCAGGGGCTCGGCCGACGGCTGGTGCTCGACGTCGCGTACGGCATCCGGCAGCGCGGCGAGACGCCGCTCATGCACGCGGCGGCGGGGAACACGGGGGCGATCGGGCTGTACCAGCACCTCGGGTTCCGGTTGCGCGACCGCGGGGCACCGAGGTTCGCGCAGGTGCCCTGAGCGGCCACGTTCGACCGTCGACGGCGCGCGCTGTAGGCTCCCGGAGGCGAAACATCGCCGCCGCGAGAGGGTGGCGGTGCCGAGGGCGGGGAGCCGACGATCAGTACGCGTGTCATGCAGCAGGTCGAGGGGCGCTTCCGGCCGGAGATCCAGGCCCTGCGTGCGATCGCCGTCGGCTCCGTCGTGCTGTACCACCTGTGGCCGAACCGACTGACCGGCGGCTACGTCGGTGTCGACGTGTTCTTCGTCATCTCGGGCTACCTCATCATCGGCCACCTCCTGCGCGAGACGGAGAAGACCCGTCGGGTCGACCTCGCCGGGTTCTGGGCCCGCCGCGTCCGACGGCTCCTGCCCGCGAGCACGCTGGTGCTCGTCGCCACCGCGATCGCGACGTTCGTCTGGGTCCCGCAGGTGCAGTGGGTGCAGTACTTCCACGAGTTCGCCGCGTCCGCCGTGTCCGTGCAGAACTGGGTGCTGTCCGCGTCGAGCATCGACTACCTCGGGGCGGACGACGCCGCGTCGCCCGTGCAGCACTTCTGGTCGTTGTCGGTGGAGGAGCAGTTCTACATCGCCTGGCCGCTCATCGTCCTGGGGGTGCTCGCGCTGCCGCGACGGCGTCGGGGGATCAGCCCGGCGCGACGGGTCTTCTTCGTCCTGGCCGGCATCACCGCCGTCAGCCTCGTGCTCTCCGTGGTGATGACGATCACGTCGCCCTCCACCGCCTACTTCGACACCACGACCCGCGCGTGGGAGCTCGGCCTCGGCGGGATCCTGGCGTTCGTGACCTTCGGTCGGCACAAGCCCCGCCGGGAGGTCGCCGCGTCGATGAGCTGGGTCGGGCTGGCGATGATCGCCGCCGCACTGTTCTTCTTCACCGAGGCGACGCCGTTCCCCGGCTGGACCGCACTGCTCCCGGTGGTCGGGACGATGCTGGTGATCGCCGCCGGCACGCCGCACATCTGGTGGTCGCCGACCCACGCCGCACGGCTCCCGCGCGTCCAGTGGCTGGGCGGCATCTCGTACTCGCTCTACCTCTGGCACTGGCCGATCCTGACGATCGTGCCCTTCGCGCTCGACCACCCGCTCGGCTTCAAGTCGAAGCTCGCGGTGATCGTGCTCTCGCTCGTGCTCGCGACCCTGACGAAGCGGTTCGTCGAGGACCCCGCGCGCACCATGCCGGCGCTCACCGACCGGCGCCCGCTCGTCTCGGTCGTGGCCGGCGTCGCGACCGCGGTGCTTGTGCTCGGGATGTCCACCTCCGTGGCCGCGGCGACGAACGCCACCAACGAGGCACGGGCCGACGCGATGCGGAGCTCGCTCAGTGAGCAGCGACCGTGCGTCGGCGCGCTCGCGGTGGGCGACCCGGACTGTGCGGACCCGAACCGGCCGAACGCCCTCACCGTCCCGGGGGTCGCCCGGTCCGACATCGGCAAGGGCGTCGCGGTGGACGACCCGTGCAAGCAGGGCCTCACGCAGACGGACGTGATGACGTGCCGCATCGGCGACACCGAACAGCCGGTCAAGCGGATCGCGCTCGTGGGCGACTCCCACGCCGGTCAGTACCTCCTGCCGCTCGACCGGTACGGCAAGCAGCACCGCATCGAGTTCGTCACCTACCTGAAGAGCTACTGCGCGGGCCTCGGCATCCCGGGGATCGCCGCGGCGAACAACGGTCAGCCCGCCACCGTCACCAGCTGCGCCACGTGGGGCGCCTCGGTGCAGCGCGACATCCTGCGGTCGACGGACGTGCAGGCCGTGGTCTTCACCAACTACACGCGCGCCTACACCGACGCTCCGGCGCCGTGGCGGTCGCTGACGGCGGACGACTTCGAATCGGTGTGGAAGCCGCTCCTCGCCGGTGGCAAGCAGGTCGTGGCACTCCGCGACGACCCGATCTCCGCCGAGGTGAACGTCCCGCAGTGCGTCGCGCAGCACATGGACGACGCCGACCCGTGCACGACACCGCTGGCACGGGCGCAGCTCGCGGCCGATCAGGACCCGATGCTCCGGGCCGCGGCCGCCGTCAAGGCCCCGGTCGTGGACGTGACCGACCTGTTCTGCACCGAGGGGACCTGCCACACGGTGGTGGGCGGACTGATCGTCTACTTCGACCGGCACCACATGACCGCAGCGTTCGCCGAGACCACGGCCGACATCGTCGGGACGCGGATCGACAAGGCGACCACGCCCCGCCGCGACCGGTAGACCGGGCCCGACGGCACATCCGGCCGCGCTCCGCACAGGCCAGTTCGGGGGGCTTGACCGCGTCGTCACCTGCTCCGCACACTGACTCCGCCACACAAGGGACTGGGTGGCAGCAGGGGACCAGGAGGGTCGGATCGTGCGCATGGCTCCAGTGACCGCAGGGGCGGTCGTGCTCGGGATCGCGGTGACCGCGATCGTCGTCTCGTCGGTCGGCGGCCCGCCCGCCGGCGCTGCACCGTCGTGTCGCGGGGACCGGATCACCATTGCGGAGTTGTCCGGCGGCTGCGCGGTGTCCTCGGGCACCGTCGTGCTGCCCGACGGCCGACGGTTCACGGTGCCCCGGGCGGGCACGACGGTCTCCGCCCTGCCGGTGGCGTCCGCCGGTGCGATCGACCCCGGCGACGTCTCGATCACGAACACGGGCCCGGCCGGGCTCGCGGTGCGGATCGACCACGTCTGGACCGGGTCGCCCGCTGCCGTCCGGAAGGAGCGTGCCGCGGCGCATCGCCGTTCGGCGGTGACGTCCGCGGCGGCTGCGGCCACCACGGCGAAGCCGGCCTCCAGCTGCAGCAACAAGACCTACACGAAGCTCGGATTCCGGTGGGCCGCCCCGATCGACTGGAGCTACAACCCGGGTGGGCAGAAGGTCGCCGGGGCGACGGTCATCCGAGCCGGTGCGGATGCCTGGACGGGTGCCGTGGCGGCGTGCGGGAAGTCCGTCACGACGACGGCCGGCGAACGCCTCCTCGGGAACACCACCCAGGCGATCGGCGTCACCGCGACGGGCGGGTGCGGGGCGTCGAGCGGTGCGAGCGTCATCGGGTGGGGGAGCCTGAAGTCCGGGACGCTGGCGGTGACCTGCGTCTGGTCGCGCTCCGGTGTCGCCATCGAGGTCGACCAGCGGTACTCGACCGCCGCCGCCTGGTCGGGCACCACGACGTGCTCCGGCGCGCGGTTCGACCTGCGTGGCGTGGCCACGCACGAGTGGGGGCACGCCTTCGGACTCGGACACACCGCGCAGAACAGCGGGCTCGTGATGAAGCCGGCGTCGACGACCTGCGAGGTCGGCCAGCGCACGCTCGGCCTCGGCGACGTCCTGGGGATCGATGCCCTGTACTGATTCCTCGATTCTCTAGGATCGAGACATGTCCGCCACGATGCCCGGGTTCGGGACCGAACGCATCACGCAGCTCGGTCTGCGCGACCGCGTCTACGACCGGGTGCTCGACGTCCTGATGGGCCACGACGTGGAACCCGGCATGCGGCTGTCGATCGACGGACTCGCACGGACCCTCGGGGTGTCCCCGACACCGGTGCGCGAGGCGCTCGTCCAACTCGAGCGCACCGGGCTCGTGACGCGCGAGGCGAACAAGGGGTACCGGGTGTCGCCACCCCTCGCCGGCGACCAGCTCGAGGCGCTGTTCGACGCGCGGCTCATCGTCGAGAGCGGTGCCGTGGACCTCGCCGCCCGCGGTGACGTGGCGGCGCTGCGCGTCCGGTTGGCCCGCGCGCTCGAGGAGCAGGCGGCGGTCGCCGAGGAGGTCGCGGCGGTGGGGGCGGGCGACGCACCGGAGGAGCTCATGGCCCGGTTCTTCCGGAGCGACTGGCAGTTCCACCAGCTGGTCTTCGACGCGACCCGGAACCCGTTCCTCGAGGAGATGTCCGAGATCATCACGACCCGGGTGCACCGGATGCGGCAGATCGTCGAGGGTGGCGGCGACGACACCGAGCGCGCGGTCGCCGAGCACCGCGCCGTGCTCGACGCCCTCGCGGTGGGCCCGACCGAGGCCGTGGCGGCGATGCGGCACCACATCGACGCCGTGCGGCTCCGGTCCCGCGCGGACGCGTCGCACGCCGGGTAGGGCCCGACGGGTTGCATTTCGCCTGCGCATGAGTATCTTTCCTATAGGAAAGAGGTTCACCGCCGAACCGACACATGCGAGGGAGCATTCCGTGAGCACACCACAGGACTGGGTCGACCAGGACTGGAACCCCGCCACCTGGACGTCGGACACCTGGCCGATCGCCACCTGCCTGCACGGGTTCCCGCCGGTCACGCGCGACGGCGTCGCCTTCCACGACGCCGACCCCGCGGTCTGGGACGACGTCTTCGCGCAGATCGAGGCCGTCGGGTTCTCGCTCGCCGAGCTCGCCGACAGCCACATCCGGCCCGCCGACCTCGAACGGTCACGACGCGACGAGCTGTTCGCGATCGCGAGGTCGCACGGCGTCGGGATCCCGTCCGTGCACCTGCAGCGCAAGAGCGTCGTGCAGCCCGGGCACGAGGAGGACAACCTCGCCTACGCCCACCGCACGATCGACGCGGCGGCCGAGTGGGGCATGCAGGTGTTCTCGACCGGGCTGCACCAGCCGTTCAACGAGGCACAGCGCAAGGCGCTCTGGTTCTGGACCGCCCAGGGACCGAAGGACCCCGAGGACCCCGAGGTGCGCGCCGCTGCGGTGCGACGCCTACGGGAGCTGGGGGAGCACGCGGCGAGCGTCGGGCTGCCGATGGCCCTCGAGCTGTACGAGGACACCTACCTCGGCACCGCCGACAGCGCCGTCCGGCTCATCGAGGAGATCGGCCTGGACACCGTCGGCCTGAACGCCGACGTCGCGAACCTCATCCGCCTGCACCGTCCGGTGGAGGACTGGAAGGAGCTGTTCGCGAAGACCCTGCCGTACACGAACTACCTGCACGTGAAGAACTACACGCGGGACGAAGCGGGCGACGGCAGCTGGGCGACGAGTGCCCCGAGCACCATGGAAGCGGGGCTCATCAACTACCGCCAGGTCCTCCGCGACGCCGTCGCCGACGGCTTCCGCGGCATCGTCATGACCGAGCAGTACGGCGGGGACAGCCTCGGCGTCTGCGCCACCAACCAGCAGTACATCCGATCCGTCCTCGCCACCTCCGTGGTCGGGACGTCGACACGAGGAGACCACCGATGAGCACGAGCACCCTCGACATCGCCGTCGTCGGGTCCGGGTACATGGGCGGCGGGATCGCCCAGGTCCTCGCCCTCGCCGGGCACACCGTCCGGATCGCCGACGTCTCCGCCGAGATCGCCGCGTCCAACCGGGCCCGGCTCATCGCGGAGACGGAGCAGTTCGTCGCGGACGGCCTGTTCCCCGCCGACGCCGTGGCACGCGTCGACGCCCACCTCAGCGCCGCCGACTCCATCGAGGAAGCGGTCGCCACGGCCGACTTCATCGAGGAAGCGGTCCCGGAGAAGATCGAGATCAAGCACGCGACCCTCCGTCGGATCTGCGCAGCCGCCCGACCGGACGCCGTGATCGGGTCGAACACCTCGACGATCCTCATCGAGTCGCTCGCCGAGGCCGTCACCGGGCCGGAGCGGTTCCTCGGCGTGCACTTCTCGAACCCGGCTCCGTTCATCCCCGGCGTCGAGCTCATCCCGCACCCGACCACGAACGAACACGCGATCACCGTCGGCGAGACCGTCGTCGCCGCGACCGGCAAGCAGTCGGCGCGCGTCAAGGACTCGACGGGCTTCGTGCTGAACCGGCTGCAGTACGCCCTGTTCGAGGAGGCGACGAAGATCGCCGACGAGGGCATCGCCAGCCCCGACGACATCGACACCATCGTGCGCACCACGTTCGGCTTCCGCCTGCCGTTCTTCGGCCCGTTCGCGATCGCCGACATGGCCGGCCTCGACGTCTACGCGTTCTGCTTCGAGTCGCTGCAGACCCGGTGGCCCGAACGCTTCGCGACCCCGCCGTCGCTGCAGCAGCACGTCGACGCGGGCGAGCTCGGCACGAAGTCCGGCGCCGGCTACCTCGAGGTGCCCGCCGACCGGACCCCGGAGCTCGTCGCCTACCGGAACAAGGCCTACGTCGCGATGCAGCAGCTGCTCGACGACCTCGGCCCGGCACCGATCCACTGAGGGGACCGAACATGAGCACCGAACAGCAGACCGTCGTCCTCACCGGCGCGGCGTCACCGCGCGGCATCGGCCGTGCCACCGCCCACCACCTCGCCGAGCAGGGCTGGAACGTCGGCATCATCGACCTCGACCAGGCCGCGAGCGAGCAGGTCGCAGCCGAGCTCCGCGAGCAGCACGGCGTCCAGGCCGTCGGCGCCGGGGCGAACGTCGCCGACGAGGCCGCCGTCCGCGCCGCGTTCGACACGATCGAGGCCGCGCTGCCGCCGATCGCGGCACTCGTGAACCTCGCGGGCGTCTCGTCCGCCCACGAGTACCTCGACCTGCCCGAAGGGGAGTGGCACCGCGTCCTGAGCATCAACCTCGACGGCGTGCACTTCGCGAGCCTGCGGGCAGCGCAGTCCATGGTCGAGCACGGGTACGGCCGCATCGTCAACCTGTCGTCGGTCTCCGCCCAGCGCGGCGGCGGCACCTTCAGCAAGACGCCGTACTCGGTCGCGAAGGCCGGGGTCATCGGACTCACCCGCGGCATGGCCCGCGAACTCGGCCACCGGGGCATCACCGTGAACGCGATCGCACCCGGACCGATCGACACCGACATCATGGGCGGCACGCTCTCCGAGGAACGCAAGACCGCCATGGCGGCCGACGGCGTGCTCCCGCGGATCGGCACCCCGCGCGACATCGCCGCGGCGATCGCGTACCTGATCAGCGAGGACGCCGGGTTCGTCACCGGGCAGACGCTGAACGTCGACGGCGGCCTCTACATGCACTAGGGCCGACCGCCCCACGGACCGCACGCGGACCGCTCAACGCGATCCGTGCCTCCAGTCCGACCGACGGACCGTCGCACCGCCCGTCGGCCGACCCCAGAACCGCACCGTGCTCGCAAAGGAGCGAACCCCGTGTCACTTCCCCCTGCCCCCGCCCTGGGGTCCACCAACGACCCCGCCCTGAAGTCGGCGATCGGCAAGGCGACGAAGCACCTGATGCCGATGCTCGTCATCCTGTACTTCGTCGCGTTCCTCGACCGCACCAACGTCGGGTTCGCCGAAGAGGCCCTGAGCGTCGACCGGAACATCTCCGACGCGGCCTTCGCGCTCGGCGCCGGCATCTTCTTCGTCGGCTACGCGATCTTCGAGATCCCGTCGAACCTGTTGCTCAAGCGCTTCGGGGCACGGTTCTGGCTCGCCCGCATCGCCGTCACGTGGGGCATCGTCGCTGCGCTGTTCTCCTTCACGACGAACGACACGATGTTCATCGTCCTGCGCTTCCTGCTCGGTGTGACCGAGGCCGGCCTGTTCCCGGGCGTGATCATGTACCTGTCGGAGTGGTTCCCGAACAAGGTCCGCGTGCGGATGTTCGCCATCTTCTACCTCGCGCAGCCGTTCTCGCAGATGATCGGCGCCCCGTTGTCCGGGGGCCTCATCAGCGTCGGCGACCAGGTCACGCCCTGGCACGGCTGGCAGGTGATGTTCTTCGGTGAGGGCATCCTCGCGGTGCTCGCCGGGGTGGCCGCGTTGTTCTTCCTGACGAACAGCCCGCAGCAGGCGAAGTGGCTCGACGACGGGCAGAAGGCGTCGCTCACCGCGGCGATGGCGCGCGAGGACCACGCCCGGAACGCGGACGGCCCGACGGGCATCTGGAAGGCGATGGCGAGCGGCCGCGTCTGGTACTTCACGATCATCTACTTCTGCCTGCAGGTCGCCGTGTACGGCACGACGTTCTACCTCCCGCAGCAGGTGTCGTCGCTCCTCGGGCAGGACGTCGGCTGGCAGGTCGGGCTCGTCGCCGCGATCCCGTGGCTCGTCGGCCTCGTCGCTTGCTACCTGGTCGGCTCGAGGGCGGACACGGTCGGACGTCGTCGTCGCTGGGGCACCTGGTTCTACGTGACCACCGGTCTGTCGATCCTCGGGTCGGCGTGGGCGGGCGCGAACGGGCAGCCGGTACTCGGCATCCTGTTCATCACCCTGGCCGTGGCGAGCTTCCTCGCCGTCGGACCGATCACCTGGGCCTACCCGACGGCGTTCCTCACCGGAGCCGCCGCGGCCGCGGGCATCGGCCTCATCAACTCGCTCGGTAACCTCGGCGGCTTCGTCGCCCCGATCATGCGCACCGCGATCAACGAGGTCGTCCCGACGGACAGCGGCGCGTTCGGCATCGTGTCGCTCGGCGTGCTGGCGTTCGTCGCCGCGGTGATGATCTCCTGCACGAAGTACTTCCGGGGCGCGAAGGCCGACGAGCTCCTCGACACCACCCACGTCCGCACCCAGGGAGACGAGCGATGACCCGGCTGTTCAACGACCCGGCGGACTTCGCCGACGAGGCCACCGACGGGTTCGTCGCCGCGAACGGGCAGTGGGTGCGCCGGGTGCACGGCGGGGTGGCCCGCGCGACGACGAGTCCGGACGGGACGGTCGCCGTGGTGATCGGCGGCGGATCGGGGCACTACCCGGCGTTCGGCGGACTCGTCGGCCACGGGCTGGCAGCCGGCGCCGCGATGGGCAACCTGTTCGCCAGTCCGAGCGCGCAGCAGGTGGCGGCCGTCGCGCGGGCCGCCGAGCACGGCGGTGGCGTCCTGCTCAGCTACGGCAACTACGCCGGCGACGTGCTCAACTTCGACGCGGCCGCACGCACGCTCGAGGACGAGGGGATCCCCGTCCGCACCGTCCGGGTGACCGACGACGTCGTCTCCGCACCCGCCGACCGTCCGGAGGAACGTCGCGGCATCGCCGGTGACCTCTGCGTCTTCAAGGTCGCGGGTGCGGCCGCCGAGCAGGGTCGCAGCCTCGACGAGGTCACGGCGGTCGCGGAGCGCGCGAACGACCGCACGCGCAGCTTCGGCGTCGCGTTCTCGGGGTGCTCGCTGCCGGGCGCGGACGAACCGCTGTTCGAGGTGCCCGAGGGGCGCATGGCGATCGGCATGGGCATCCACGGCGAGCGGGGCATCGACGAGACGGACGTGCCGACGGCCGACGGCCTCGCCTCGCTGCTCGTCGGGCGACTGCTCGACGAACTCCCGGACGGGGTGACCGCGGCCGACCAGAAGGTGGTCCCGATCCTCAACGGGCTCGGGAGCGTCAAGTACGAGGAGCTCTTCGTCGTCTACCGCTCGGTGCAGCGGCTGCTCACCGACGCAGGCGTCGAGATCGTCGGGCCCGAGGTGGGCGAGCTCGTCACGAGCTTCGACATGGCCGGGGTCTCGCTGACGCTGTTCTGGCTCGACGACGAACTCGAGGTCCTCTGGGCAGCGCCCGCGGACACCCCCGCGTACCGGAAGGGCGGTGCCGTGGCGCAGGAGCGTGTCGCCCCGTCCGTCGCCGCGGGGGACGGGGCACCGGACGCGGTCGGTCCTGCGAGCGACGAGTCCCGTGCCGTCGCCGCGCGCCTGGCGACCGCCGTCGGCACCGTCCGCGCGCTGCTCGACGAGCACGCCGACGAGCTCGGGCGCATCGACGCCGTGGCCGGTGACGGCGACCACGGCATCGGCATGCAGCGCGGTGCGCACGCGGCGTCCGACGCCGTGTCCGACGCGGTCGACCGCGGTGCCGGCGCCGGTTCCGCACTGCGGATCGCCGGCGACGCCTGGTCCGACAAGGCCGGCGGCACCTCCGGCGCGATCTGGGGAGCCGCCCTGGAGGCACTGGGCCGCGTCATCGGCGACGAGTCGCGTCCGTCGTCGGCGCAGGTCGCGGACGCGGTGCACGCGGCCACCGATGCGGTGCTCGCGTTCGGCGCGGTGCCCGGCGACAAGACCATGGTGGACGCGCTCGTCCCCTTCGACACGACCCTGCGCGAGCGCGTCGACGGCGGCGCGTCGCTGGACGAGGCGTGGCGTGCCGCGGTGTCCGCGGCGCGAGCGGCGGCGGACGGCACGGCGGACCTCGTGCCGCGCAAGGGCCGGGCCCGCACGCACGCCGAACAGGCGGTCGGGACGCCGGACCCCGGTGCGGTGTCCTTCGCGCTCATCGTGGCGGCGGTCGCCCCGTGATCACCGTCGGGGTGTCGCTGAAGATGTACTTCTCGCACGCCCGGACGCTCTCGTGGGCGTCCGACGTCGCCGGGATCGCCCGGCGGCACCCCGCCGTCCGGTCCGGTGCGGTGCAGCTGTTCGTCGCCCCGACGTTCCCCGCCCTCGTGCCCGTGCGGGACGTGCTGGCGGGCTCGGGCGTGCTCCTCGGGGCGCAGGACCTGGCGTGGGCGGACGCGGGCGCGTTCACCGGCGAGGTGTCCGGCGCCGAGCTCCGCGAGATCGGGGTCGACGTCGTGGAGATCGGCCACGCCGAGCGACGCGCCCTGTTCCACGAGACGGACGACGAGGTCGCGGGGAAGGTGCACGCAGCGTTCCGGAACCGCCTGCGACCACTGGTGTGCGTCGGGGAGGCGATCCGCGCCTCCCGTCCGGAAGCGATCGCCGACGTGACGGCGCAGCTCGACCGGGCCGTCTCGACGGCCGTCGCGGACGGGCTGGCCGGGCCGCTGATCGTGGCCTACGAGCCCGTCTGGGCCATCGGGGCGCCGGCGCCGGCGCCCGACGAGCACGTCGTCACGGTGCTCGCCGGGATCGAGCAGCACCTGGCGACCCGGCCGGCGCTCGCCGGGTCGGTGGTCCTCTACGGCGGGAGCGCCGGACCAGGCCTCCTCACCCGTGGTGGCGGCAGGATCGGCGGGCTCTTCCTGGGGCGGTTCGCGCACGATCCCGCCGCGGTCGAGGCGGTGCTCGACGAGGCGGCGGCCGTGAGCGCCGGCTAGGCCTCGCGGGCGCCGGCCAGCCCGTGGTCGTGCGCGTAGACGACGAGCTGCACCCGGTCCCGCAGCGCGAGCTTCCCGAGGATGCTCGAGATCTGCGTCTTCACGGTCGACTCCGTGACGAACTCCTTCGCCGCGATCTCCGCGTTCGACAGGCCGCGTGACGCCCAGCCGAACACGATGCGCTCCCGGTCCGTCAGCGCCTGGAACTCCGGCGGCTGCGGGGCGGGCGCGCGCTCGACGTCGGCACCGAAGAGCTGCGACAGGTCGTTCGGCGCGATCACCGAACTGCCCTCGTGCACCGCACGGACCGCCGCGAACAGGAACGGCGGCGTGGTGTCCTTCAGCAGGAACCCGCTGGCCCCGAGCCGGATCGCGGTCGCCGCCGCCGGGTCCAACCCGAACGTGGTGAGCACGATCACGCGGGGCAGCGGCCCGTCGACCGCGCCGGAGAACAGCTGCCGGACGGTCTCGACGCCGTCCATCCCCGCCATCCGCATGTCGAGCAGCACGACGTCGGGGCGCAGCTGTGGGATCGCGGCGAGGGCCTCGGTGCCGTCGGACGCCTCACCGACGACGACCATGTCGTCCTGGGCGTCCAGGACGACGCGGAGCCCGGCGCGGAAGAGCGCCTGGTCGTCGGTGAGCAGGATGCGGATCGGATCGGTCATCGGTTGGTCCCCCCATGGACGTCGAACGGGATGCGGGCGCGTGCGGCGAACACGTCGTCCAGGACGGCGGCGTCGAACGACCCGCCGAGTGCACTGAGCCGGGACTGCATGCCCTCGACCCCACGCCCGGAGCCGGCGGTGCTGCCGTCGCCGGGGACGTTCTCCACCTCGAGCACGAGGTCGGCGCTCCGCCAGGTCTCCCGGACCACGACGGGCAGACCGGGTGCGCCGTGCCGCAGTGCGTTCGTGAGCATCTCCTGCAGGACGCGGCGGGCGGCGGTGCCGGTGTCCGGGCCGAGCGTGCGCGGTGTGCCCCGGACGGTGTGGTCGACGTCGACGCCGGCCTCCCGGATGCCCTGCACGATCTCGTCGAGGGAGCCCGGGTCGGTGGTCGCGCCGGATCCGTCGATGTGCCCGAGGACCTGCCGCACCTCGACCAGCGAACTCCGTGCGGTGCTGGCGATGGTGGCGCTGACCTCACGGATCCGGGCCTCGTCGTCGAGGAAGGGCACCGAGTCTGCCTGGGCGATGATCACCGCGAGGGAGTGTCCGACGACGTCGTGCACGTCGCGGGCGATGTCGGCACGGATGCGCTCCGACTCCGCGACGTCGACGGCCCGGGTGGCGACGGCCTCCGCCTGGGTCGCCGCAGCCGCTGCGCGTGAGGCCGCGGCCTCGGCGTCGGCGCGCTTCGCGGACTCCTGGTTGCGGGACCGGAACGCCCGGACGGCCAGGCCGCCGGCCCAGACCGCGAGCAGGGAGGTCACCGGGGCCGCGAGCGCCAGGACCGCCCGGTCGGCCGGCCCCGTGACGAGCATCGCGAACCGGTACCCCGTGTAGGCGAGGTAGACCGTCGCGCCGACGCCCGCGACGAGTGCGAGGGCACCGGCGAGGACGGCCTCGGCCTTCGAGCCGACCACCGCGGTCGTGCCGATGACGACGAACAGGGCGACGTCGACGAGCGAGGGTCGCTCGTACCCCTGCACCTGCACGAAGCCGAGGATGACGACCATGATCATCGCGCCGGACGGCGAGAGGCGTCGCAGTGCGATCGCGGCGGCGGCGGCGACGACCGCCGGGAAGCTCGCGTGCTCCAGGCCGAAGTCGACCGGCAGCACGAAGACGAACGCCGCGAAGGCCGCCCACGCCACGTCGACGATGATCGAACGCGTGGCGAGCGGCCGGATGAACGTGCGCCGTTCCGTCACGGCTCGATCATCGCACGGGGCTCCGCGCGGGTTCGGCGCGTCCGGGTGGTCACGGGACCGGGGACATCGCGATGAGTGCGGTCGCGGTGACGGCGACGATCGCGGCGCAGAGCAGCAGCGTGGCGATCGTGTGCTTGGTCGAGGTCTCCATGCTCCCAGCCTCCGGGAGCGACGGGGTGCACGGCATCGGGCTGGAGGCGGAAGCGCTTCATCCCACCGGCTGAAAGCCCGCCGTCACCCCGCGGAGCTGTCCCGGCGCATCGCCGGGCACGTGCCGCCCGGTGTCGTCGACAGTTCGTGGTGCCAGGACTCGTTCTCGTAGGTCTGGCAGAGGCCGAACGCGCTGCCGTGCTCCTGCATCCACACCGCGGCGTCGATCGCACCGACGTCGACGGCGCGGGCGGCGAAGACGTGGCGGCGTGACTGGTGCATGCGACCAGCCTGGGGAGCGCTCGTGTCGACCGCATCGGGCACCGGACCGAAGCAGGTCACCCGCGGGACCGAAGCCGGCAGCGGTCGACGGGACCGGGATCGGACGGGAGGCGCGGGGCGGGCCCGCCCCGCGCCTCCCGTCCGTCCTTCCGTCAGACGGAGATCTGACCGAGCACGCGGTGCGCGATCGAGATCGACTCACCGGACACGACGGAGCGCGGGGACGCGAGGAACGCGACGAGGTCGGCGATCTGCTGCGGGCTCGAGTCGCCGGGGCGACCGGGCCGGACCTCGGACGACGGGGTGTCCGTCACCGTGCCCGGGTTGACGACGTTGACGGTCACGCCGGTCCCCGCGGACTCGTCGGCGAGGTTCTTCGCGATCACGCTGACCGCGGTGTTCCGCAGCGACGCGGTGATGTTGCCGGACAGGTAGGCGTTCTGCCCGCTGATCACCACGACGCGTCCGTGGCCGGCGTCGCGCTGCCCGGGCAGGACCGCGTTCGCGACCCGCAGGAACCCGAGTGCCTTGCCGTCGATCGCGTGCAGGACCTGCTCCGGGTCGGACTTCTTCGCGGGGTCGAGGGTGCCGGCGCTCGGGGCGGCGGTCACGACGAGGACGTCGATCCGGCCGTGCTGCTCGAGCACGCGGGCGACGCCGGCGTCGACGGAGGCCTGGTCCGCGGTGTCCATCGCGACGCCGTCGAGGGAGTCGCCGGCGCTCCGCGAGGCGACGACGACGGTCGCCCCCTCCGCCCGGAGGCGGTCGACGACGGCGGCGCCGATGTACCCCTTCCCTCCGACGACGAGCGCGACACGGTTCTTGAGTTCGAGGTCCACGACGCCACGCTATGCCGGGGCCGCGCCGCTGTCCGCCCGCGCCGTCAGCTGACCTCGCCCGCGCGGGCGCCGGACCACAGGTCGACGTCCAGCACGCCGACCGAGTGCTCGTCGATCCGGGCGAGCTCGTCGTCCGTGAAGGTCAGGTTGCCGAGCGCGGCGACGTTCTGCTCGAGCTGCTCCACGCGGGACGCTCCGACCACGAGCGAGGTCACCCGTTCGTCGCGCAGCGCCCATGCCAGTGCCAGCTGCGCGAGGGTCTGCCCGCGGTCCTCGGCGATCCCGTTCAGCGCGCGGAGGTGGTCGACGACCTCGGGCGTGAGCGATCCGGCGTCGAGCGACTTGCCCGCAGCCGCGCGGGAGTCCTCGGGGACACCGTCGAGGTACCGGCCGGTGAGCAGGCCCTGCGCCAGGGCGGTGAACCCGATGACCCCGAAGCCGAGTTCCCCGGCGGCGTCCAGGAGCCCCTCGGTCTCGATCCAGCGGTTCAGCATCGAGTACGACGGCTGGTGGATGAGGAGCGGCGTCCCGAGGTCGCGGAGGATCGCTGCCGCCTGCCGACTGCGCTCGGCGTCGTAGGACGAGATGCCGACGTACAGCGCCTTGCCCTGTTGGACCGCCGTGTGCAGCGCGCCCATCGTCTCCTCGAGCGGCGTCGAGGCGTCGAGCCGGTGCGAGTAGAAGACGTCGACGTAGTCGAGGCCCGTCCGCCGCAGCGACTGGTCGAGGGAGGCGAGGACGTACTTCCGTGATCCGCCGCCCTGCCCGTACGGCCCGGGCCACATGTCCCATCCGGCCTTCGTCGAGACGACCATCTCGTCGCGGTAGGGGCGGAAGTCCTCACGCATGAGCCGGCCGAAGTTCACCTCGGCGGCGCCGTAGGGCGGGCCGTAGTTGTTCGCGAGGTCGTGGTGCGTGATGCCGAGGTCGAACGCACGGCGGCTGATCGCCCGTTGCGTCTCGAACGGCTTGTCGTCGCCGAAGTTGTGCCAGTACCCGAGGGACAGGAGCGGCAGGTCGAGCCCGGAGTGGCCGGTGCGTCGGTAGGGCATGGCGTCGTAGCGGTCGTCGGCTGCGGTGTAGGTCATCGGCGGGTCTCCTCGTCGTCGTGGCGGACCCATCCTGCCGTGCCCCGGCTGCACCGGCACCCCGCTCGAGAACGACACCGTTGTAGTTAGGCGCGCGAACTGTACAGAAGACGAATAGTTCGTTGCACTGATCGTTCACTTCGTGAAAGACTTCTGCTCGTCCACGACGGACAGCACGGACGACGGAAGGCGGGATCGCAATGCACAGCACGTACACCGGGATGCCGCACACGACACGGCTCGGCGGCAGCCACACGCGCGTCGGGCTGACCGACCCCGCCGTCATCGACGCCTACGTCGAGCGGCGCATCCAGGACCCGTCGCTGCTCTCCCGCCGGTCCGAACCGTCCTACGCCGACTTCTTCAGCGTCGCCGCGGCCTAGCCCCCGGTCCGCCACAGCCCGATCCGCCAGGCAGAGAGCACACTCGACCACATGCCGTTGACCGTCGTCCGCCGTGAGCACATGCACCTCTACGCCCGCGAGCCTCGATCGCGTGCGGCGAAGTCCGCGGTCGACGCCCTCCTCCGGCTGCAGCACGCCGAGGAGCAGCAGCTCGAGGAAGCGCGCTTCGACAGCGGGCTCACCAAGAACGAGTTCCTCGCGGTCCGGTACATGCTGCAGGCGCACCGCGACGGTCGGGTGATGGGGCCGAAGGACGTCGCCGTCATGCTCAACGTGTCGAACGCCTCGGTGACCAAGATCGTCGACGGGCTCGTCGACAAGGGCGATCTGCTCCGTGCGCCGCACCCGACCGACCGTCGCGCTCAGGTGCTCGAGCCGACCGACCAGGCGGCCGCGAAGATCGACGCCGCCTACGCCCGGTTCCACGAAGCGGTGGTCGGGGTGATGGACCACCTGTCCTCCGAGGAGAACGACGTCCTCGCCCGGTGCCTCGCGCAGGTCACCGAGGCGCTCGTCGGCAGCGGCCCGCAGCCCCTCGACGAGTACACCGTCGACCCGGACCGGGTCGACGAGCCGCACCGCGCCTGACCCGCGGCCGGCGAACCCGGTCCCCACGCGCCTCCCGGAAAAAACCTTCCAGCGGTAAGTTGGTGGGATGACGCACCCCGCCGACGACGACGCGGCCCCGCCGCGACGCGGCGGGTACCGCAAGGGTGCCGAGCGCCGGACGCAGATCCTCGACGAGATGATCCGCATGGTCGCGGACCAGGGCGTCGACGCATCGTCGTTGCGCTCGGTCGCCGAGGCGCTGGGGATCACCCACGCCGCGCTGCGCCACTACTTCCCGAACCGCGACGAACTGCTGCTGGCCGTCTACCGCGAGCACGAGGTGCGCGAGCAGGGTGCTCCGGACCGGATGAAGTCCGCCATCGGGGACATGCGGGAGAGCGCCTCGCGGAACCGCGAGGTGCCGGGGCTCGTGCAGCTGTACACGACGCTCGCGGCCGATGCCGTGCAGGAGGGGCACCCCGCGACCCGGGAGTTCATGCGGGAGCGGTTCACGCGACTCCGGGCCGACCTGGCCGAGCTCATCGCGGCGGACCAGGCGGTCGGACGGATCCGCGCGGACCTGGACCCGGTCGACCTCGCGTCGCTGAGCATCGCGGCGTCCGACGGGTTGCAGGTGCAGTGGCTCCTCGACCCGGAGGCCGTGGACGGCGAGAAGGTCCTGCGGTTGCTCGAGCAGATCGTGCCGCCCGCGGGCTGAGCGCGAGAACGCACTCGGTGAGCAGAAGACGTCGGGTACCGATTCGGTACCCGACGTCCTCTGCTCACGAAGCGAGCGGCCGAGCGCGCGAGCGGCCGAGCGAGCGCTCGATCGCGGCGCGACGACCTACGCCGTCAGCACCGCGGCCGCGGGGTCGAAGTCCTCGGGCAGCGGCGCGGGCCGCTCCACCGTCGACGTGATGTCGACGGCCGACCCCGACGCCGCGGCGTCCCGGATGCCGAGCAGCACGTCGAGGACGTGCAGCGCGACCGCACCCGAGGCGCGCTCGGGACGGTCCTCGGCGATGGCCCGGGCGAGCTCGACGACACCGGTGCCGCGACCCCACGTGGAGCCGACGGCCTCGAGCGTCTCCGGTTCCTCCTGCCCGTAGCGCCAGAGCTGCGACGACCCCTCGAACGTGTTCGGGTCGGGCAGCGAGATGGTGCCGAGCGTGCCGTTGATCTCCACGAAGCCCATGCGCGGCAGGGCGTGCTGGAACGAGAACGTCGACTGGGCGGACTGCCCGCCGGCGAACTCGATGAGGGCGGAGTGGTGCGTCGGGACCTCGACCGGGAACGTCTCGCCGGCGCGGGGGCCGGACGCGATCGTGCGCCGCTCGAGCGACTTCGAGGACACGGCCTGCACGCGCGAGGCGGTGCCGAACGCGTGCACGAGCGTCGTGACGTAGTACGGCCCCATGTCGAACAGCGGACCGGCTCCCTCGGCGAACAGGAAGTCCGGGTTCGGGTGCCACGCCTCGGGTCCGGGGACGTGGAACAGCGTCGTCGCGGACAGCGGCTCGCCGATGTCACCACGGGCGATCGCCCGGAGGGCCGTCTGGATGCCCGCGCCGAGCACGGTGTCCGGAGCGGTCGCGACGCGGAGGCCCTTCGACGCGGCGGAGGCCAGGACCGCCGCGGCCGACTCGTGGTCGGTCGCGATCGGCTTCTCGCTCCACACGTGCTTGCCGGCGTCGACGATCTGCTGGTCGACCTCGGCGTGCGCGGCCGGGATCGTCAGGTTGATCACGATGGAGATGTCGTCGCGGGCGAGGAGTTCCTCGACCGAGCCCGACGCGGCGACCCCGTACGCCGCCGCCTGCTCCGCTGCGCGGTCGAGCAGGACGTCGGCGATGAACCGCACCTCGACGTCGGCGAACTTCGTCAGGTTCTCCAGGTACTGCGTGGAGATGTTGCCGGCACCGATGACGCCGATCCCGACACGGGTCACTTGTCGTTGTCCTTCAGCCAGGCGAGGGACTCGGTGATGCCGTCGAACACGTCGCCCTTGTACGCGTCGAACTCGACGACGCGGATGGCCTGCGGCGCGGCGGCGAGGATGGCGGGGACGTCGACGTCGCCCTGGCCGGCCGGCGTCTGGTTCTCGAAGGCGCGCTGCAGGGCCTCGGGGACGATGAGGGCGCTCTCGGACGAGGGCAGGGCGTCGCGGATGTCGCCGTCGACCTTGCCGTCCTTGACGTGGATCGCGACGACGCGGTCACCGAGGGACCGGAGCACGGCGGGGGCGTCGGCGCCGCCGACGGTCGCCCAGAAGGTGTCGACCTCGAGCACGGTCTCCGGCGAGAGCTGCTCGACGAACAGGTCGTAGACGGTGCGACCGTCGACCTTGTTCGTGAACTCCCACTGGTGGTTGTGGTACCCGAACTGCAGACCGCGGGCCGCGGCCTCGGCGGTGAGCACGTTGACGCGCTCGGCGATCTTCGCGACGTCGTCGGCGGTCTGCCAACGGTCGGTCGGGATGAAGGGGTCGATGACGGTCGTGATGCCGAGGCGCTCGGCGGCGTCCCAGATCGGGGCGGTGTCCTCGGCGTCGATCACGGCGACGTGGCCGGACGGGGCCGTCAGGCCGGTGGCGGCGAAGGCACGCTCGAGGTCGGCGGCGCGCTCGACGAACGCGTAGGGTTCGACGTTCTCGTAGCCGATCTCGCGCACCCGGGCGATGGCCTTGTCGAGGTCTTCGGCGATGGCGTCGCGCAGCGAGTACAGCTGCACAGAGGTGGTGGGCATGGCGCAAGGCTCCTTCGGTCCTGTCTGGATGTCGCGACAACGGGTGTCGCCGTCCGTCGAGGAGCGATGCTCCACGGCGAGATCGATGACGACGCTACCCCAAAAACCACCCGCTGTGTAGTTTTAGTCGCACGACGACGCCGTCGGCGTTCGCCGCGTCCGGTTCGGTGCGTCCCGTCGCCGGACGCGACCGACGACCGACGGGAGGCGCGGCGCAGGCCCGCACCGTGCCTCCAGTCCGCTCCTGGTCACCGCTGGATAGCGTGGGGGTCATGCCCGACGCCGACTCGCTCACCTGGGACCCGCCTGCCGGACGCATCACCGGCCTCGTCGACGGGACCGTCACCCGGGCACTCGGCATCCCGTACGCGCGGGCGGAGCGCTTCGCGCGACCCGAGCCCATGCCGCCGTTCGACGAGCCGTACCCGGCGACCACGCCGGCGCCCGTCGCACCGCAGCCGACGGCGACCGTCGTCGACCAGATGCTCAAGCCCGCGGACGGGCTCGTCGTCGACGAACACTGCCAGCGACTGTCGATCACGGCGCCGGCGGACCTCCGACCCGGCGAGCGGCTGCCCGTGATGGTCTGGATCCACGGCGGCTCGTACGTCATCGGCGGTGGTGACCACCCCATCTACGACGCGCGGGAACTCGTCACCGAGCAGCGGGTGGTGGTCGTCTCGGTCACGTTCCGGCTCGGGATCCTCGGGTTCCTCGGCGACGGCGAGCACGTCCCCGCGAACCTCGGCCTGCTCGACCTGATCGAGTCGCTGCGGTGGGTGCGGACGAACATCGCGGCGTTCGGCGGCGATCCGGACCTCGTGACGGTGTTCGGGCAGTCCGCCGGCGGCGACGCGGCCGCGCACCTGATGATCAGCGAGGGCGCCGCCGGGCTGTTCCGTCGGGCGATCATCCAGAGCGCGCCGCTCGGGCTGTCCCGTGGGCGGGCGCGGATGAACCGTGCGATGCTCCGCGCGGTCGGAGCGGTGCACGCGGACACCCCGCTCGACGACCTGCTCGAGCGCCAGGTGCTCGGGACGCGGGCCGCCGCACCCTTCGGACTCGCGGGCGGGATGCCGTACGGCACCCAGTACGGGTACGCACCGCTGCCCGACGAGCGCGCACTCGACCGCGCGTGGTCCGGCGTCGCGCGGGACGTGGACGTGCTCATCGGGTCCGGTTCGGACGAAGCGGGCATGTACGTCCCACTCGTCCCGGTGCTGCGGTCGCTCGCTCGTTCGCGGCTTGTCCGGCCGCTGCTGCGGTGGCTCGTCGTCCGCCCGCTGTCCGAGGTGATCTACGGGCGCGACGTCCGGCGGTTCACCGCACGGCACCGCGCCGCCGGCGGCCGGGCGACCTCGTACCGGCTGCTCCGTGGCGTGACGGTCACGCCCACCGGTGCCGTGCACATGAGCGACCTGCCGCTGCTGCTCGGCGGTCGTGCGGCCTGGGCGGGCAGCCGGTTCGTGCCGGAGCGGGACTGGCCCGAGGTCGAACGGCGCGGGAAGGCCTTCCGGGCGATCTGGGCGGAGTTCGCCCGCACGGGCCGGGTCACCGTCGCCGACGACGCGACGCTGACCTTCGACCGCGGCTGACCGCGCGCCGTGCCCGTCGTCCCCTGAACTGGGCGGGTGCGGGCCGGCGGCGCGGCCCCGAGAATCGAGGGCATGCCCGAGACCGACGCCGACCTGCGTGCCCGCATCGTCACGGGTGCGATCGCGGCGTACCGCGAGTCCGACTTCCACACGGTCGGACCGACCGAGGTCGCCGAGCACGCCGGCACCACCGAGGAGTCCGTCCGGCGGGTGTTCCCCCTGTGGGAGCTGCTCGTGGTCGCGGTGATGGACCGGTGGAACAACGGCAACCGTCGGGCGCTCTGGGTCGTCGCCGAACGCTCGGGCGCGGTCGCGTACCTCCGCGCCCGGCTCGAGTCCGGCCTCGACGACCCCGCGCTCGTCCGGCTCCGGATCGCCCTGCTCAGCGCCGCCTCCAACCCGGAGCACCCCGCTGCCGGGTGGTTCCGCGGTCAGTACCGGAGCTCGTTCGAGGACATCACCCTCGCGCTCGTCCGTGACGTGGTCGCCGGTCGGGAGCCGCGCGGGACCTCTCCCCGGCACGCCGCCGAGCAGCTCGTCGCCCTGTACGAGGGGCTGCAGCTGCAGGCGATGCTCCGTGACGACGCCGAGCCGCTGGCCGGCTTCGACCGAGCGGTGGTCCGGATGCGTACCGGATGGGCGGCCGCCGCGGCGACCGTGTGACCGGTCGGACGCGCATGCTCGTCGAGCGCACCGGACGGGAGGCGCGGCGCGGCTCGACCCCGCAGACGCGGCTTGCTGGCATGGTCGGCAGATGGAGTACACGGACTACGACACCCGCCTCGCCGCCTACGGCGTGGTCGTCCACGAGGGTCGGGTCCTGCTCGCCATGCAGCGCTTCCCGGAGTCCGGCACGTGGGCCCTCCCCGGCGGCGGTGTCGAGTTCGAGGAGAGCGTCGAGCAGGCCGTCGTCCGGGAGTTCATGGAGGAGACCGGGTACGAGGTCGCCGTCGGGGGACTGCTCGGGGTGCGGCACCACGTCGTCCCCGCGGAACGACGGATGCACGCGAACGGCCGGCCGATGAAGGCCGTGCAGGTGGTGTTCCGGGTGTCCATCACGGGCGGGGAACTCCGGGACGAGACCGACGGGTCGACCGAGCGCGCCGAGTGGCTGCCGATCGCGGACCTGCCGCGGCACCGGCACGGACTCGTGGTGCCGATCGCACTCGGCTGGGCCGGCGCCCTCCCCCGTTGACCCGGGCTACTGCTCGATCACGCTGAGCACGTTGCCCGAGGGGTCGGTGAACCAGGCGATGAGCGGCCCGCCCTTCCGGTTCACGCCCTTCTCGTCGGTCATCCCCTCGTAGTGCAGGAACGCCACGCCCTTCGCGACGAGCTCGTCCACGGCGTCGTCGACCGACGGCACCGGGAAGTTCAGGACCGTGAACGCCGCCGGCTCGTGCGCGGGGCCCTTCGGGTAGACGAGCACCGCGTGCCCGTCGCCGATGTGCAGGGAGAGCATGCCGTGCTCCTCGGAGACCTCGACACCGAGGACGTCCTCGTAGAACGCCTTCGCCTCCGGCACGTCCCGCACCGAGAACTCGCTGAACGCCTTCGTCGCATCGACCATGCGGCAAGTGAACCACCGGTCCTGCGAGGATGAACGCGTGACCGTCCCCGAGATGTCCGTCGACCAGGCGATCGAGCGAGCGCTGGAGCTCGCCGGCCGCGGGGGTCGCACCGTGCTCGGGATCGCCGGAGCACCCGGTGCCGGCAAGTCGACGCTCGCCCGACGCGTCGTGGCCGCCGTCGACGCGGCGCTCGGTGTCGGCACGGCGGTGCAGGTCCCGATGGACGGGTTCCACCTGTCGAACGGTGCACTCGACGCACTCGGACGGCACGACCGCAAGGGTGCGATCGACACCTTCGACGGGCACGGCTACGTGGCGCTCGTCCGGCGGCTGGTCACCGCGGACGGTGTCGAGGACCCCGTCTGGGCGCCCGACTTCGACCGCCGTGTCGACGAACCGGTCGCCGGCAGCATCGCCGTCCCGGCCCGCACGGCGCTCGTCGTGTCCGAGGGCAACTACCTGCTCGACGACACCGAGCCCTGGGCGACGCTAAGGGACCTGTTCACCGAGACCTGGTTCTGCAGCGTCGACGACGGCGTCCGCGTCGACCGGCTGATGGGCCGGCACATGCGGCACGGTCGCGACCACGCGGCAGCCCGCAGCTGGGCGGTGGAGGTCGACGGCGTGAACGCGGCGAGGGTCGCGCCCACGGCGATCCGTGCCTCCAGGACGGTGCGGACGTGACGACGTGACGACGTGACGACGTGACGACGCACCAGGACGTGACCACGAGACCGACGCCGACCCGACAGGAGCACGCATGACCATCGCCATCACCGGTGCCACCGGCAAGATCGGGGGCGCCGTCGCACGGGCGCTCGCCGCGGCCGACGTGCCGTTCCGCATGATCGTCCGCGACGCCTCGCGGGCGCCCGAGCTGCCCGGCACCGAGGTCGCCGTCGCCACGTTCGGCGACGCAGACGCGAGCCGAGCGGCCCTCGAGGGGATCGACCTCCTGCTCATGGTGTCCGGCGCCGAGGCGGAGGACCGTCTCGCGCAGCACCGCACGTTCGTCGGGGCCGCGGCAACCGCCGGCGTCCGGCACGTCGTGTACACGTCGTTCGTGGGCGCCGCGGCGGACGCGACGTTCACCCTCGGACGCGACCACTGGGCGACGGAGGAGGCGATCCGGGCGACCTCGATGGCGCACACCTTCCTGCGGGACTCGTTCTACCTGGACTTCGTCGAGGACCTCGTCGGTGAGGACGGCGTGATCCGCGGACCGGCCGGCGACGGGGCGATGGCGGCGGTCGCACGCGCCGACGTGGCGCGGGTGGCGACCGAGGTGCTGCGGAACCCGGCGGCGCACCTCGACCGGACCTACGAGCTGACCGGCCCCGCGGCGATCACGCTCGCGGAGGCGGCAGCGGTCGTGTCCGAGGTGCGCGGGCGGACGGTCACCTACCACCCGGAGACCGTGGACGAGGCGTACGCGTCGCGGGCCCAGTGGGACCCGGAGCCCTGGCAGGCGGACGCATGGGTGAGCACGTACACGGCGATCGCCGAGGGCGCGCTCGCGCGGGTGTCCGGCGACGTGGAGCGTGTGACGGGGCGGCGTCCCCTGTCGCTGCGGGAGGTGCTCGCGGGCTGAGGCGCCCGGGCGAACGGCCTGGAGGCACGACTCGCGTCCGCCGGACGGCTCCCGACCGGCGGGCGGTCAGGACACGCGACGGGCGGCGACGGTCCCCACGACGCCGAGGGTCAGCACCGCGACGAGCACGACGAGCAGCGGTGCCGTCCAGTCGCCCGTCGCCCCGTGCAGCGTCCCGGCGACGAGCGGACCCGCCGACCCGATGAGGTACCCACCGCCCTGCACGAACGCGGACATCCGGCGGGCATCGGCATCGCTCGACACGATCCGGACGATCACGATGAAGATCACCGTGATGCCACCGCCCTGGGCAGCGCCGCCGAGCACCGACCAGAGCAACCAGAGCTGCGGGGCGAACAGCAGTCCGAGGGGCATCGCGAGCCACAGGAACGCGACGAGGGCGATGATCGCGCGCGGCTTCCACCTCGAGGCGAGCGCCGGCACACCGAGCGCGCCGACGACCGCCAGGATCTGGAACACCGAGGAGCTGGCGCCGGACGACGCCTTCGAGAAGCCGATCTCGTCGTGCAGCAGCGTCGGGATCCACGCGGTGAGGGCGTAGTACGAGAACGCCTGGCCACCGAACGCCAGGGTGAGGCCCCAGGTGATCAGGCGGCGGGCCGGTCGAACGGGCTCGTACAGCGCCTGCTCGGCAGCGGCCCGGAGCGAGCCGGTACCGAGCACCTGGTCGATCGGTCCGGTGACGGGCACGGGTTCCCCGGCCGGTGCCGAACGGAGCCACGCGGCGCGGGCCCCGACGGCGTACGTCCACGCCAGCCCGGCGACCACGGCCAGGACCGCCCAGACAGCGATCGCGATCGGCCAGCCCCAGGCCTCGGCGATCGGGGCGGTGCCCAGGGACGTGATCATCGACCCGACGTTGAGCGCCGACGTGTACACGCCCGTCACGAGCCCGACGCGCTCCGGCGAGGTGTCGCGGCGGATCACCACCGGGATGACCACGTTGCCGATCGTGATGCCGATGCCGATGACCGCCGTGCCGATCAGCAGCGCCGCCGCCGAGGGCATCGAGCGCACGACGGTGCCGGCCAGCACGATGACGAGCGACAGGGACACCGCGCGCTCGGGGTCGGCCTTGGCGATCACCCAGCTGGCGAACGGCGTCGCGAGCGCGAAGCAGAGCACCGGGATCGTCGTCAGCAGGCCGGCGATCGTCGCCGAGAGGCCGAGGTCGACGCGGATGTCCCCGATGACCGGGGCCGTCGCGACGATCGGGCCGCGGAAGTTCAGCGCGATCAGGACGATCGCCGCGGGCAGCAGCCAGGCGGCGCCGCGCAACCCCGTGCGGGCGGCCGTGCTCACTGCGGGACGACCGTACCGGGCAGCAGGATCGGCAGCAGGTCCAGCGGGGTCGCCGCCTGCGCGATGGTGCCCTCGGCCTCGGCGGGGGAGCCGTAGCCCCACTCCGCGAAGACGACCGGGACGCCGTGCACGGTGGCGCCCTCGACGTCGTGCAGTCGGTCGCCGACGAGCACCGGGCGGCTCGTGTCGAACCCGCGGGCGTCGAGCCGCTTGAGCGCTTCCTCGACCACGTCGGCCTTGCTGGACCGGACCTCGTCGTCGCTCGCGCCCGTGATGATGTCGATGTCCCCGGTGAGCCCGTAGTGCTCGAGGATGTACGTCGCCGGGGTCTCGGGCTTGCTCGTCGCGGTGGAGATCGGCAGTCCGGCCTCGTGCAGGGTGCGGAGCACGACGTCGATGCCCGGGAACATCGCGGAGTCGAGGGCGCCGTGCGAGAAGTAGTGCTCGCGGTACACGGCGAGGGTGCGCTCGGCCTGCGCCTGGTCCATCCCCATCGCCGTCGTGAACGTGTCCATGATCGGCGGGCCGACGAACGACATGAGCGTCGCGTGGTCCGGCACGGGGACGCCGACCTGCTGGAACGTGTACGTGAGGCTCTCGAGGATGCCCGGCGCGGAGTCGCTGATGGTGCCGTCGAGGTCGAAGAGGATGGCGCTGAACGGGCTGGTCATGTCCTGCCCACCCTACCGGCGCGCGCCGCAGCCGACGTGGCGGGGCCGAGCCGTGCCTCCAGGCCGGCCGACGGGTGTTCAGGACAGACGGCCGCTCAGAACAGGCGGGTGTGGCCGCCCTCGATGCCGCGCATCGCGTCGTAGTCGAGCACGAGGACGCGGATGCCGCGGTCCTCGGCGAGCGTGCGCGCCTGCGGCGCGACCGTCTGCGCCGCGAGCACACCCTGCACCGGGCGGAGCAGCGGGTCGCGGTTCATCAGCTCGAGGTAGCGCGTGAGCTGCTCGACCGCGTCGATGTTGGCGTTGCGCTTCATCTCCACGGCGACGCTCGCGCCGGCGTCGTCCCGCGCCAGGATGTCGACCGGCCCGATGGCGGTCATGTACTCGCGGCGGACGAGGGTGTGGCCGTCGCCGAGGAGCTCGATCTGCTCGGCGAGGAGCTGCTGCAGGTGCGCCTCGACCCCGTCCTTGACCAGGCCCGGGTCGACCCCGAGGTCGTGGGTCTCGTCGGTGACGACCTCGTACAGGGACACGATGAGCTTGTCCTGCGTCTTCTTCTGCGTGACCGTCCACACCTGCGTGATGCCGGCGCTCGCCTGTTCGTCGTCCGGCTCGGCGATCTCGATCGAGCAGGGCGGGCTCATCCAGTTGAGCGGCTTGTAGCTGCCGCCGTCGGAGTGCACGAGCAGCGAACCGTCGGCCTTCAGCATGAGGAGACGGGTCGCGAGCGGCAGATGGGCCGACAGCCGACCGGCGTAGTCGACGGAGCAGCGGGCGATGACGAGACGCACCCGGGAAGCCTACCTGCGGTCGGCGGACCGCCCGGACGTGGTGCCGTCCGCCTCGACGGTGCGGTCTGCGTCGTCGGACGGGAGGCGCGGCTCGCCCCCGGTGTCACCCTTCCGTCCGCCCCGGGCCGGCCTGGCGGCGGCGCCGGTCTCGCGGGCTGCGCCCGACGCCAGCCCTGCCGCGATGATGAACACGAAGACGATCAGCAGCGCCCCGAGCAGCCCGATGTGCTCGCCGAGGAACCCGATCAGGGGCGGCCCTGCGAGGAACGCCACGTAGCCGATCGTCGCGACGGCGCTGACCCGGGCCGCGGCGGTCCGGGGGTCGTCGGCGGCGGCGGACATGCCCATCGGGAAGCCGAGGCTGGCGCCGAGGCCCCAGAGCACGACGCCCACGATCGCGAGCGGCACGTCGTCGATGAAGATGAGCATGCCGAGGCCGACGACGGCGACCGCGGCACTGATCCGCAGCACCGGGACGCGGCCGAACCGGTCGATGAGCGGGCTGCCGGCGACCCGGCCGACGGTCATCGCGGCGAGGAACACCGTGAGGACGGCCGAACCGGCGGCGTTGTCGAGCCCGTGGCCGTCGATCATCGCGAGCGGCAGCCAGTCGTTCGCCGAACCCTCGGCCAGCGCCATGCCGAGCACGATGACGCCGATCAGCAGCGTGGAGGGCTGTGCCCAGACCTGCCAGCGGGTGAGCGGCGTCGCTACCGGGCTGGTGTCGGTGCCGACCTCGTCCGCGAAGCGGTGCTCGTCCTGGAACCGCGTGACGGCGACCAGCATGACCGCGCTCGTGGCGATGACCAGCACGATGAAGTGCCAGGCGACCGGGACCTCGAGCTGCTCGGCCAGTGCCCCGAGACCGGCGCCGGCCAGGGTGCCGAGGCTGAACGCTGCGTGGAACAGCGGCATGATCGTGCGCCCGCCGGCCTTCTCCGCCGCAGCACCGGAGACGTTCATCGACACGTCGCACAGGCCGTTGCCGAACCCGAACGCGATGAGCGCGATCCAGATGGCGGCGAAGCCCCAGCCGAGGGTGACCGCGATGCCGGCGAACACCATGCCGGCGGTCAGGCACACGGCGGCGACCTGGACGCCGCGACGGGCGCCGAGCTTCGCGACGATGTGCCCGGCGAACGTCAGGCCACCGATCGAGCCGACCGCCATGCCGAGCACGAGCAGGCCCATCTCGAAGGTGCTGGCACCGAGGGAGTCGCGGACGCTGGGGATCCGACCGAGCCAGGTGGCGATGTCGAGCCCGGAGAGCGTGAACACCACGAACACCGCAGTGATCCAGGCCCTGGTGGTCGGGGTGGTGCGGGAGGGGGTCAACGTCATCGGAGATCCTTGCTGGGGCGCGTGTTGCGGTCGTATCGAATCGATTCGACCGCTGTTTCCGGCTACGCTAACGGGCGATGGACGAACCGGCAACAGGACTCGGCGCGTCGCGCCCTGCCCGGCGGGCGCGTCCGACGCTGGCAGCGGTCGCGCGCGCCGCCGGGGTCGCACCGTCGACGGCGTCGCTCGCGTTCAGCGGACTCGGTCCGGTGTCGGAAGACGCGAAGGCCCGCGTCCTCGCCGCGGCCGCCGACCTCGGGTACGGCGGCCCCGATCCCCGTGCGCGGTCCCTGCGCCGCGGCCGTTCCGGCGTCATCGGGGTCGTGATGGACGAGCGCCTGAGCGATGCCTTCCGTGACCCGGTCAACGTCCTGACGCTCGACGGCATCGCCGAGGTCGCGGGTGCCGCCGGTGCGTCCCTGCTGCTCGTCCGGAGCCCGCTCGACGACGAACAGGGTGCCGGGCCGATCGTCGACGCGCCCATGGACGCCGTGGTGCTCGTCGGCTGCAACGTCCGCATCGACCCCGCGGTCGCGGTCCTCCGCCGCCGGCAGATCCCCGTCGTCGCGATCGAGGCGGACGAGATCGAGGGCGCGGTGCCCGTCCACCTCGACAACCGCGAGGCGTCCCGACGTGCCGCCGCCTACCTCCGTGACCTCGGGCACACCGACGTGGCGATCGTGGCGCTCCCGCTCGACGCCGCTCGGCGTCGGGGTCCCGTCGACGAGGCGCGCGAGGCCGAGGGCGTCGCGCACACGACCCTCGAACGGCTGCGCGGTGTCCGCGGGGTCTACCCCGACGCCGTCGCCGTGGAGACCGCCGGCAGCTCGGTGGAAGAGGGCCGCATCGCCGGCGAGGCGCTGTTCGCTCCCGGGGCGACCGTCCCGACGGCCGTCGTGGCGCAGAGCGACCTGCTCGCCGTCGGGGTGATCTCAGCCGCACTCGACGCCGGACTCCGGGTGCCGGAGGACGTCAGCGTCGTCGGGTTCGACGGCATCACGGTCGACGACAGCCTGCTGCACCGCACCCCGATCCGGCAGCTCACGACGCTAGTGCAGCCGTTCGAGCAGAAGGGCCGCGCTGCCGCCCGCGCCGCGCTGGCGATGCTCGAGGGCGACGAGCCCGTGCCGGCGGCGTTCCGGTCCGAGCTGCGGATCGGCGACACCACGGGGCCGGTACCGGACCAGCCACCCTCCGGACGCGGCTCCGGGCGAGCCTGACGCGGGTACCGTGCCCGGCCGGGCCGACGGGGCGGACCGGTCCCGTGCCTCCCGGCCCGCCCGTCGAGACGGTCAGCGACGATCGACCGGTGCGGTGGCCCGCTCCGGGTCGACGATGGTGCGCACCGCCTCGGTCGAGATGCGCTCGGGCGACTCGACGGCGGAGCCGGCGTGGTCGTCCGCGGACATCGTCCGCTCGTCGAACGGCGCCGCACCGGACAGCACCCGCTCGACCTGCTGCTTGTCGATCTGACGCGTCCACGTGCCGACGAGCACCGTCGCGACCGCGTTGCCGGTGAAGTTCGTCAGCGCACGGGCCTCGGACATGAACCGGTCGATGCCGACGATGAGGCCGACGCCGTTGACCAGGTCGGGACGGTGTGCCTGCAGGCCCCCGGCGAGGGTCGCCAGCCCGGCACCGGTGACGCCCGCAGCACCCTTCGAGGCGATGATCATGAACACCAGGAGCGAGATCTGCTCCGGGATGTCCAACGGGGTGCCGAGCGCGTTCGCGATGAACAGCGACGACATCGTCAGGTAGATCGCCGTGCCGTCGAGGTTGAACGAGTACCCGGTCGGGACGGTGACCCCCACCACCGGCTTCGAGACGCCGAGGTGTTCCATCTTCGCGATCAGGCGCGGCAGGCTCACCTCGCTGGAGGACGTCGACACGATGAGCAGGTACTCGCGTCCGAGGTACTTCATGAGCCGGAAGATGTTCACGCCGGTGACGAGCCGGAGCAGGAGCCCGAGCACCCCGACGACGAAGACGATGCACGTGGTGTAGAAGGCGACCATCAGGGTCCCGAGGGCGACGAGCGCCGCCACGCCGGTGGCACCGACGACCGCCGCGATGGCACCGAACGCGCCGATCGGCGCAGCCCACATCACCATCGCGAGGATGCGGAACACCAGGGCCTGGAGGTGCCGGATGCCGTTCAGGATCGGCGTGCCCTTCTCGCCCATCGCCTGCAGCGCGAAGCCGACGAGCAGGGCGACGAAGAGGGTCTGGAGGATGCTGCCGCTGGTGAGGGACGACACCAGGGTCGCGGGGATGATCCCGAGCAGGAAGCCGCTCGTGGACGATGCGTCCTCGGTCGACCCCGCGGGGAGCTCGTACTTCGCGGTCGACATGTCGAGGTGGTCACCCGGGTGGATCAGGTTCCCGACGACCAGGCCGATCGCGAGGGCGAAGGTCGACATCGCGACGAAGTAGCCGAGCGCGAGCCCACCGACCTTCCCGACCGTCGCCGCCTTCGCGATCGACCCGACACCGAGGACGATCGTGCAGAAGATCACCGGCGCGATCATCATCTTGATGAGCGCGATGAAGCCGTCGCCGATCGGTTTGAGGCCGACCGCGAAGGCCGGGGCCGCCAGGCCGACCGCGATGCCGGCCGCGACCGCGGCGATGACGGCGATGTAGAGCCAGTGCGAACGGTCCAGGCCACGGCGACGGCCGGGCCGTGCGGTGGACGGGTGCGTCGATGCCATGAGACTTCCTTGTCGTCAGGACCGGGGCGTCGTCGCTCCGGTCGGCTCGTCCTCGGGGGAACGGGCCCACCCTGGCGGAGACCGGGTGGCGAAGGGGACTTGCGTTCATTGCGTTCACGCCCGTGTCGGAGAATGGTGTTCCCGCAACGAGGCGAGGAGGGCTGGCAGTGGTACCGAGACGGTGGAGCATCGCGAAGCGGCTCTTCGCGCTGCAGCTGCTGTTCGTCGTGGTCGGTGTCGCCGTCGGCGGCGTCTGGAGCTGGGCCTCTGCCCGGGCGGACCTCGAGGCCGACGCCGCCGCCGAGAGCACGGCGGTCGCGGTGTCGATCGCCCGCAACCCCTTCGTGCTGGAGCAGGCCCGGCTCAGCGACCCCTCGACCCGGCTCGAGCCGTACGCCCTCGACGTGATGCGTCGGACCCACGTGGACTTCATCACGATCATGGCGCCGGACCGGACCCGGTGGACCCACCCGGACCGCTCGGAGATCGGACGACCGTTCCGCGGCACGATCGCGCCCGCGCTGCGCGGAGCGACGTTCACCGAGACGTTCGCCGGGACGCTCGGGCCCTCGGTGCGTGCCGTGACGCCGATCACCGACGACGACGGCGACGTGGTCGGACTGGTCGCCGCCGGCGTGACGGTCGCGAGCATCTCGAGCGCCCTGCTGCCGCGGCTCGTGTCGGTCGTCGCCGTCGCACTGGCGATCGTCGCGGTGTCTGCCCTGTTCTCGTGGCTGCTCAGCCGGTACCTCGGCCGGGTCACCGCCGGTCGTGGGCCCGAGGAACTCGCCCGCGTGTTCGCGTCCTACGAGGGCGTGCTCCACTCCGTCCACGAGGGTCTCGTCGTCATCGACCGCTCGGGGTCCGTCGTCCTGCACAACGACCGTGCAGCGGAACTGCTGCACCTCCCCGTGCCGGCGGAGGACGTCACGCCGATCCCGCTCGCCTCGCTCGACGTGCCCGACGCACTGCGGACGCTGCTCGCCTCGGGCGACCGCGCCGTCGACGAGACCTACCTGACGAGCGACCGGGTGCTCGTCGTCAACCAGGAGATGGCGTTCGCGCGCGGGTCGGGGAAGCCGCTCGGCACCGTGGCGACGATCCGTGACCACACCGAACTCCTGCACCTGTCGGGCGAACTCGAGGCCACCCGGACGCGGACGGACGCGCTGCGCTCGGCCACCCACGAGTTCGCCAACCGTCTGCACACCGTGGTCGCACTCATGGAGCTCGGACGCGTCGACGAGGCCATCCGGTTCGCCTCGGACGAGATCGACCGGCACGCCGACGTGGGAGTCGGCCAACCCGAGCCCGGTCTCGACCCTGCGGTCGGGTCCGCCGCCGCGGAGGCGGTCGTCAGCGCCGTCCTCGACGGCAAGCGCGTCCGGGCGCGCGAGCGCGGCGCCACCCTGACGATCGACACGTCCGGCTTCCGGGGCCCGCTGCCGGTCGCCGTCGGCGACGTGGTCACCGTGCTCGGCAACCTCGTCGACAACGCCGTCGACGCGGTGACCGAGGTCGCGTCCGACGACGGCGAACGGCAGGTCCGCGTCACCGTCACGTCCTCCGACGGCCGCACCCGGTTCGTCGTGCAGGACGACGGCCGCGGCATCGCGGACGTCGACGCCGCGTGGACGCGGGGCTGGTCGACGAAGACCTCGGGGTCGGAGGGCCGCGGGATCGGTCTCGCGCTCGTCCGGTCGACCGTGGACCGCGTCGGTGGCGACCTCCGCGTCACCACCGGCCCCCACGGCACCACCTTCGTCGTCGACCTCGAACCGGGGCAGGTGGCTCCGTGACGGACGTGATCCGGGTGCTCATCGTCGAGGACGAGCCACTCACGGCCGAGGCGCACGCTGCGTACGTCTCCCGTCTCGACGGCTTCACCGTGGTCGGCTCGGCGGGCACCGGCCGGGCGATGCTCGCCGCCGTGGCGTCCGAGCAGCCAGACCTCGTCCTGCTCGACTTCGACCTGCCCGACGCGCACGGACTCCAACTCGTCCGGGCTCTCCGAGCCGCGGGGTCCGCGGTCGACGTGATCGCGGTGACCGCTGCGCACGATGCCCGCGGCGTGAAGAACGCGCTCGCGCTCGGGATCGTGCAGTACCTCGTCAAGCCGTTCAGCTTCCGCACCTTCGCCGAGCGGCTGCAGACCTACCGCGCGTTCCGTCGCGGCTTCGAGGACCGGCGGTCCCTGACCCAGGCGGACATCGACCAGAGCCTCGGGACCCTCCGTCCGAGCATCCCGTCCGAGTTGGAGAAGGGCATCGCGCGCGAGACGCTCGATTCGGTCCAGGACGTCCTGCAGCGCGCGTCGGGCGGGCTGTCCGCAACCGAGGTGGCGGAGGCGACCGGCACGTCACGCGTGACCGCCCGTCGGTACCTGGAGCACTGCGTCACGGCAGGGCAGGCCGACAAGGAGGTCCGGCGCAGCGGACCGGGTCGTCCCGAGTACGAGTACCGCTGGCTGCGATGAGCAGGGCGGCGTGGTCGCGTCCGGAGCGGCGCCGGTCAGGCCACCGGCGCGGTGATCCCGGTCAGGCCACCGGCGCGGTGATGCCGGTCAGCCGCTCCGAGACGTCCCACAGCCGGGCCGCGAGCTCCCGGTCCCCAGCGCGCCGTGACCGACCGATGACCTGTGCCCCACCGCGCATGTGCATGAGGTGCTGCGGTCCCACGAACGTGTCGCCGGGCAGGTCCTCCGTCGCCGCGTAGAGCGTGGGGAGTGCGCCCTGGTCGGCGTCCTGTCCCAGCCGGGGGAGCAGGTGGTCCCAGATGCCGCGCCGTGCGCCGTCCGGCAGGTCGTAGATCGACGTGGTGACGAGTCCGGGGTGTGCGGCGATGACCCGGACCGTCGAACCCGCAGTGGAGAGCCGGCGCTGGAGCTCGGCGACGAACAGCAGGTTCGCGAGCTTGGAGTCGTTGTAGGCGCGCGACGACCGGTAGGGGCGGCGTTCCCAGTTCGGGTCGTCGAGGTCGAGCCGGGCGGCACGTTCGGCTTGGGACGCGACGACGACCACCCGGTCGCGCACCTGTGGGAGCAGCAGCGTCGTCAGTGCGAAGTGCCCGAGGTGGTTGGTGCCGAAGTCGAGCTCGAAGCCGTCGGCGGTCCGGGTCAGCGAGCGCGCGGAGACGCCGGCGTTCGCGACCAGGACGTCGATCGGTCCGGTCCACTGCTCGGCGAACGACCGCACGGATCCGAGGTCGGCGAGGTCGAGCGCCCGCACCTCGACGGAACCGGGGAGCGTGCTCGCCACCGCCCGGCCCTTGGTCGTGTCGCGGACGGCGAGGACCACGTGCGCCCCGGCCCGAGCGAACGCCGCGGCGGTCGCCCGCCCGATGCCGCTCGAGGCGCCGGTGATGACGATGGTGCGGTCGGTCAGGTCCGGCAGGGCGGACGCGTCGTGATCGGTCATGTGGCCAAATGTAGGCGCTGTCAACATAGTTGTCAACGACCACATCGCGCTATGGTCGGACCGTGGACACGAGCTACCACCACGGTGACCTGCGCGAGACCCTGCTCGCCGAGGGCCGTCGGCTGCTCGTCGAACAGGGCGTCGAGGCGGTCACGCTGCGTGAACTCGCCCGCCGCGCCGGCGTCAGCCACGCCGCACCCAGTCGGCACTTCCGCGATCGCGACGCGCTGCTCGAAGCCATCGCTGCGCGGGGCTTCGAGAGCCTCACCGCCGCCCTGCGGGACGCCGACCGGCTCGACGGCCAGGAGGCACGACTCACCTCATACGCGCACGCCCACATCGCGTTCGCGCGCGACCAGGGCCCCCTCATGTCGCTCATGTTCGGGACGCACGCCAGGCCGGGCGGGCCGCTCGACGCGGCAGCGGCCCGGTTCTTCGCGCTCGGCGCGGAACTCCTCGGCCAGCGGGCGGACGACGATCCGGGCGCCCTCCCCTTCCTGGTCGCCGGGATGTTCGAGGGCATCGCCGGCCTGGTCATCGCCGGTCGGCTCGCACCGGAACGGGTGGACGCCGTGGTCGCCGACGCGGTCGAGATGCTGCTGCCCCGGCTCGGGCCGCCTGGTCGGCGCAGCTGAGCATCAGTCCGGGACAGGATGGTGCATCGGAGTCGTCAGGCGACCTCGTTCGCTGCCGCCGGCGCCTCCAGAAGCTTCCGCATCTCGGCCACGGGTACGTCCCAGAGCGCCGCGTCGGCGAGGGCAACAGCCAGCACGTCGCCGACCATGCCGGTCCTGACGTGCACCCCCTGTGCCGCCGCGGCTGCGCGGACCGATGACCGCAGCGCAGCGACCGGCGTCGTGGCGTCGCACCGGAGCACGGCCTGGCCTCGTTCGATCGTCCGCTCGAGGAGCCTGGCCGCGACGTCGGTGACGTCCATCACGGGCGCAGGGCCTTGCGGTACCAACGATCCGAGTAGGGGTCGTCGTTGAACGCCGTGATGCGCTCGAACCCGTTCCGTTCGTACATCGCGCAAGCCTCCGTCAGTTCGGCGCGGGTGTCCAGGCGGAGCGTCGTGACGGCTCGTGCTCGGCAGGATCGCTCGACGGCGCGGAGCAGCTCCGAGCCGACGCCTCGGCCGCGGTGCAGCGGCGACGTGAACACCTTGGTGAGCTCGGCCACGTCGCCGAGGAAACGCACGCCGGTGCAGCCGACCGGGTGCCCGTCCTCGTACGCAACGAACAGCACGCCGGTGTCGCCCTGCAGGTCGTCGAACGGTTCGTCGCGGAGCGCCTGGTCGACCTCGGCGTCCGTCGCGGGCCGCCCGTACCACCGCGAGGCCACGTCGGCCAGGTAGTCGCGGACGATCCGAGCCGCGGTGGGGGCGCCGGGGGAGATCGTCTCGATGATGCGCACGGTACGGAGCGTACGGGCGACCGGGGTCAGTTCGACGCCACGACGAGCGCGACGGTGAACAGGACGAACGCGACGGCCGCGGCGGTCGACCGGAGGACGTCGATCCGCTCCCACCGCGCCACGACGGCCTTCCAGTCCGCGGGCGGGTCCTCCGGGTCCCAGTCGTTGACGCCCATGTTGATCGGGACGGTCCCGAGGAACGACGCCAGGGCGAACACCACCAGCGCGGTCATCGCGGCGATGCGCCACCCGAGGCCCTCGCCCGCGCCGGCCGTCACGAGGACGGCGACGGACGCGAGCACGGCAGGCACCATCACGATCGGCACGACGACCTTGAGGGACTGCACCAACGCGATCCGGGTGCGGACGTGGGCGTCGTCGGGCAGGGAAGCGATCGCCGGTTGCACGCCCCAGCGGACGATGAACTCCTCGCCGGCGAGCACACCGACGAGGACGAGTTGGACCACCAGGAGGACGTTCACGACACCACCTTCGTCCGGGGCGCTCACACCGCGCTGACGCGACGCTGACGCAGACCGGCGTCGACCGTGGTGCTCACCGCGCCGACGCGTGCTCGATCCAGCCGCGTCGGTGCGCCCGCACCCCGAGCGTCACCGCGCGGACGCCGATGTACCCGAGCGCGAAGGCCGCCCAGAGACCGGCCAGCGATCCGCCCACCCACCAGAGCAGCGGCAGGTACACGACGAGGTTCACCCCGCCCGCGATCGCGAGGTAGCGTGCGTCCCCGGCGCCGATCAGCACGCCGTCGAGGACGAACACGTACCCGGCGATCGGCATCCCGACGGCGATGAGCACGAGCACGGCGGGCAGCGCGTGCCGCACGGCGGGGGAGTCGGAGAACACCGGCCCGAGCACCCCGCTGACGGCGAGGGTGAGCACGCCGAGCAGGGCACCGCCGGCGATGCCGAGCAGGACGAGCCGCCGGGTGACCAACCGCACGCGGGCGGGGTCGCGCGCGCCGAGCCCGTGCCCGACGAGCGCCTGTCCGGCGATCGCCAGCGCGTCGAGCGCGAACGCCAGGGTCGAGAACACCGTCAGTCCGACCTGCGTCGTCGCGAGTCCGGCGGTCCCGAGTCCGGCGGCGGTCCCGACGGTCGCGAGCATCGCCACGCGCAGCGACGCGGTCCGGAGGAACAGCCACGCGCCGGACCGCAGAGCCCGCGCGACGCCCGAGGCGCCGGGGCGCAGCGGTGCGCCCGACGCACGTGCCGCCCGGACGGCGATGCGGACGTACACGATCGCCATCGCCCACTGCACGATGACGGTGCCGGCCGCCGACCCCTCGACGCCCCAGCCGGCGCCGTAGATGAGGACGGCGTTGAGCAGTCCGTTCGCGACGAAGCCGACGGTGGCGACGACGAGCGGGGTCCTCGTGTCCTGCAGTCCGCGCAGCAGCCCGGTGGACGCGGTCACGACCAGGATCCCGGGGAGTCCGACGAGGGAGACCGTCAGGTACGCCGTCGCGGCTGCCGAGACGTCGGGCGATGCGCCGAACAGCGACACGAGCGGCCCGGCGAGCGGCCACCCGACGAGCGCGAGGACGATGCCCAGACCGAGCGCGAGCCACATCCCGTCGATGCCGGCGTGCACGGCACCGCGTCGGTCGCCGCCCCCGAGTGCCCGCGCGACGGCAGGGGTGGTCGAGTACGCCAGGAACACGAGCAGTCCGGTCACGGTCTGCAGCACCGCGCCCGCGAGCCCGACGGCAGCGAGGGGCGTCGCACCGAGGTGTCCGACGAGTGCGGTGTCGGTCAGCAGGAAGAGCGGCTCGACGACGAGCGCGCCGAGCGCCGGCACGGCCAGGCGGACGATGTCGCGGTCGACGGCGCGCCGTTCGGTGGTCGCTGCGGGTCGCGTCGGTCCGGGCACCGACCCATTCTGGCCGCCCCGCGGACCGTGCGCGGTGCGCGCAGCGCGACCCACGACCTCCAGGACGAACGTCGCCCACCCGCGGACCGCAGGCGCGGGGCGGACCCGACCCGCGCCTCCAGGCCGGGATACGCTCCGATGGTGGACATCGCCGCACTGGTGCCGGGAGCGGTCGGCATCGCGCTCAGCCCCCTGCCGGTGGCGTCGGTCGTCTTCCTGCTCGGGCACCGACGCGGGTACGGGTCGGCCGTCGCCTGCGCGGCGGGCTGGATGGCGGCGGTGGCGGTCGCCCTCGTGGTCGCGGTGTCCGTCGGCGAGCAGCTGCCGTCCGCGACGGACGACGGCCCTCCCGTGCAGGCGCTGGTCGCGCTCGTCGCCGCCGTGGTGTTGTTCGTGCTCGCCGCGTGGCAGTGGTTCCGTCGCCGCCTGCCGGACGGGTCGCCGGCCAGCACACGGTGGGCGGACGCGATGGAGGCTCTCGGTCCGGGGCGCGCCTTCGGACTCGGAGCGCTCCTGTTCGTCAGCCCGAAGTCGGTCGTCCTGGCGTCGGCGGCCGGCCTGACCCTCGGCGACGCGGACCCGCGAGCCGGCCTGACGGTCGTCGTCGGGGCGCTGTTCGTGCTCGCGTCCGGCGTCGTGGTGCTCCTGCCGGTCGTGCTGGCCGTCGCGCTCGGCCCACGGGCCGAGCGGCCGTTGGAGGCCATGCGCTCGTGGATCGCACGGTGGGGTGCGCTCGCCCTGGTGGTGGTCCTGGTCGTCCTCGGGGTCGTGCAGCTCGTCATCGGGCTGACCGGTCTGCGCTGACCGTCGGCCGACCGGTCTGCGCACCTGCGCCGAGCGCCGGCCTGGAGGCGCGACCCGCCCGGTCCCGTCGACTCCCGGGACGGGACGGCCGGGTCAGTCGCGGCGCGGTTCCGCCGGGATGCCGCCGGTCGCCGCGTGCGCGGTGTCCGACGCCGCCGGCGTCGCCTCGTCGGTCCCGCGGGCCCGGCCGACGAGGTCCATCACGTGGTAGACCACGATCGCCGCGACGGTGCCGAGGATGATGCCGCCGAAGCTCGCCTCGCCGAACGAGAACGTGAAGTCCGCGATGCCGATGATGAGCGCGATGCCCGCCGTGAGCTGGTTCTTCGGCTTCGCGAAGTCCACGTGGTTCTCGACCCAGATGCGGATGCCGATGACGCCGATGAGGCCGTAGAGCGCGGTCGTCGCCCCGCCGAGCACCCCCGGCGGGACGGAGGAGATGACGGCGCCGATCTTCGGGGAGAGCCCGAGCAGCACCGCGACGATCGCGGCCACCCAGTAGGCCGCCGTCGAGAACACCCGGGTCGCGGCCATCACGCCGATGTTCTCGCCGTAGGTCGTCGTCGCCGAGCCGCCACCGAGACCCGCGAGCACGGTGGAGACGCCGTCGGCGAAGAGCGCACGCCCGGTCAGCGGGGTGAGGTCGCGGCCGGTGAGCTGCCCGACGCCCTTGACGTGCCCGACGTTCTCGGCGACGAGTGCCAGCACGACCGGCACGAACGCCAGGTAGATCGCGAGCTGCGACGGGTCGAACGCCGGAGCGGTGAACGTCGGCAGCCCGATCCACGCGGCCTCGTGCACGGCATCGAACGACACCTCGCCGCCGATGAGCGCCGCGACGTAGCCGACGACGACGCCGATCACGATCGACAGTCGACCGATCAGGCCCTTGAAGAGCACCGTCACCAGGATGATCGCCGCCAGGGTGATCAGCGCGACGATGGGGGCCTTCGTGAAGTTGTCGCGGGCGGCCGGGGCGAGGTTGAACCCGATGAGCGCCACGATCGCGCCGGAGACCACCGGGGGCATCAGGCGGTCGATCCACCCCGCGCCGGCCAGGTGCACGATCGCACCGACGACCGCCAACAAGGCACCGACGACGATGATCCCGGACAGGGCGAGGGGGATGCCGCCGATCTTCGTCGCCGCGGCGATGGGGGCGATGAAGGCGAACGACGACCCGAGGTAGCTCGGCAGCCGGTTGCCGGTGACGAGCAGGAACAGGATCGTGCCGATGCCGCTGAACAGGAGCGTCGTCGACGGCGGGAACCCGGTCAGCAGCGGCACGAGGAACGTCGCACCGAACATGGCCACGACGTGCTGCACGCCCAGGCCGATCGTCCGGCCCCAGGTGAGGCGCTCGTCCGGCGCCACGATCGTCGTCGCGGAGACGGTCTTGCCGTCGCCGTGCAGCTTCCACGGAAGTCCCATGCGATGACCGTACCGGCACGGATCCACCGGTGACGGCGACCGTCCTGCTCGACCAGGGCGACGGTGGCTATCGTGGACCGCATGACCGACGTCGCACGCACCTCCGGAACCGACAGTGGAATCCGCACCGACGAGCTGGACGCCACGGTCCGCCCACAGGACGACCTGTACCGCCACGTGAACGGTTCGTGGGTCGACGCGACGCCGATCCCCGACGACAAGGCGCGCTACGGCTCGTTCACGGTGCTGGCCGAGGCTGCCGAACTCGCCGTCCGGGACATCATCGAGCGCTCGCAGCAGGCCGAGCCCGGCACCGAGGAGCGCAAGGTCGGCGACCTCTTCACCTCGTTCACCGACGAGGACCGGCTCGAGGCCCTCGGCACCGCGCCCATCGAGCCGCTGCTGGCCGAGATCGCCGCGATCGACTCCGTGGACGAGGTCGTCCGCACCGTCGGCCGCTTCGAACGCCTGGGCCTGCCGAGCTTCCTGCAGCTCTTCGTCGACAACGACCCAGGCGACCCGGAGTCCTACGTCGTCTTCCTGGAGCAGTCCGGCCTCGGGCTGCCTGACGAGTCCTACTACCGCGAGGAACGGTTCGCCGACATCCGGACCAAGTACCGCGAGTTCGTCGCCGCGATGTTCCCGCTCGCCGGGTTCGAGGACGGCGGGGACCGCACGGAGCACGTGTTCGCGCTCGAGACCGCCCTGGCGTCGAAGCACTGGGACAACGTCACCACGCGCGACAGCCAGAAGACCTACAACAAGCTCCCCTGGGCCGAGGTCGCCGCGCTCGCCGAGGGCATCGACCTGCAGCACTGGTGGGAGGCGATCGACGCCCCCGCCGGAGCCTTCGAGACGGTCGTGGTCCGGGAGCCGTCGTTCGTGACGGGCCTGGCGGAGCTCCTCCGCGAGCAGCCGCTGGACGTCTGGAAGGACTGGCTCCGCTGGCAGGTGATCCGTGCCTCCGCGGCCTACCTGACGAGCGCCTTCTCGGCGACCAACTTCTCGTTCTACGGCACCGCGCTCACCGGCGCGCCGAAGCAGCGCGAGCGCTGGAAGCGCGGCGTCTCCCTCGTCGAGGGTGCGATGGGCGAGGCCGTCGGCCGCATCTACGTGCAGGAGCACTTCGACGAGACCTCGAAGGCGACGATGGACGACCTCGTCGCCAACCTGGTCGAGGCCTACCGGCAGAGCATCACCGGGCTCGACTGGATGACCGACGAGACCCGTGCGCGTGCCCTCGACAAGCTCGACAAGTTCACGCCCAAGATCGGGTACCCGGTGCGGTGGCGCGACTACTCGGCGCTCGAGGTGTCCGCCGACGACCTGCTCGGCAACGTCCGGGCGGTCGCGAACTTCCAGGTCGACCGGGAGCTCGGCAAGATCGGCAAGCCGATCGACCGCGACGAGTGGTTCATGACCCCGCAGACCATCAACGCCTACTACAACCCCGGGTTCAACGAGATCGTGTTCCCGGCGGCGATCCTGCAGTTCCCGTTCTTCGAGGCGGGGCGTGACGCCGCGGCGAACTACGGTGCGATCGGTGCCGTGATCGGCCACGAGATCGGCCACGGCTTCGACGACCAGGGGTCCCAGTACGACGGCGACGGCCGCCTGGAGAACTGGTGGACCGAGGCGGACCGCGCCGCGTTCGAGGAGCGCACGAAGGCCCTCATCGCGCAGTACGACGCGCTCGTGCCGACCGAGGTCCCCGACGGCCACGTCAACGGCGCCCTGACGATCGGCGAGAACATCGGCGACCTCGGTGGACTGTCCATCGCGTGGAAGGCGTACCTGCTCTCCCTCGACGGTCAGGAGCCGCCGGTGGTCGACGGGCTGAGCGGTGCCGAGCGGTTCTTCCTCAGCTGGGCGCAGGCCTGGCGGATGGCGATCCGTCCGGAGGAGGCAGCACGGCTGCTGAGCATCGACCCGCACTCGCCGAACGAGTTCCGGTGCAACCAGGTCGTGCGCAACATCGACGTCTGGTACGACACCTTCGGCGTGACCGAGCGGGACGCGATGTACCTCGACCCGGCCGAGCGCGTCTCGATCTGGTGATGACCGAGCCGGACGCGGCTCCGTCGTCGGAGCCGGGAGCGGCTCGGCGGTCGCGTCGACGACAGCACGTCGGCGGTGCCGACGGCCGCGCGCGCGGCCGACACCGCGGCGGCGCCGACGACCGCTTCGGGTCCACCCTGGAGGCCCTGGGCACGTTGGCCAGGGACGGTGCGGGGGTCAGTGCCTCCGTCATCGACACCTCGACCGGCAAGGCCCTGCTCGCGGTGGACGACACGCTCGTGCAGCCGGTGGCGAGCCTCGGGCGGGTGCTGCTGCTCGTCGAGGTCGCCGCACGCCTCGAGGACGGTGGCCTGCACGGCGACCGCCTCCAGCGGATGGCCCGGGACACCGCGACCGGCGCCGGGCTGTGGCAGTTCCTGCAGGAGCCGACCATGCAGGTGCCGGACCTGGCGACCCTGGTGGGTGCGAGCGCCGACGCGTGGGCGATGAACGCCCTGCTGTCCACGGTGGGGATCGACGCCGTGCGGGAGCGGGCGGAGTCCCTCGGGATGGAGCGGACGGCGCTCATCGACCGGGTCCGGGACCGCCGCGGCCCGGACGACGCCCCGGACGCCTCCGTCGCGCCCACCGGCGAGCTCGCCTGGCTGATGCGCGGGCTCGCCCTCGGCGAGGTCGTCGACGAAGCGGTGTCGAACCGGGTGCTCGGATGGCTGTCGCTCGCCGCCGACCTGAGCCTCGTCGCGGGGTCGTTCGGGCTCGACCCGCTCGCACACCGTGCGCTGGACCACGGGCTCCAGGTGGTGTCCGTGACCGGGTCCAGCACGGGCGTGCGGTCCGAGGCGGGGATCCTGCGCGGGCCCGGGTCGTCGGTGAGCTACGCGGTGACGATCACGTTCGACGACGACTCGTTGCAGCGGCGGTTGGCCGTGGTCGAGGCGATGCGGACGATGGGGACCGAGGTGCTCGAGGCGGTGCACGAGCCGGCGCGGCGTTGACCGAGCACCCGTGGTGCGGCGCCAGCTGCCTCAGTGCACGCGGCTCCCGATGAGCGAGCCGACCCAGGCGTCGAAGCGCTGCCGGAGCAGACGACCGTCGACCTCGTCGCGGCCGATGCCGGCGTAGTTCGGCGCCCAGGTCTCCACGTACGTGTCCGCCCGGGCCGCGGCGATGACGTCCCACGCGTGCACGTCCACCACCCGACGTCCGGCGGCTGCTTCGTAGGCGGCCAGGAACCGGTCGGCGGCGGCGATCGAGCCGAGCAGCACGAGGTCCTGCCGGCACCAGGCGACGTCGACCCCGCGGGGCGCCGACATCGCGCCGGACCAGTCGACGATGCCGGACAACCGGTCGCCCTGCCACACGGTGTTTCCGCTCCAGAAGTCGCCGTGGGTGAGCACACGGTCGAGGTCGACCTCGCGCCACGCCTCGTGCGCGGTCGTCGCGAGTCGGCCGGCGCGGAGCATCGGCTGCCGTGCGTCGTCGGGCAGCCCAGCGGGGTCGAGTCGGTGGATCGCGGCGAGGACGGTGCCCATCTGCTCCCCGATCACCACCGGGTCGAGGTCCGGCGCGGGCGCGGCACCCGGAACGGCCTCGGTCACGATGACGGGGTGCCCGTCGACCTCCCCGTGGGCGAGGAGTCTCGGGGCGAGCGTGCCGAGCGGACCGGTCCGGCGGAGGACCGCACGTTCCCGGGTCACGGCGTCGTCCGACCGGGGGAATCCCCGGACCACGGCGTGGGTGCCGCCGTCGACGACCAGGACCGTGCGGGCGTGCTGCCCGCCGGTGAGTTCACGCTCGAGGGTCAGCTGTCGCCCGAGCAGGAGCGCGGCGCCGTCGACCAGGGCCGGTGCGGTGAGCTGGTCCACGGCGGCCAGCGTACTGTCGCGCTCGTGAGCAAGTACCTGATCTCCTTCGACGAGGGCACGATGGTGTTCCCGATGGCCGAGCTCGACGCCGTGTCCGAGGCCACGCACGCCGTCCTGCGCGAGGCCGAGGCGGCCGGGGTGTGGGTCTTCGGCGGCGGGTTGCCCGCGGCGTCCGAGGGAGCGTTGGTCGACACCGACGGCACCGTGCAGGACCCGGCCACCCGGCCCGGCAAGGAGACGTTCATCGGCGGGTTCTGCATCCTCGACGTGCCGACCCGGGACGAAGCGCTGCGGTGGGCCGCCCGGTTCGCGGCGGCGTGCCGGTGCGCGCAGGAGGTCCGCGAGTTCCTCGACGACCCCGAGTCCTAACGCAGCAGCACCAGCAGTCAGTCGGCGGCCTGGCCCTCGGGGACCAGGGCCTGGACGTCGAGCACGGTGACGCCGGTGGACGTGCACGCCGTGTACCCGGTCGACTGCACGAAGAGGGACTGCTTCGACCCGGGCGGGTAGACGCGGAAGCCGTCGGCGGAGACGGGGTCGCACTGCCCGGCGGGGTAGTTCTCGGCGTTCGCGATCTTGAGCGCAGCCACGGCGCTCTGCCCGCTCGCCAGCGTCACGGTGGGGTGTGCCGAGGCCCGGTCCTGGGTCGCGGCGTTGCCGAGCTGCGTGCCGTTCGCGTCGCCGACGAAGGAGACCCCCGGCCAGCCCTGGAGCGTGCACGTCGCCGAGCCGGTGTTCTGCAGGACGAGGTGCACGTACGTGCTGCCGGCAGCGCCCCCGCTCCCGGCCGCGATGCTCCCGGCCAGCGAATTCGTCGCGCACCGGGTCGACGCACCCGACCCGGTCCCCGACGAGCCCGACCCGCCCCCGGTGGACGTGCCGGAACCGGAACCGGAACCGGAACCGGTTGATGCGGTGGCGGAGGACGCCGGTGTGGCGGCCCCGGACGACGGAGCCGACGTGACCGTCTCCGTCGTCGTGGCGGTGGGGGTCGCCGTCCCGCCGGAGGAACAGCCCGCGAGCAGTCCGACGGCGACGAGGCCGGTGGCGACGAGGAGTGGGGTCCGAACGCGACGTTGCATGTCCCAACGCAATCACCGCCCCGGGGTACACGACTCGGGTGGCGTCCAGCCGTCACGAGCACACTCCGGAGCACGCGCGCGAGCGCACGAGCAACGGAGGTCGACATGGCAGGGAAGCACGAACAGGCACGCGGCGACGAGGGCCGTTCGGACGGCGTCGAGCCGCAGGCGGGGGCCTTCACGGACAGCGAGATCCCCGGCGAGACGCCCGTCGCGTCGAACGAGCCGGCCGGTGAGTTCGTCTCGAGCGACATCCCCGGCGAGCACCGTCCCCAGGGTGCCGGCGACGGCGGCGACGAGGGCGAGTACGTCGAGTCGGACATCCCGGGCGAGGCCGAGCCCGAGCCGACCGGCGAGGTCGGGCACTACACCGACTCCGACCAGTAGCGGCTAGTCGATGCGCTCCGCCGCCACCAGGCGGCGGAGCGTCTCCACGCCGGCGGGCGGGCACCGGTCCGCGTCCGCGGAGGTGACCCACTCGACCTCGTCCACCTCGGCGGAGGCGACGGGCGAGGCGGCGTCGAGCGTGCCTCCAGGCCGGACCGCGAACAGGGCCATCGCGACCATCGTGCCGGGCGCCTGCCCGTGCGCGAGCTCGGTGACGGTGCCGAACGGCTCGAGGTCGTCCGGGGTGAGCTGCAACCCGGTCTCCTCGCGGGCCTCGCGGATGACGGCCTCGACGTCCGTCTCGTGCGGTTCCGCCTTGCCGCCGGGCAGGTAGAGTACGTCGCGCCCCCGGGCGCGCACCATGAGCACGCGTCGGTCGCGCACCAGCAGGAGCGCGCTGACCCGCAGGGTGGCAGCCGGGAGGCTCAGCTCGCGTCCGCCTCGTCGGCGCGGTCCGCGATCGTCCGCTCGGGCGCGGTGCGCTCCGCGAGCGGCACCACGGGAGCCGGCAGCTCCGCCTCGGGTTCCGGACGGACGCCGAACAGGGCGTCGAGCGCGCCGACGAACTCCTCGCCGCGACCGGCACGGCCGAGCTCGCGGGCGCGGACCGACGGACGGTGCAGCAGGACGCCGACGAGGTGGCGGAGGGCACGCTCGGTCTGCTCGACGGAGGCGTCGTCACCGTCGGCGCGACGCGTGGCGCGGTCGATCTCGTCGTCGAGGATGTCGAACACGTGCTTGCGGAACGCCACGAGCGCGGGGGTGGTCGACTGCTCGAGGGCCTGGGCGCGGAACCGGGAGACAGCGTCGTCGACCATGGCGCGGGCCTCGGACTCGGCGTTCAGCTCGGCGATCGGCGCGTGGATGCTGATCGTCTCGAGGTCGAGCAGCTCGACACCGTCGACGTCGGCTGCGTCCGGGTCGACGTTGCGCGGGAGACCGAGGTCGATGACGATGCGGCGGACGCCGTCGTCGAGGTCGGCGGGTTCGACCACGGGGACCTCACTCGAGGTGCAGGTGATGACGACGTCGCTCGTCGCGATCGCCTGGCGGAGGTCGGACGCGGCGACGAGGTCGTGCTTCGCGGCGAACCACGGGGCCCGACCGGACGGCGAGTACACCTGGATGCTCCGGGCGCCGCGGTCACGGAGGGCGGCGATCGTCGTGGCGGCGTAGCTGCCGGTACCGACGAGCAGGACGCGGGTCTGTGCCCAGTCGGTGACGCGGGACGAGGCGAGCTCGAGACCGAGCCGGACGAGGGACCGGCCGGCGGCGCCGATCCGGGTACGGGTCTTGACGCCGCGGGAGGTGTGCGCTGCCTCCTGGAAGAGGCGTTCGAGCTCGGAGGTCGTGGTGCCGTTGGAGCGGGCGTCCTCGAGCGAGCGTCGAACCTGCCCGGAGATCTCGGTCTCACCGACGACGACGGACTCGAGACCGCTCGACACGGCGAAGAGGTGCTGGACGAGGTCCTTGCCGCCGAGCACGTTGACGGACTCGAGGACCTCGGCGGGGTCGAGGTCGCTCGCGGCGGCGACGGCATCGACGGTCGCCGAGACGGCGGAGTCGCGGTCGTCACCCGCGATGTCGAGGTAGGCCTCGAAGCGGTTGCACGTGGCGAGGACGACGGCTCCGTCCAACACGTCGGAGTCCGTCACGAGACGGCTCGCGGCGGTCGGTGCGCCGATGCTCAGTCGCTCCAGGAGATCGAAGCTGGCGTTGCGGTGCGACGCCGTGAGACAGATGAGCACGTCTTCCATGGTAACGCGCATCCGGTCGTGGTCCCGTTCTCATCGTGCGTGCTCGGGATACCCCCGGTCCGCCGATGGGAGAATCGTCCGGTGACCGACGCACCGACCGCCGCCCTGCCCGCATCGCACCCGCTCGTCTCGGGGCGGACGTCGGGCTCGCCGCTCGTCCGGGCGCTCCGAGGAGACCGGCCGGAGACGCTGCCGGTCTGGTTCATGCGGCAGGCGGGCCGTTCGCTCCCCGAGTACCGCGAACTCCGCGTCGGCACCGCCATGCTCGACGCCTGCCTCGATCCGGAGATGGCGTCGGAGATCACGCTGCAGCCGGTCCGACGGCACGGGGTGGACGCCGGCATCTTCTTCAGCGACATCGTCGTGCCGATCAAGCTCGCGGGCGTGGACGTCGAGATCGTCCCGGGCCGCGGCCCGGTCCTCGGGTCCCCGATCCGCACCGCGGCGGACGTCGACGCGCTCGGCACGCTCGACCCGGACGCCCTCGCACCGATCTCGGCCGCCGTCGCACGGACCGTCGAGCAGCTCGGGGACACCCCGCTGATCGGGTTCGCCGGGGCGCCCTTCACCCTCGCCGCGTACCTGGTCGAGGGCGGGCCGTCGAAGGACCACATCCGCGCCCGCACCCTCATGCACGCCGACCCGGAGACGTGGTCGCGCCTGCTCGCCTGGGCTGCCGACGTGTCCGGGGTGTTCCTGCGGGCCCAGGTGCTCGCCGGGGCCTCGGCCGCGCAGCTCTTCGACTCGTGGGTCGGTTCGCTGTCCCGCGCGGACTACGTGCAGTCGGTCGCCCCGCACTCCGCGGCGGCCCTCGGGCACGTCACCGACCTCGGTGTCCCGCGCATCCACTTCGGCGTCGGCAGCGGTGAGGTCCTGCACGACATGACGACGTTCGGCACGGACACCGTCGGGGTCGACGCGGTCGGGGTGGACTGGCGCCTGCCGCTCGACGAGGCCGTCCGCCGCGTCGGTACCGGCGTCACCGTGCAGGGCAACATCGACCCGGCGATGCTCTCCGCCCCGTGGGAGGTGCTCGAGGCGCACGTGCGGGACGTCGTCCGGCGCGGTGGGTCGGCCCGGGCGCACGTGGTGAACCTCGGGCACGGGGTGCCGCCGGAGACCGACCCCGCGGTGCTCACCCGCATCGTCGCACTGGTGCACGAGCTCGGCGACGGCACGGACGGGGCGACCGGAGCCCGGGCGTGACCGACGTCGTGGTGGTCGGCGGCGGGGTCGCCGGCCTCGTCGCGGCGCGCGACCTCGCGAAGGGCGGCGCGCACGTGGTCCTCGTCGAGGCCTCCGGCATGCTCGGCGGCATGGTCCGGCGGCACACCGTCGCGGGGCTCGACCTCGACATGGCGGCGGACTCGTTCGCGACCCGCAACGACGCCGTCGGCCGACTCGCGATCGAACTCGGCCTCGGCAACGACGTCACGACGCCCGATCCCCGCGGCGCGTGGCTGATGACCAGGAACGGCGCGGTCCACCCGATCCCGCAGACCGGGCTGCTCGGCATCCCCGGCAGCCCGATGGCGGCCGACGTGCTCGCGGTCGTCGGGCAGAAGGCCGCGCTGCGGGCGCAGATGGACTCGCTCCTGCCCTCGCTGGTCGCGTCGAAGGCGACGTCGCTCGGCGAGCTGGTGCGGCGGCGGATGGGCGAGCAGGTGCTCGACGACCTGGTGGTGCCGATCGTCGCCGGTGTGCACTCCACCCACCCGGACCACCTGGACCCGGACCGCGTCGCACCGGGGCTCCGGGCCGCGCTCCTCCGCGAGGGCTCGCTCGCTCGTGCGGTGCTCGCCCTGCGTGCCCGGGCGACGGCGGGCTCCGCGGTGCAGGGCATCCGCGGCGGCATCGTCCGGCTCGTGGACGAACTCGTCGCGGACATGGACACGTACGGCGTCGACGTGCGCCTGCACACCCGGGCGACGGCGATCGAGGAGCACGCGGTGGAGGTCGTCTCCGTCGACGGCAGCAGCGAACGGCTCGCCGCCGAGCACGTCCTCGCCTCCACGCCCGATCCGGCACGCTCGGCCCCAGCGGCGCGCTCGGGCATCGAACTCGTCACGCTCGTGGTCGACCAGCCCGGTCTCGACGCGGCGCCGCGGGGGACCGGCATGCTCGTGCACCCGGACGCCGCGGGGGTCGCCGCGAAGGCGATCACGCACGCGACGGTGAAGTGGCCGTGGCTCGCCGAGGCGGCATCGGGCCGGCACGTCCTGCGACTCAGCTACACGACGGCGGACGCGGCCGACGGGACTGACGTGGCCACGAGCCTCCCGGTCGACCCAGCGGACCCGACCGGCACCCGCGCCACCCGCGATGCGTCCGCCCTGCTCGGCGTCCCGATCGCGCCGAGCGCCGTCGTGGGCGCTGCCCGCGTCCGCTGGAACGGACCGGACACCACGGCGGCCGGCCTCGCGGACGGCGTCGTCGGCATCGGTGAGGCCTCGTCCGGCAGGGGCCTGGCCGGGATCGTGTCCTCTGCACGCGCCGCCGCTGTGCACATCCTGGATTCCTGAGCGGACCGCACCCCGGGGGAGGGCTACTGTTGCAGGAACGCCGGACGTATTCCGTTCGGCGCATGACCACCGCACACTGACCCAACGGAGGAATCGCAGATGCGAGGCAAGCTCCTGTTCGTCGCCGGCGCAGCACTCGGGTACGTCCTGGGATCGCGAGCCGGACGGGCGCGGTACGAGCAGATCAAGACCGTCAGCGGCAAGATCTGGAACAGCAACGGCGTCCAGAAGGGCGTCCACGTCGCCGAGGACTTCATCGCGGACAAGACGCCCGACGTGGCCGAGTTCGTCGGTGAGCAGACGAAGAAGGTCGTCCGCAAGGTCGGCCAGAAGAAGGACAACGCGACCTCATGACGGACACTCGCGACCGCAAGCCGCGTTCGCTGTTCGGCCTGGTCGGCGACGTCCCCAAGCTCGTTAAGGAGCTGGTGACGGGTGAGCTGAACCTGCTCAAGGCCGAGATGCTGACCAAGGCGAAGATCTTCGGTCTCGCCGCGGGTCTGCTCATCGGCGCGCTCGTCGTGGTCCTGTACGCGATCGGTGTCCTGCTGACCGCCGCCGTGATGGGCCTGGCCACCGTGATGCCGGCCTGGCTCGCGGCGCTGATCATCGCGGTCGTGATGCTCATCGTCGCCGCGATCCTCGGACTGGTCGGCTGGAAGCGCTTGAAGAAGGGCCTGCCGATCACGCCGAAGCGGACGATCGACAGCGTGAAGAACGACGTCAACGCCGTGAAGGGCCTGGGCAAGAAGCCGACCCCGCCGACGCAGTACGGCACCCGCAAGCCGGACGTCGGCGGCCGCTTCTAGCGGTCCGCCCCCACCACCCCCTCGGAGGAACCACGTGACCGATCAGCACGACGACCTGGCCGACCGCGTCGCCGCGACGCGCGCCCAGCTCTTCGACACCCTCGACGCGATCGAGGACAAGCTCAACGTGCCGAAGCAGATCGGCATCGCGGCGTCGAAGGTCAAGCGCGGGATCGACGAGAAGCCCGTGCCGTACCTGGCCGGCCTCGCAGCGGGCGTGGCAGTGGTCGGGGGTATCGTCGTAGCGGTGCTCCGACGGCGGTAGCGCTCGCCGTCGAAAAGGGGAGCGGCGTTTCCCTTGTGACCGATAGGACAATGGACACATGAGTTCCACCGCGCCCTCCGCGCACGACGCCCACGCCGGCCAGGACGCCCACGAGGCCACGCCCGACGGCATCGACCCCAACCTGCTGACGGCCTACGCCCTCTGGGCGGTGTTCCGCCGGCCCCTCGGCCCGATCCACACCGTCGGCGACGACGCGGTGGCCGAGCTCGACGCCGTCGTGACCGCCGCCGCCGAGCGCGGCGTGACGATCCGCGGCTTCTACGACGTGTCCGGCTTCCGTGCCGACGCCGACGTGATGATCTGGCTGCACGGCGACGACGCACAGGCGATCCAGGCCGTGCTGCGCGAGATCCGTCGGACCGGGCTCTTCCAGGACGCCGAGCCGGTGTGGCACGTGATGGCCATGCACCGTGAGGCCGAGTTCAACAAGCGCCACACCCCCGCGTTCCTCCGCGGCAAGGACCCCGAGGCGTGGATCACGGTGTACCCGTTCGTCCGCTCCTACGAGTGGTACCTGCTGCCCGAGGAGGAGCGCTCGACGATGCTCCGCGACCACGGCATCGCCGGCGCCAAGTACCGCCGCGTCCTGACGAACACCATCGCGACGTTCGCGCTGAGCGACTACGAGTGGATCCTGCCGCTCGAGAGCCCCGACCTGGTCGACCTCGTCGACCTCATGCGCGACCTGCGCTACACCGAGGCGCGCATGCACGTGCGCGAGGAGGTCCCCTTCTTCACCGGTCGTCGCGTGACGACCGCCGAGCTGCCGGAGGTGCTGTCGTGACCGACACCAGTCACATCACGAACGGGCGGGCCGTCATCGCTGCGACCCCCGCCGCGGCCGACGGTCCCGAGCACGTCGAGGTCCCGGTCGCGTACGACGCGATCCTGCTCGCCGGCTTCGGCGGACCCGAGGGCCAGGACGACGTCATCCCGTTCCTCCGCAACGTCACCCGTGGCCGCGGCATCCCGGACGAGCGGCTCGAGGAGGTCGCGCACCACTACCGGCACTTCGGTGGTGTCAGCCCGATCAACGCCCAGAACCGCGCGCTCAAGGCCGCACTCGAGGGCGAGCTGGCGTCGCGCGGCATCGACATGCCGGTGCTCTGGGGCAACCGGAACTGGGAGCCGTACCTCGCCGAGGCCTTCACCGAGGCCGCCGACAACGGCTACACCAAGCTCATCGCGATCGCCACGAGCGCCTACTCGTCGTTCTCGAGCTGCCGGCAGTACCGCGAGGACTACGCACGCGTCCTCGACGAGACCGGGCTGATCGACACCATCCAGGTCGACAAGGTCCGGCAGTTCTTCGACCACCCCGGCTTCGTCCGTCCGTTCGTGGACGGCGTCCGTGACGGGCTGGCACAGGCGATCGCGGAGAACGACGGACTCGACGTCGCGACCGAGCTGCACGTGCTCTTCTCCACACACTCGATCCCCTCGACCGACGCCGCCAAGTCCGGCCCGGACTTCCGCGGCTTCGACGAGCACGGCGCGTACGAGGCCCAGCACCTCGCGGTCGCGCAGGTCGTGCTCGACCAGGCCTGGGCGGAGCTGCTCGAGCTCCCCGAGCACGAGTCGCTCCGTGGCACGAGCACGCCGCCGTGGAAGCTCGTCTACCAGTCGCGCTCGGGCCCCGCGACCCAGCCGTGGCTCGAGCCGGACATCAACGACTACATGAACGAGGAGCTCAAGGGCGGCCCGACGCGTGCGGTCCTGATCGTCCCGCTCGGCTTCGTGAGCGACCACATGGAGGTCATGTGGGACCTCGACGAGGAAGCCACCGAGACCGCCGGGGAACTCGGCTTCTGGTCGGTCCGCACGCAGACCCCCGGTGTCGACCCGGCGTACGTCGCCGGCCTGGTGGACCTCGTGCTCGAGCGCGTGAACGGCACACCGACCTCCGAGCGACCGCACCTGACCGACATCGGGCCCTGGTACGACGTCTGCCGTCCGGGGTGCTGCGAGAACGTCCGCGCCGGGTTCAAGCCGGCCGCCGCCGGGCTCGCACCGTGACCGACGGAGCAGGGCACGACGCAGCAACCGCACTCGACGGAGCAGCGACCGACGCGGCCGGCGGCCCGGCGCCGATCCGCCTGGGCACCCGCGCCAGCCGGCTCGCCGTCGCGCAGTCCCAGGACATCGCCGACCGCCTGGCGAAGGCCGCCGGCCGTCCGGTCGAGCTCGTCACGGTGACGAGCGAGGGGGACACGAACCGTGCGTCACTCGCGAGCCTCGGTGGGACCGGCGTCTTCGCCAGTGCCCTGCGGGAGGCGCTGGTCGCGAACGAGGTCGACGTCCTGGTGCACTCCCTGAAGGACCTCCCGACCGCGCCGTACCCGGGCCTCCGGATCGGTGCTGTGCCGAAGCGGGCCGACGCCCGTGACGTCCTGGTCGCCCGGAACGCCGCCACGATCGAGACCCTGCCGGAGGGCGCGAAGGTCGGCACCGGCTCGCCCCGACGGGTCGCGCAGCTCAAGGCGAAGCGGCCCGACCTCCAGGTCGTCGACATCCGCGGGAACATCGACACCCGGCTCGGCCGCGTGACGGACGACCTCGACGCCGTGGTGCTCGCCGCCGCCGGCCTCGGCCGGATCGACCGGCTGAGCGAGGCGACCGAGCTCCTCGACCTCGGCTTCTGGCCGAGCGCTCCGGGGCAGGGCGCGCTCGCGGTGGAGATCCGCGCCGACGAGACCGACCGCAACTTGCTGGCAGCGCTGGGCAAGATCGAGCACGCGCCGACCCGCCTGACGGTGTCCGCCGAGCGCGAGGTGCTCGCCGAGCTCGAGGCCGGCTGCTCCGCCCCGATCGGTGCGACGGCGATCGTCGACGCCGAGCTGCTGCTCGTCTCCGCGACGGTCTACCGGCCCGACGGTTCCGAGTACCGCACGGCCTCGCACGCGTCCGTGCTCGAGGGCTCCGCGCAGGACCGTCTCGCCGAGGCGCTCGAGGTCGGCACCCGGGTGGCGGCCGAGCTGCTCGAGAACGGCGCGGCGGACCTCGCCGACATCGCGTCCTCCGTCGAGTAGGTCCGCCACGGACACGCGGTCGCCGGTCGTCGTCATCCCCCGCGGTGGCGCGTGGGGCGACCGCGTCGCCGCCGCGGCGCGCGACCGCGGCCTCGTCCCCGTGGTCGTCCCGCTCATCGCGGCGGAGCCGCCGCACGACCCCGCGCCGCTCGAGGCTGCGGTCCGGCGTCTCGTCGCGGCGGGAGCCGCCGGGAGGCGCGACGCAGCCGACGCTGTCAGCCCAGGAACCGGCGTCGCTGGTTACTCGTGGTTGGTGGTGACCAGTGCGACGGCGGTGCGCGTGCTCGCGGACCGCGTGACGCGCCTCCCGTCCGACCTGCGGGTGGCCGCCGTCGGCGAGCCGACGGCCCGAGCCGCCCGTGCTGCGGGCTGGGTCGTCGACCTCGTCCCGGAGTCGGCGTCCGCCGCGACGCTCGCGGCGTCGCTGCCGGACACCCGGGGGCCCGTGCTCTTCCCCCGCTCCGACCTCGCCGCCCCGACGCTCGTCACCGGCCTCCGTGCTCGCGGGATCGACGTGGACGACGTCGTCGCGTACCGTACCGTGGGGACCGGCGACGAGCCGGTCACCCTCGACACGGTGCCCGCCGCGGTGCTCGTGACGAGCGGCAGCGTCGCCCGCGAGATCGCCCGCCGGATGACCCCGCTCGACCCCGACACCCTGGTGGCCTGCATCGGCCCCGGGACCGCCGCCGACGCCCGCGCCGCCGGGCTCCCCGTCCACGTGATCGGGCGCACCCGCTCCGCCGAAGCCCTCCTCGACGCCGTCGTCGAGACCCTGCACCACCCCGCCCCGAACAGGAAGGCACCCCAGTGACCGGCCGCTTCCCCCAGGTCCGCCCCCGTCGGCTCCGCGCCACCCCCGCGATGCGACGACTCGTCGCCGAGACCCGGCTGCACCCCGCCGAGCTCGTGCTGCCGATGTTCATCCGCGAGGGCGCGACGTCGGCGATCCCGATCTCGAGCATGCCCGGGGTCGAGCAGCACTCGCTCGACTCGTTCCGTCGGGCGCTGGTCGAGGCGGCCTCGGTCGGCGTCGGGGGCGTCAACCTGTTCGGCGTCCCGCAGCGCAAGGACGCGGTCGGCTCCGGTGCGACCGACCCGGACGGCATCCTCAACGTGGCCATCCGCATCGCGAAGGAGGAGGTCGGCGACGCGCTCGTCGTGCAGTCCGACCTCTGCCTCGACGAGTTCACCGACCACGGACACTGCGGTGTCCTCGCCGCCGACGGGTCGGTCGACAACGACGCCACCCTGCTGCGCTACCGCGACATGGCCGTCGCGCAGGCCGAGGCCGGCGCCGAGCTGGTCTGCCTGAGCGGCATGATGGACGGCCAGATCGCGGCGGCGCGGGACGCGCTCGACACGGCCGGACACTCCGGGACGGCCCTGCTCGCCTACGCGGCGAAGTACGCGTCCGCGTTCTACGGGCCCTTCCGCGAGGCCGTCGACTCCTCGCTCGTGGGGGACCGTCGGACGTACCAGATCGACGCCGCGAACGGTCGGCAGGGGCTCCGCGAGGTCGCGCTCGACGTCGACGAAGGAGCCGACATCGTCATGGTGAAGCCGGCGATGAGCTACCTCGACGTGCTCGCCGAGACCGCCGCGACCTCGCCGGTGCCGGTCTGGGCGTACCAGATCTCCGGCGAGTACGCGATGATCACGGCAGCCGCGCAGAACGGCTGGATCGACCGGGACGCCGCCGCGATGGAGTCCCTCGTCGGCATCAAGCGCGCCGGGGCGGACGCCGTCCTCACCTACTTCGCGGTCGACATCGCCCGCACGCTCCGTCAGGAAGGCACCCGATGACGACCACCAACGACCAGCTCTTCGGCCGTGCGAAGAACAGCATCCCCGGCGGCGTGAACTCGCCGGTGCGCGCGTACGGCTCCGTCGGGGGGACCCCGCGGTTCCTCACGTCCGCGAAGGGGGCGTACGTCACGGACGCCGAGGGTCGTGAGTACGTCGACCTCGTGGCGTCCTGGGGTCCGGCGATCCTCGGACACGCGCACCCGGCCACGGTCGAGGCCGTCCAGCAGGCCGCCGCCCGTGGGCTCTCGTTCGGGGCGTCGACCCCGGGGGAGACCGAGCTCGCCGAGCTCGTGAAGCAGCGTGTCTCGGTGGACGGCGACGGGCCGATCGAGAAGCTCCGGATGGTGTCGACCGGCACCGAGGCCACGATGACCGCGATCCGGCTCGCCCGCGGGTACACCGGCCGCGACCTCCTCGTGAAGTTCGCCGGGCACTACCACGGACACTCGGACTCGCTGCTGGCCGAGGCCGGCTCGGGCGTCGCCACGCTCGCGCTGCCCGGCAGCGCCGGCATCACCGCGGAGACCGCGGCGCAGACGCTCGTGCTGCCCTACAACGACCTCGACGCCGTCCGCCGGGCGTTCGACGAGCACTCCGAGCGCATCGCCGGCGTCATCGTCGAGGCAGCCGCAGCCAACATGGGCGTGCTCGCGCCGGAGCGTGGGTTCAACCGCGCCCTGGCGCAGATCGTGCAGTCGCACGGGGCACTGCTCATCGTCGACGAGGTCCTGACCGGGTTCCGTGTCGGCTCGGCCGGCTGGTGGGGGCTCGAGGCGTCGAAGGTCGTGCCGGACGGCGCCGGCTGGAAGCCCGACATCATCACGTTCGGCAAGGTCATCGGCGGCGGCATGCCCCTCGCCGCGCTCGGCGGGCGCCGTGACGTCATGGACCACCTGGCACCGCTCGGGCCCGTCTACCAGGCCGGCACGCTGTCCGGGAACCCGCTCGCGGTCGCCGCGGGCATCGCCACGCTCCGGGCCGCGACGCCGTCCGTGTACGAGTCGTTGAACCGCACCGCCGCGGTGATCTCCGCGGCGACGTCGGAGGCGCTGACGGCCGAGGGCGTCGCCCACACCGTGCAGCACGCCGGGAACCTGTTCTCCTTCGCCTTCACGCAGGACCCTCCGCGGAACTACGACGACGTCCGCGCGCAGGAGGCCTTCCGGTACGCGCCGTTCTTCCACGCGATGCTCGACGCCGGCGTCACGCTGCCGCCGAGCGTCTTCGAGGCGTGGTTCGTGACGGCGGCCCACGACGACCGTGCCGTCGGACGGGTGCTCGACGCGCTGCCCGCCGCGGCGAAGGCGGCTGCCGCGGCGACCGCCTGACTGGTTGGATGGCGGCATGCAACTCGCCGAAGCGCTCATCGAACGCGCTGACCTGCAGAAGCGCATCGAGCAGCTCCGCGGCCGGATCGCCGCGAACGCCCGCTACCAGGAGGGCGAGGAGCCGGACGAGGACGCCGCGGCCCTGCTCACCGAGGCCGAGCAGGCCGTCGACGCGCTCGAGGTGCTGCTCGCCCGCATCAACGCGACGAACGCCTCGACCACGCTGGCGTCCGGAGCCACGATCACCGCGCTGCTCGCCCGTCGGGACGCCCTGCGACTCCGACACTCGCTCGTGACCGGTGCCGCCGACGCGACCGCGGGTGGTGGCGGTGGCTACCGGCAGCTCCGGAGTGAACTGCGGACGTTCGCGGCCCTGCCGACCGCAGCCCTGCGCAGTCGTGCCGACGGCCTCGCGAAGGAGCTCCGCGAGCTCGACGCCACCATCCAGCGGAGCAACTGGGAGGTGACGCTCCTGGAGCCGGCGGGCTGAGGGACGAGGGCGGTGCGTCGGTAGGCGGACCGGGGCGGGTACGGACCCGACGGACCGGCGGGCAATCCGGTCCACGTGTGGCGCAGTGGGCAGCGCCGTGGCGCGAGCCGGCACAACGCAGCCCAGCACCGCGCACCGGTGACGGTGCACGCAGCACCATGCACCACCGCGTACCGACCGGACCACCGAGGGTGGGACAGGGGACCACACCGCCCCTCGGACGGTGGGAGCGCGCCGTTGCGGCGACCTCCGGCCTGGAGGCGCGGCTCGGCTCCGACGCGCGGCGTGCTGCTCCGACGTGCGGCGTGCTGCTCCGACGCGCGGCGTGCGGCTACGAGGCCCGGCGAGCGGCCCAGCGTCCCTCGGCGCGCAGGATGGCGAGCGGGAAGTCGAACGCGTGCGACACCGCCGAGGACGTGATCACCTCGTCCGAGGTGCCCTGCGCGACGACTGCGCCGTCCCGCAGCAGCATCGCGTGCGAGGTGGAGGCGGGCAGGTCCTCCAGGTGGTGGGTGACCATCACGCTGCCGAGTTCGGGATGCCGGAGGCGCAGCGCGTCGACCGTCTCGAGCAGGTGCTCCCGTGCGGCGACGTCGAGGCCGGTCGCGGGTTCGTCGAGCAGGAGCAGCTGCGGTTCGGACATCAGCGCACGGGCGATGAGCGTTCGCCCCCGCTCGCCCTGGGAGAGCACGGGCCAGCGGGCGTCCCGCCGCGCGGTGAGCCCGACGTCGGCGATGTGCTGCTCAGCAGTGGTCACCTGGTCGTCCGTCGGGGTCCACCGCATCATCAGGTCGGTCGTCCCGGTGAGACCGGTCAGCACCGTCTCGAGCACGGTCAGCGGGGAGAGCATCCGGTGGCGCGGATCGACGTGCCCGATGTGCTCGCGGAGCTCCCGGACGTCGACGCGGCCGAGCTGCCGGCCGAGCAGCGCGACCGTCCCGGCCGTCGGGTGTCCGGTGGCGCCCAGGACGGCGAGCAGCGTGGACTTGCCGGCGCCGTTCGGCCCGAGGAGCGCCCAGTGCTCCCCGCGCCGCACGGTCAGGTCGACGTCGTGCAGGAGGTCCCGGCCGGACCGGGTGATCCGCACGCCCTCGGCGCGGACCAGGACGTCGTCGTCGGTGTTCACGACTGCCATCGTGTCGGAGGTCACCGGTCGGCGGCTGCTCCCGCGCGGACGGCTCCGGTCAGCTCGTCGACGGTGGTGGTCAACGAGCGGATCGTCGCGCTCGCGGCGTCGCCGTCACGACGGGAGATCGCAGCGCGGAGCGGGTCGATGAAGTTCTGCACGTCCCAGAACACCCCGCGCGACTGCGAGAGCGCGAGGAACTGCGCACGCGGGATCACCGACTCGGCGAGCTTCGACAGCAGTTCGTTGTCCGAGTACGCGATGAAGAGCTTCACGACGCGGTCGAGTGCCGCGTTGGTCGCCCGGAGGTCCTCTGCCTCGGCACCGCGGCGCATGTCCTCCAGGGCCTCGACGAGCTCCCCGGCGGTCGCGTCGTCGAGCTTCGGCACCGACCAGCGGGCGGCGAGTTCGGTGAACCCGCCGAGCACCTGCAGGGTGTCGTCGAACTGCTTCGCGTTCGGGGTGGCGATCCGGGTGTAGCGGTTCGCCTCCATCTCGACCAGCCCGTAGTCGACGAGCTTCGCGATGGCCTCGCGGATCGGGGTGCGGCTGACGCCGAGCCACCGCACGAGTTCGTCGTCGTTGAGTCGTTCGCCGGCCTGCAGCGTGCCGTCCTGGATCGCGGCGAGCATCTTCTCGAGGACGACGTCACGGAGGAGCTTCCGGGGGGAGTTCTCGACGGTCGACTTGGGGACGGGCATGCCGGACTCCTCACGCTGCGGGTGTTCTGTACTCAAATCCTAACGTGTCAATATGCAAACGCTTGTGAAATCTTGGTATGATGGAATGTCAGCCGTCGATCCGTACGACCGTGCGCCCGTGCACACGTCCGGCGACGACCTCCGGTCCGATCGCCATCGCGTCCTCGAGGGACACCGTGCGCGTCACCGCGGCCAGCAACGCGGGGTCGAGGTCGGACGCGAGCCGCTCCCACGCCCGTCGGCGCAGTGCCGGGGGTGCGTCGACCGAGTTGATGCCGAGCAGGGACACCGCGCGGAGGATGAACGGCAACACGGTGGTGGGGAGCGCGGAGTCCTGCGCGAGGCCGCACGCCGTCACGGCGCCGCCCCAGCGGGTCCCCGCCAGCACGTTGGCGAGCGTGGCGCCGCCGACGCTGTCGACCGCGCCGGCCCACGTCGCGCGCTGCATCGGCTTGCCGGGTTCGGCCAACGCGGCCCGGTCGACCACGTGCGTCGCCCCCAGGGTCCGGAGCGACGCCTCGTTCGCGGTCCGCCCCGTCGACGCCGTGACCTCGTACCCGCGAGCGGCGAGCAGGGCGATCGCGACGGTGCCGACGCCGCCGGACGCGCCGGTGACGAGCACCGGACCGGCCTCGGGCGCGACGAACCGTTCGAGCGCGAGCACGCTGAGCATCGCCGTGAACCCGGCCGTGCCGATCGCCGCGGCGAACATGTCGTCGATGCCGTCCGGCAGCACGACGAGCGACCCGGACGGCACCACCGCGTGCGCGGCCCAGCCGCCGTGGCGCGTCTCGCCGAGGCCCGCGCCGTTCAGCACCACCCGATCGCCGATCGCGACGTCCTGCACACCCGGACCGAGGGCCGACACGACGCCCACGACGTCGATGCCCGGCACGAGGGGGTCCACCCGCGCGACCCCGGGGTTCCGGGCGAGCGCCAGCCCGTCCTTGTAGTTGACGCTCGAGTACCGGACGTCGACGAGGGCCTCGCCCTCGGCCGGGTCGGCCAGGTCGACCTCGGTGATCGTGGGGGGCTCTGCACTGGAGACGAGGACTGCGCGGGTCACCTGTCGGACGCTACCCGTGCCTCCCGTCCGACGTCCTACCCGAACATGATGGCGGCTTCGTCGTACCGCTCCTGCGGGACGGTCTTCAGCTCGCCGAGCGCCTCGTCGAACGACACGTGCACGATGTCCGTGCCCCGCAGCGCGACCATGCGGCCCCACCGTTCCTCGACCACGGCGTCGATGGCCGCCAGGCCGAGACGCGTCGACAGCACCCGGTCGTACGCGGTCGGCGTGCCGCCGCGCTGGATGTGCCCGAGGGTCGTCGCCCGGGTCTCGATGCCCGTCATCTCCTCGATCAGCGGCGCGAGACGCTCGCCGATCCCGCCCAGACGCGGACGGCCGAACGCGTCCAGACCACGTTCGGTGTGCGCGTTGTCCTCGTGGTCGGGGACGAACCCCTCCGCGACCACCACGAGCGGCGCACGACCACGGTCGTAGGCGGCCCGCACCCACTGCGCGATCTGCTCCATGCTCGTCTTCTGCTCGGGGATGAGGATCGCGTGCGCGCCCGCCGCCATGCCGGAGTGCAGGGCGATCCAACCGACGTGACGGCCCATGACCTCGGCCACCATGCAGCGCGAGTGCGACTCGCCGGTGGTGCGGAGGCGGTCCATCGCCTCGGTCGCGATCGCGACGGCGGTGTCGAAGCCGAACGTGTAGTCGGTCGCGCCGAGGTCGTTGTCGACCGTCTTCGGCACGCCCACGATCTTCAGACCCGCGTCCGTCAACCGCTTCGCCGCCGCCAGGGTGCCCTCGCCGCCGATCGCGACGATGGCGTCGATGCCGTGTCGCTCGAGCGTCCGCTCGATGTTCTCCACACCGCCGTTCGGCCCCTCGAACGGGTTCGTCCGGCTCGTGCCGAGGATCGTGCCGCCCTGCTTGGCGATGCCCTGGATGTCCTTCCGGCCGAGCGGGACGATGTCGCCGTCGACCACACCGCGCCAGCCGTCGCGGAACCCGACGAAGTCGTGCCCGTAGATCGCGATGCCCTTCAGCACGATCGCGCGGATGACCGCGTTCAGACCGGGGCAGTCGCCTCCGGAGGTGAGGATGCCGATGCGCATGGGAACTCCGTCGTCACGTGGTGGGGGTGTGGTCCCATCATGACTGACAGGGGTTCCGCATTACCATCCCGGTGTGTCCCTGCATGCTCCCGCCGCGTCGTCCGTCGACGCGCCCGACGACGCGGCCCGCGTGGACACGGTGTACCGGCCTGGAGGCGCGGTGGACGTCCGCGCGACCCTCCGGCCGCTGCAGCGCGGTTCCGGCGACCCCGCCTTCCGGGTGGTCGGCGCCGACACGTGGCTCGCGCTCCGCACACCGGACGGACCCGCGACGGTGCTGGTCCGGCGGGCGGGAGTGGACGCGATCGCAGTGTCCGCCTGGGGACCGGGAGCGTCGTGGGCGGTGGAGCACGCGCCCGAGATGCTCGGCCGAGGGGACGACTGGTCCGACCTCGACGTCTCCGCGCACGCGTTCCTGGCGTCGGCCCGGCACGCGCAGCCCGGACTCCGGCTGCTCCGGACGAACACCGTCGTCGCGATGCTCGTGCCGGCGATCATGGAGCAGAAGGTGACCTCCCGGCAGGCCTGGCGTGCCTGGCGGTACCTGCTGCGCCGCCACGGCACACCCGCACCCGGACCGGCGCCGGCGGACATGTTCGTACCGCCGGACGCCGCGACGTGGGCGAGGATCCCGAGCTGGGAGTGGCACCGGGCCGGCATCGAACCCGGGCGGTCGGCCACGGTGATGCGGGCGATGCGGGTCGCTCCGGCGCTCGAGCGGACGCTGTCCCTGGGCCGTGGTGGGTCGGACGTGTCGGCGCGGCTGCAGTCCGTGCCGGGCATCGGGAAGTGGACCGCTGCCGAGACCGCGCAGCGTGCGCACGGCGACCCCGACTCCCCGAGCGTGGGGGACTTCCACGTGCCGGCCCTCGTCGGCTGGGCACTGACCGGGGGCCCGGTGGACGACGACGGGATGCTCGAACTCCTCGAACCCTGGCGAGGGCACCGGGAGCGCGTCGTGCGGCTGATCGGCGGCTCGGGCTTCCGGAAGCCGGCGTTCGGTCCGCGGATGACGATCCAGGACCACCGATACCACTGAACCCGAACCTGTACAAGGGTACAGACGGGTCGGTGCACTTGCCGACTTTCCGGGCTCCAGCCCCCTGACTAGCGTCGGCCGAGGGGGCGAAGGGGTCGTCCCCTGAGAGGGGAAACGTGGACAGCACAGACCACGTCCAAGGGCCCACGAGGCGCCAGCTGCTCGCGTACGCCGGTGTCGCGGCCGGTGCGGCCGCACTCGGTGGTGTCGCCTTCGACGCATCATCGGCCAGGGCTGCCGTTTCGTGGCGGTACCCGTTCGACCGCGAGTACCCGGTCTCGAGCCCGTTCGGTCCACGGCCGGTACCCGTCGAGGGCGGCAGTTCGAACCACCAGGGCATCGACTTCGCGGCCGGCGAGGGCGTCCCGATCCACGCCGTCGCCTCGGGCACCGTCGTCACGGCGGGTCCTCTGGACGGTTGGGGGTTCGGCAACCTGACGCGGATCCAGCACGACGGGTACATGAGCTGGTACGGACACCAGAGCTCGATCGCCGTGCGAGTGGGTCAGACCGTCTCGGCAGGGCAGTACATCGGCAAGGTCGGGAGCACTGGTGTGTCGAGTGGCGACCACCTGCACCTGGGGCTCTCGACCGGGACGAGCAGCTCGTTCATCGATCCGGCGCCCTACATCCTGAACGCGCCGAAGGCCAACGACAACACCGCTCCGACGGCGCCGCGCGACGACGACTTCCGTCTCATCAAGTCCCCGGGGCGCGGAGCAGCCATCGTCGGGGCCGGGTACTTCCGGGCGCTGCCCACGGCGGAGTTCGAGTCGTGCGGGGTCGCGCTGGCCGGCGAGCCGATCGAGGGCAACGACCGTCAGTTCGACGTCTGGAAGGCCATCGCGCTCCAGGGCACCGCGGCCTGACCCGCACACGACACGAACACGAACAGCACGAGGAGAACACCATGAAGCTCATCCAGTCCACCAACCGTGGCATCGCCGTCGTCGGCCCCGGCTACTTCCGAGGCCTCAAGAACCAGGAGGAACTCCAGTCCGCGATCAAGGTCTGGGGCAACCCGATCGTGGGCAACGACCGTCAGTTCGACGTCTGGAAGGCCATCGCACTGCAGGGCACGTCGGCCTGAGGCGCGCACCGACCGCACGACGGGAGGCCCGTGGCGATCACGCCGCGGGCCTCCCGTCCGCGCTTCGGTGCTTCCCGGTCCGGCCGGGTTCCCCGTGACGGGTGCCCTCGCCGGCGAGCACGGCGCGGTAGCCCTCGCGGAACGACGGGAACCGCGGGGCCCAGCCGGACTCGCGGAGACGGGTGTTCGACAGTCGCTTGTCCCCTGCGCCCTGCCGACCGGCGGCCTCGGCACGCGAGGGCGCCGCGACACCGAGCTCCGCGGCGAGGAACGTGTACACGTCGTCGAGGCGTGCGGGTTCGTCGTCGGTGACGAGGTACGTCGGAGCGGGGTCGTCCATTGACGCCAGGTGCACGAGCGCAGCGGCGGCGTCGTCGCGGTGGATCCGGTTCGTGTGCGGCGACCCGCCGGCGACCGGGGCGAGCCGGGCCGTGCCGCCACGGACCTGGTCGATCAGGCGCTCGCGGCCGGGCCCGTAGATCCCGGAGAGTCGCGCCAGCACCGCGCCCGGCGCACGGTCGCGGAGGAGCGCCTCGGCCTCGAGCAGCACGCCCGCGGTCGGTGTCCCGGCGCTCGTCGGTGTCTCCTCGGTCAGGACCCCGCCGTCGTCCACGTCGTACACCGCGGTCGAGGACACGACGACGATGCGCGGGTGGGACCCCGACGCGGCGATGCCGTCCAGGACGTTCCGCAGTCCGTCGACGTAGGTCGCGCGGTACTCGTCGACGTCCCGGCTCCCGGCGGCCAGTGCGACCACGACGACGTCCGTGTCGGGGTCGATCGGTGCGACCTCACGGCGGAGGTCGACCGACCGGCCGACGAGCGGGGCGGGGACGAGATCGCCCCGGCGCCGGAGTCCGACCACGCGGTGGCCCGCCGCCGTGCAGCGCAGGCCGGTCTCGATCCCGAGGTCGCCGCAGCCGGCGATGACGATGTCCACCGCCCCATCATGGGGCAGCGGTGCCGGGGAGGTCCCGAGACGGACTGCGCGCCGGGGCGACGAATGCGCAGGGCGCACCGCGACGGCGGTCACGCCGACGCCGTCAGGCGTCGTCGTGGTCGTGCTCGACGTCGTCGGGGCCGATGGCGTCCTGGACGCGCGCGCTGACGGACCGCAGGGTCTCGGCGTCGGTCCCCACGGGCCTCCAGAACAGGTCCTCGAGCGCACCCGTGTGCGCGCGGATGCCCGCGAGCACCGCTCGGCGGCCCTCGGTCGTCATCACGACCCAGCTCCCACGGCCGTCCGTCGGGCAGTCCGCGCGTTCGACCAGGCCGCGCGCGACCATGCGTGTGACCTGATGGCTCACCCGGGACTTCTCCCAGCCGATCCCGGCCGCGATGTCACGCACCCGCAACCGGTGCTCGGGGTCGCGGTGGAGTCCGATGAGGATCTCGAACTCCGGGATCGAGATGCCGGCCCCCTGCTGCACGGCGTGGTCGAGCGCCCGGTCGAGTCGTCGCCACACGTCGTGGTACGCGTCCCACGTGGCCCAGTCGTGGCCTCCGGCCCCCTCGTTCGGCATTGCGTCAGCGTACCGACCCGCGGCGCCGTCGGCGGGGTTCGGCTTCCTCGGAGCGCGCGTCCGGGTGGCTCCGAGGTGGGGTCGGTGGCGCGGCATACGATCGGAGCATGCCGAGCGCTCGACTGCAGGACTGCACCGACGACGCCGTCGCCCTCGTGCGACGGTGGCTGGCGGCGTCGGCCGATGCGAAGCCGGACGCGGGGGCCGCTCGACTCGCCGCTGCGCTCCGCGACGAGCGTGGCCTCGACTTCACGCGCGGCTTCGTCGACAAGGTGATCCGTCCGGAGGACCCGCGGGTCGCCGCCCGCAACCTCGAGAAGGTCAGCCAGGACGTCCCGGACTTCCTCGCCTGGTACCTCCGGGGCGCGGTGACGTTCGGCGGTGGCTTCGCGACGATGGCTCCGTGGGCGGTGATCCCGACGGCGCGGAAGATCCTGCGCCGGATGACCGGGCACCTCGTCATCGACGCGACCCCGGCGAAGCTCGGGCCGGCGCTCGCGAAGGTCGGCGGACCGGGCACGCGGCTCAACGTGAACCTGCTCGGCGAAGCCGTGCTCGGCAGCGCGGAGAGCGACCGACGGCTGCAGGGGACGATGGACCTGCTCGCGCGGGACGACGTCGACCACGTGTCCATCAAGGTGAGTGCCGTGGTGCCGCAGATGTCGATGTGGGCGTTCGACCAGACCGTCGAGCGCGTGGTGGACCGGCTCGTGCCCCTGTACCGACTGGCGGCGTCCGGCAACCCGGCGAAGTTCATCAACCTCGACATGGAGGAGTACCGCGACCTCGACGTCACCCTGGCGGTGTTCCGGGCGCTCCTGGACCGCGACGAGTTCCTGCACCTCGAAGCCGGCATCGTGCTGCAGGCGTACCTGCCCGACGCTGCGGGGGCGCTGGAGTCGCTCACCACGTGGGCGCAGGAACGGCGTGCCCGGGGCGGCGCACCGATCACGGTCCGGCTCGTCAAGGGCGCCAACCTCGCGATGGAACGGGTCGACGCGATCCTGCACGAGTGGCCGCTGGCGACGTGGGGCTCGAAGCAGGAGACCGACACCGCCTACCTCCGGATGCTCGACGCCGCCCTGACGCCGGAACGCACCGACGCCGTCCGCATCGGCGTCGCGGGCCACAACCTCTTCGACCTCGCCACCGCGTGGGTGCTCGCCCAGCGCCGCGGTGTGACCGAGGCCATCGACGTCGAGATGCTCCTCGGCATGGCGACCACGCACGCCGATGCCGTCCGGGCCGACGTCGGGCAGGTGCTGCTGTACACGCCGGTGGTCCAGCCGGACCAGTTCGACGCCGCGATCGGCTACCTCGCCCGGCGGCTGCAGGAGAGCGCCAGCCCGGAGAACTTCATCGCGAGCGCAGCGGACATCGACCACGACGAGAGCGTCTTCGAGCGGGAACGCGGCCGGTACCTGACGTCGGTCGCGGCGCTCGGGCAACCGGTCCCCACCACCAACCGCACGCAGGACCGCCGCGCGCCCGTCGGCGACCCCGTGCACCGCGAGCGCTTCGTGAACGTGCCGGACACCGACCCCTCGATCGCCGCCAACCGCGCTTGGGCGGCCGACGTCCTCCGCCGTGTGCCCCGGTCCCAGCTCGGCGCGCAGACGATCCGCGGCGCGAAGGTCGTCGACCGGTCGACGCTCGAACGGATCGTCGCCCGCACCGCGCAGGCCGGCGTGAACTGGGGGCGACAGGACCCGTCCGACCGTGCCGAGCTGCTCGACCTCATCGCGCACGAGCTGGAGACCCGCCGGGCCGACCTCGTCGAGGTGATGGCGGCCGAGACCGGCAAGACCCTGGGCGAGGCCGACGCCGAGGTCAGCGAGGCGATCGACTCCGCACACCACTACGCCGAGAGCGCCCGGCAGCTGGCGACGCTCGACGGTGACGGCGCCCGGTACGTGCCGCCTCGACTGACGGTCGTCGTGCCCCCGTGGAACTTCCCGGTGGCGATCCCTGCCGGCGGTGTGCTGGCGGCGCTCGCCGCGGGCAGCGGTGTCGTCCTCAAGCCCGCACCCGAAGCGAAGCGGAGCGGTGCCCTGCTCGCCGACGTGCTCTGGGACGCCGGTGTCCCGCACTCCCTGCTGCAGCTCGTCGACCTCGACGAGGACCACCTCGGCCGTGACCTCATCGCGCACCCGGCCGTCGACCGGATCATCCTGACCGGTTCGGCGGACACCGCCCGGTCGTTCCGGTGGTGGCGCGCCGGCCTGCCCCTGACGGCGGAGACGAGCGGCAAGAACGCGATCGTCGTCACGCCCAGCGCGGACCTCGACCTCGCCGTGCAGGACATCGTGCAGTCGGCCTTCGGGCACGCCGGACAGAAGTGCTCGGCGGCGTCGCTGGTGATCCTCGTCGGGTCGGTGGGCGAGAGCGAACGGTTCCGACGACAGCTCGTCGACGCCACGCGGACGCTCCGGGTCGCGTGGCCGGACGACCCGACGGCGCAGATGGGGCCGCTCATCGCGGAGCCCTCGGGCACGCTCCGCCGCGGGCTCACCGAGCTCGGTCCGGGGGAGTCGTGGCTCGTCCAGCCCGCGCCGCTCGACGACTCCGGACGGCTCTGGTCACCGGGCATCCGCGACGGCGTCCGCCTGGGCAGCGACTTCCACCAGACGGAGTACTTCGGGCCGGTGCTCGGCATCATGCGCGCCGAGACGCTCGAGCAGGCGCTCGCGATCCAGAACGGCACCGACTTCGGTCTCACCGCCGGCATCCACTCGCTCGACGCCGACGAGGTCGCCGACTGGATCGCCGGGGTGCAGGCCGGCAACCTGTACGTCAACCGCGGCATCACCGGCGCGGTCGTACGACGGCAGCCGTTCGGCGGGTGGAAGCGCTCGGCGGTCGGCACCGGCACGAAGGCGGGCGGCCCGATGTACGTCGCGACGCTCGGTCGGTGGGAACCGGTCCCGCGCACGGTCCACAAGAGCATCCAGCTGCACGGGCTGCCGTCGCGCGTGACCGCCGTGATCGAGGCGGCCCGCAGCGGCCTGTCGTTCGAGGAGTTCGACCAGGTCCGTGCCGGCGCGCTGAGCGACGTCCGCGCCCGTGCGTCGGAGTTCGGCGTCGCGCACGACCCGTCGGGACTCGTCGTGCAGCGGAACGTGCTGCGGTGGCGGCCGCAGTCCGTCGTGGTGCGGCAGGCCGAGGACGCCTCCACCGGTGACCTCGTCCGTGTGCTCGTCGCCGCGACGGCCGCACGCGCCCACGTCCTCCTGAGCAGCGCCCGACCGCTGCCCGGCCCCCTCACGCAGCTGCTCGCGTCGAACCGTTCGCCGCTCGACGTCGTCGACCACCTGGTGGAGTCCGACGCGGAGTTCCACCGGCGGGCAGCGTCGGGCGACGTCTTCCGTCAGGACTGGTCGAGCGGCCAGGACGAGCACGAGGACGCCCTGGAGACCGTGTTGTCGCAGGGGTTGGACCGCCCGACCCACACGGCGTTCGGTGGCCCCGGTGCCCGCATCCGGCTCGTCGGCGGCGACCCGCTCGCGCTCGAGGAAGCGCTCGGCGCCAGTGTCGACGTGGCGATCCACGACGCCCCCGTCGTCGAGGCGGGGATCATCGAGATGCTGCCGTTCCTGCGGGAGCAGTCGGTGTCGATCACCGCGCACCGCTTCGGCGACCTCGACCCCGACCTCTCCGAGCTGCATGTCTGACGCGCGCACCCTGCACGCCGACGGGCTGTTCAACGGGCGGGACCTGGGCGGTCTGCCGCGCCGCGGCGGCGGGACGACCCCGGCCGGTCGCGTGTTCCGGTCCGAGAGCGTCGACCGGCTCACCGAGTCGGGTTGGCGGGCACTGCACGACGCGGGCATCCGCACGGTCGTCGACCTGCGTGCGCCGTCGGAGACCGCGAAGGACACCGGATCACGGCCGGCATGGCTCACCACGGTCGTGATCGACCACGACGGGCTCGATGCCGCGCCGACGTTCTGGGAGGCGTACTGGGAGACCGGACTCGTCGGTACGCCGCTGTACTACGGTCCGCACCTCGACGAACTGCCCGAGCGCACCGGCTCCGTGTTGCGGGCGATCGCGCGGGCGGAACCCGGCGGCGTCCTGTTCCACTGCGCCGGCGGCCGGGACCGCACGGGCATCGTCGCGCTCGCCCTGCTGACGATCGCAGGCGTCGAGCCCGAGGCGATCGTCGCGGACTACCGCATCACCGTCGAGAACGCCCCGGCGTTGCTCGCGTCGATCGGGGTCCCGTCGAGTGAGGCGAAGATCGAGGCGCTCTGCGCGGAGAACGGCACCACGGTCGCGGGCGCGTTCCGCGCCGCGCTGACCGGGTTCGACGTGGACCGCTTCGTCGAGCGCGCCGGTCTCGACGACGCCGACCTGGAGGCACTGCGCACGTTCCGCACGCACGTCGCCTGATCAGCGGTTCGACCGGTCAGTCCTCGGTGTCGCCGCCTTCTTCGTCCTCGACGCCCGTCTCGTCCATGCGGTCGCGCAGGTGGTCGGCCATCGCGCCGGCACCCTCGCCCGCGTGGTCGTGGTCGACCTGCTCGATGAGGCCGCGCAGCTTCTCGTGGTTCGTGGCCTCGGTGGCGCCGTCCATGACGGGCTCGGTCTGTTCGTTGTCGCTCATGCTCCGGACGCTACGCCGCGGCACATGGGCATCACGCCGAGGGGTGCGCAGATCGGTAGTGCAGCTCGACCGCGCCGCCGGTGAACGGCGTCGTCCCCATCAGCTCGAACACCGGCGTCGGGGCCGCGACCGGCAGCAGGGGCGCCCCTGCCCCGAGCGCGATCGGCATCACGGTGACCCGGAGCTCGTCGAGCAGTCCCGCCTGCTGGTACTGCGCCGCGAGCAACCCGCCGCCGACCACCCATACGTCGCGCCCGCCCGCTGCCCGCTCGACGTCGGCCTGGTGGTCCGCGACCGGTCCCGACACGAATTGCACCTCGGCACCGTCCGGCGCCGCGAGGTCCCGGGTGGTGAACACCCACGTCGGCAGCCCCGGGTACGCCCACGTGTCGTCGTGGGCGAGCAGCCACTCGTACGTGGTCGACCCCATCACGATCGCGCCGACGTCGGCGACGAAGCGGTCGTGGTGCTCCTGGAACGGCTCGAAGCCGAACTGCAGCAGCCAGTCGAGGTCGTCACCGGGTGCGGCCACGAACCCGTCGAGGGAGGACGCGACGGAGTAGATCGTGCTCATGGCCGCGACGCTAGCGACGACCCCCGACAGCACCCCGGCCGGCGCCGACGGCGAGTGTCTCCGCGACGACCAGGACCAGCGAGATGCCGACCTGCGCGGCTGCGAACCGGCGGCGGCGCGGGTCGGCGACGGCGAGCGGCACCATCGAGGCACCGTGCAGGGCGTCCACGAGAGCGCTCAGCGTGTGGGCGTCCGCACTGCCGGCGCGACCGCTTCCGGCGCGGCCGACCAGCAGCGCCTGGCCGATCTGCCGCACGGCGAGGACGGTGTCCAGCGCGGGGTGGGCGCTGCCGCGCAGCACACGGACCGCGTGCCCGACCCCGATCGCAGCCCGGACGGTCTCGACCAGTGTCCTCGTTCGGTTCATGCACCCAGTCCACCGCACGCCGTCGGTGCGCGCGCACAGCGGACGTCCGCCGGCGGTGGTGGACGAGGACCCCGACCGAGCATGATGGCCGGGTGGAGACGCAGGACGAGGAAGCACCGCCGGGCTGGGTGCTCAGCACGCCGACCCGGCAGCGGGAGGTCTGGGACCTGCCGCTGCTCGCTCTGCTCCTCGCCGCACTGCTGGTCGCCGCCGGGATCGCGTTCGGGGACGTGCTCGGCCTGGTGGCCGGGGTGTCGTCGGGTGTCGTGGTCGTCGCAGCTGCGGTCGCGCTGTTCGTCGCCGCCCGCTCCGCCTACGACGCACAGGATCGTTCCGCATCGTGGCGCCTGCACGTGGTGCGGGTCGTCGCCGGCGTGACGGTCGTCTCGGTGGTCGCGGTCGCGAGTCTGACGGCGGGGCTTCCGCTCGGCGCCGTGTTCGGCGGCGTCGCGGCGGTCCCGACCGCATTCCGGTTCGCCCGGTCGGTCCCGCGTCTGGACCGTCTCGTCGCCGCCTGGGCGTCCGGAGCAGTGGCGGCGGCCTGCGCGGCGCTCGCCACCCTCGGGCTGACCGTCCCGGGCACGGAGCACTACCGGGTGGCGGCGTGGATCGGCGGTGGGGTGGGGTTCGGGGTCATCAGCCTGGTGATGGCGATCGTGCAGTTCCGGATCGCGGCCCGCACCCCGAGGGACTGAGGCTCAGCGCCCGAGCCCGAACCGCGTCACGACCCCGGGGGAGTACAGCACCGAGTCCGGTTCGAGCTCGGTCAGGGCGAACGGCAGCCCCGCGGCGCCGACCAGGTCGTCGCGGAACGACACGACCGAGGCCCGGTGCAACGGCCACGACTCGTGCTCGTTCGGCCAGAACCGGGTCCGGCCGGCGCGGTGCACGTGCATCCCCCACCGTGCGGTGAGGAACGTCTCGAGCGTGCTCGGCTCGGCGATCGGCGCACCGATCCGCAGGTCGACCAGCGACCGCAGGTGCGTCCCGTGGCGCCGTACCGCGTAGGCGACCCGGTCCGGCGCCGGCCGACGCTGCTCCGCCACCGCCCACTTGTAGGGCAGGCCGGTCGCGACGCGGGCGCCGACGGTCGGGGCGAGCTTCCCGGCGTCGAGCGAGAGGAACACCACGCCGCGCTGGCCGCGCTCGTCGACGGTGTAGACGCGGACGTTCATCTCGACGAAGTCGCCGACCCGTCCGACGGACACCGGCGGGAAGCGCGTGTCGGTGAAGCGGAAGCCGATGAGACCGACCCACGTGGTGACGCCGTCGTCGACGCCGTCCACCCCGACGGTGTCCGGCCGGGTCCCGGCTGGCAGCAGCGGCGCGACGGCGGACACGTCGACCCGCCAGTGCACGAACACGACGTCCCGCCACGCCTGCTCGATCCAGGGACGTCCGGTCAGGCCGGGGGCGACGGCCTGGAGGCCCGGCTCGGCCCCGGCGGGCACGGTCGCGGTCACGAGGCGGTCCCGTCCGGGGCGATGTGCCCCGCCACGGGCGCGTCGTCCCACCGCTGCTGCGGGGTGTCGCAGGTCCCGCGGAACACGTACTGCGACGGACGCTTCCGCTCGCTCGAGGTCCAGTCGATCGCAGGACGGCGGCGCTCCGGCGGCAGGTACCCGATCCGGTACACGGCCATCAGCTCGAGGGACTCCGGCACGTGGAGCAGTCCCTCGATCTCCTCCCAGGCTCCCGGGGTCTCCATCGGGAAGGACACGAACTGGATCCCGAGGCCCAGCTCTGTCGTCGCGAGCCAGATGTTCTCCATCGCCGCACCCATGCTGAACACCGAGTAGAAGCCGGACAGCTCCTCCTTCCGGTACTCGTGGCGGTCGAGCAGCACACCGAGCAGCAGCGGCGACCCGGCGACGAGCTTCCGGTTCTCCTCACCGAGGGTGTGCGGCACGCGCAGGGTGTTCATCAGCAGCTGCCCGCGCTTCGTGAACACCTGCTTCGTGAACGGCTTGAGCGGCCCGGGGAGCTTGTCGAACAGCATCCCGTCGCGCCGTTCGTCCATCTCGGCCTGCGAGAACCGGAAGTACGGCTTGTAGCGCTCGAAGAACGTGCCCTCCGCCATGGTCCTGGTCATCGACGACCCGCTGATCTCGGCGACGCGGTCGATGGTCGCGCGCTCCTCGACCAGCACGAACCGCCACGGCTGGCTGTTCAGCTGCGACGGCGCCCGCCCCGCCAGCTCCATGAGCAACCGCTGGTGCTCCTCGGAGACCGGGTCGGGCAGGAACGCCCCGTTGGTCGTGCGCCGACGTCGGATCGCCTCGAAGAGCTCCACTGCTGTCCTCCCCGCGGTCAGCGCCGGAACAGCACCGCCCCCAGGTAGGACGGCGCAGCGGCGACCGCGACTCTCCAGTGTGCTCCGGAGCGCGGGTTCGTGCGTGGGGCGACCGCGAGCGGCACGAGTGCGGGCAGCAGGAAGAGCGCCGAACGGTCGCGCGTCCACACCGGGGTGGTCGCGGCGACGCCGGTCAGGGTGGCCGTCACCACGAACAGGCCGTGGTGCACGACGCGGAGCTTCTTCGTCCGGACGAGCCGCACCGCGACGGCGGTGCCCCACGCGCAGTTCGCGACGTAGGCGAGGGTCGCGGCGGCGACCAGACGGCGGGCCGCACGCGACCGCGTCGGAGGCGATCCGTGCCTCCCGGCCGTCGTCCGTCCCATGCGACGAACGCTACGCGGTCTCGCGACTGACCAGCTTGGAGAGCACGATGGCGGAGCGCGTGTGGTCGACCTGCGGTGCGAGCCGGACCTTGTCGAGCGCTTCCTCGAGTGCCGACAGGTCCTTCGAGCGCATGTGCACCACGGCGTCGGCGCTGCCGGTGACGGTGCCGGCGTCGATGACCTCCGGCACGGTGTCGAGCAGGGACCGGAGTTCGTCGGGGGAGACGGTGCCGCGGCAGTAGAGCTCCACCCAGGCCTCGGTGCCGCGGTCCTCCACAGCGGGGTCGACCTTGATCGTGAAGCCCTGGATCACCCCGTCACCGACGAGCCGGTCGACGCGGCGCTTCACGGCCGAGGCCGAGAGTCCGACCACCGACCCGATGTCGCCGTAGCCGGCGCGGGCGTTCTCCCGGAGCTGGTCCAGGATGCGGTGGTCGAGCGAATCCATTGCCTCCATGCTACGCGGAGTTGTTGCACGTCCGGTGGCCTCAGCGCACGAAACGTGCGCGCCCCGAACGGGTGTCACGGTGTTTCGCGTCCCGGTGCTGCACCCGCTGGACGGTTCTGTCTAGACTCGTGCACGGCGTCGACCTGGTCCGCTACGGCGAGTGAGCCTGCATCTCGCCGGAGCACTTCTCCCCGTTCCGTTCCGGTTCCTGGCAGGCTCGGGCCCCGGTCCCTCAGGAGGACTGATGTCGAACCCCGCACCCTCGACCACCGATGCACCGGCCCGTACCGCGACCAAGCGGACGATCCTGATGTGCAAGCCCGACTTCTACACGGTCAGCTACCGGATCAACCCGTGGATGCACCCGGAGGAGCCGACCGACACCTCGAAGGCCGTCCAGCAGTGGCAGTCGCTCGTCGACGTCTACGAGGGCCTCGGCTTCGACATCTCGTACATCGAGCCCATCGACGGGCTGCCCGACATGGTCTACGCGGCCAACGGCGGGTTCGTGCTCGACGGCGTCGCGTACGGCGCGAAGTTCCAGTACCCCGAGCGGCAGCCCGAGGGCCCCGCGTACATGGAGTGGTTCGCCGCGAACGGCCTGACCGTCGCCGAGCCGGAGCAGACCAACGAGGGCGAGGGCGACTTCCTGCTCGTCGGCGACACGATCTACGCCGGCACCGGGTTCCGTTCGGACAGCACCTCGCACGAGGAGCTCGCCCGGATCTACGGCCGCGAGGTCGTCACGCTCAAGCTGATCAACCCGAGCTTCTACCACCTCGACACCGCGATCGCCGTGCTCGACCCCGAGCCCGCCGCCGACGGCACGAGCAACATCGCGTACCTGGAGAGCGCCTTCGACGAGCCGTCGCTGGCCATCCTGCGCGAGCGCTTCCCCGACGCGATCATCGCGACGGAGGAGGACGCCTCGATCCTCGGGCTGAACTCGTACTCCGACGGGTACAACGTCGTGATCGCCTCGCGCGCCGTGCGGTTCGCGGAGCAGCTGCGCGAGAAGGGCTACAACCCGATCGGCGTCGACCTGTCCGAGCTGCTGCTCGGCGGCGGCGGCGTGAAGTGCTGCACCCTCGACCTGCACCCCGTCGGCACGGGCACCTCGGTGGCACGGTCCTGATGGGCGCCGCACTCGGGACGGCGACCGCCGCGGCGCTCGCCGTCGAGGACCGCTCCCTGGCCCACAACTACAGCCCGCTGCCCGTCGTCATCGCCTCGGGCGACGGCGCCTGGGTCACCGACGTCGACGGCAAGCGCTACCTCGACGGGCTCGCCGCGTACTCCGCGGTGAACTTCGGCCACGGCAACCCCCGGCTGCTCGACGCCGCGCGGGCACAGCTCGACCGGGTCACGCTGACGTCGCGGGCGTTCGTGAACGACCAGCTCGGGCCGTTCGCGGCGTCGTTGGCGGCGTTGACGGACACCGAGATGGTCCTGCCGATGAACACCGGCGCCGAGGCCGTGGAGTCCGCCATCAAGGTGTCCCGCGCCTGGGGTTACCGCGTCAAGGGCGTGCCGGCGGAGCAGGCGACCATCATCGTGGCGTCCGGGAACTTCCACGGCCGGACCACGACGATCATCTCGTTCTCCGACGACTCCGACGCCCGTGACGACTTCGGGCCGTACACGCCCGGGTTCCGCACCGTGCCCTACGGCGACGCTCGCGCGCTCCGGGAGGCCATGGACGAGACCGTCGTCGCCGTGCTGCTCGAGCCGATCCAGGGCGAGGGCGGCGTGGTCATCCCGCCGGCGTCGTACCTCGGTGACGTCCGCGCGGTCTGCGACGAGTTCGGCGCGCTGCTCGTCGCCGACGAGATCCAGTCCGGGCTCGGCCGCACCGGTCACACCCTCGCCGTGCAGCGCGTCGGGGTCCGTCCCGACCTCATCACGCTCGGCAAGGCCCTCGGCGGCGGCATCGTCCCGGTGTCCGCCGTGGTCGGGCGACGCGACGTGCTCGGGGTGCTCCGCCCCGGCGAGCACGGCTCCACGTTCGGCGGGAACCCGCTCGCCGCGGCCGTCGGGTCCGAGGTCGTCGCGATGCTCGGCGAGGGCACGTTCCAGCAGCGGGCGCTCGACGGCGAACCGCTGCTCCGTGGGCTGCTCGACGACCTCGTCGGTCAGGGCGTCGTGGCCCACCGTGTCGCCGGACTCTGGGCCGGGATCGACATCGACCCGGCGCTCGGCACCGGGAAGGCGATCGCGAAGGACCTCGCCGACCGGGGTGTGCTCGTGAAGGACACGCACGGGTCGACGATCCGCTTCGCGCCGCCGCTCGTCGTGACCGACGACGAGGTGCGCCTGGCGATCGGGACGCTCGGCGAGGTGCTCGCCGCGCGGTAGTGGCGCGGGCGTCGCCGCGCGGCGCGTCGCCCTGTGGGCCGCTTCGTGTGCAGAAATGGTCGGGTCGCCCTCGGGCACCCGACCATTTCTGCTCACGAAGCGCGAACGGCGGCCCTCACACCGCCCAGCGCTCCGCCAGCTCGTCCATCAGCGCGTCGAGCCGCTCGTCGACCACCTGCGCCTCGGGGTGCGCCTCGTACCAGGCGATCACCTCGCGCACGCCCTGCCGGTACGGCGTCCGCGGCCGGTACCAGGGCACCAGCGACCGGATCTTGCTGTTGTCGAACACCGAGCTGTTCGCCTTGTCGCCGAGGAGCGCCGCGCCCCACTCCGGGTCCACCGCGTTGATCGCGTCCGCTGGCACGTGCACGATCTCCAGGTCGTCGACCCCCGCCGCCGAAGCGATCTCCTGCGCGATGGCGTTCCAGGTCGGCGCCTCGTCACTCGTGATCGTGAACGCCTCACCGATCGCCTCCGCCCGGTCGAGCAGCCCCGTGAAGCCGACCGCGAAGTCCCGACTGTGCGTGATGGTCCAGAGCGAACTGCCGTCGCCGGTGATGATGATCGGCTTGCCCGCGCGCATCCGGGCCACAGCAGTCCAACCCCCGGTGAGCGGCAGCTTCGTCTCGTCGTAGGTGTGCGACGGCCGGACGATCGTCACCGGGAAGTCCTGTTCCCGGTACGCCGTCACGAGCAGCTCCTCGCACGCGATCTTGTCCCGCGAGTACTGCCAGTACGGGTTCTTCAACGGCGTCGACTCCGTGATCGGCAGGTGCGTCGCCGGCGTCTGGTACGCCGAGGCCGAGCTGATGAAGACGTACTGCCGCGTCCGTCCGGCGAAGAACTCGACGTCCGCCTGCACCTGGTCCGCCGTGAAGGCGATCCAGTTCACGACGACGTCGAAGTGGCGGTCGCCGAGGACGTCCGCCAGGGCGCTGCGGTCCGACACGTCGGCCTGGAGGCGCGTCACGCTGTCCGGGATCGGCCTGCCCCCGGTGGTCCCCCGGTTGAGCACGGTCACGTCGAACCCCTGCTCGACGGCTTCGCGGACACACGAGGCACTGATGACCCCGCTGCCGCCGATGAACAGCACGCTCGCTCCCGACATGGATGCTCCTTCGCTCCCGGCGGTGCAACCCAGCACCGCGCCTATCCGATCCTGCACCGCCGACGCCGCGTAGCGTCACGAACCGAGCCGCACCGACGCGGCCACGACAGGAGTGACACGCACATGGAGTACCGCTACCTCGGCAACTCGGGCCTCAAGGTCTCCGAGATCACCTACGGCAACTGGCTCACCCACGCCTCCCAGGTCGAGAACGACGCCGCGATCGCCTGCGTCCGCGCAGCGCTCGACGTCGGCATCTCGACGTTCGACACCGCCGACGTCTACGCGAACACCGGTGCCGAGACCGTCCTCGGCGAGGCGCTGAAGGGGGAGCGGCGGCAGTCGCTCGAGATCGCGACGAAGGTGTTCGGCCCGACCGGTCCGAAGGGCCACAACGACACGGGACTGAGCCGGAAGCACATCCTCGAGTCCATCGACGGATCGCTCGAGCGGCTGCAGACGGACTACGTCGACCTGTACCAGGCGCACCGGTTCGACCATGAGACCCCGCTCGAGGAGACGATGATGGCGTTCGCCGACGTCGTCCGTCAGGGCAAGGCCCTGTACATCGGCGTGAGCGAGTGGACCGCCGAACAGCTCCGCGCCGGTCACGAGCTCGCCGACGACCTCGGTGTGCAGCTCATCTCGAACCAGCCGCAGTACTCCGCACTCTGGCGGGTCATCGAGGGCGAGGTCGTCCCGACGTCCGAGGAGCTCGGCATCTCGCAGATCGTCTGGTCGCCCATCGCGCAGGGCGTGCTCACCGGCAAGTACCAGCCGGGTCAGCCGCTGCCCGAGGGATCGCGCGCCACGGACGACAAGGGCGGCGCGAAGATGATCGAGCGTTTCATGCGCGACGAGGTCCTCGAGGCCGCCCAGGAGCTCAAGCCGATCGCCGACGAGCTGAACCTGTCGATGGCGCAGCTCGCCGTCGCGTGGGTGCTGCAGAACGAGAACGTGGCGTCCGCCATCATCGGCGCCTCGCGACCGGAGCAGGTGCACGACAACGCCGGCGCTGCCGGGGTGTCGATCCCCGCAGAGCTCATGACCCGCATCGACGACGCCCTCGGCTCCGTCGTGGAGCGTGACCCGGCGAAGACGAACGACAGCAGCCCGAAGACCCGCGAGGCGTAACGCGCCGCGGTTCGACGCTCGCGTCCACGCCACGAACGCGAAAAGGCCCCCTACCGGAGTAGGGGGCCTTTCACCGTGGCTGGACACGGCATCGATCCGTGGACCTTTCGATTTTCAGTCGAACGCTCTACCAACTGAGCTATCCAGCCGTGGCGACCCTGACGGGACTTGAACCCGCGACCTCCGCCGTGACAGGGCGGCACGCTAACCAACTGCGCTACAGGGCCATGTGTAATTGTTCGGTGTTGCTCTGCTTGCTTGCTCACCCTGTGAAGAGTGACCCCAACGGGATTCGAACCCGTGCTGCCGCCGTGAAAGGGCGGTGTCCTAGGCCACTAAACGATAGGGCCGCAAGCGGTGCTTCGCGCTACCGATGGACAAGCATACGGATGCCCTGCGGGTTTCACAAATCGGGGCCCGTCACCGCGGAATCCCCGGCGTGTCGCGGTGAGTGCACGGGTGTCGAGGGCTTCACTCACCGTGGGGCTCCAGGTCCCGATTCGTGCTGTCGATGCTCGGATGCGAGCATCGTCGTCGGCCCGTGCCCCTCGTGCGAGGGGGTGTGCGGGTGCGACACCTGTTGTTACTGTTGCGTCTGTTAACAGTGTTACGTGCGTGAGCCTTGCCGCGCTGTTACGAAATCGAGATGTATGTCGACCTCACCATCGCTCTCACTCCGCCCCCGTCCCCGCCGCCGCTTCATCGCCGCCGCGGTCGCCGTCGCGCTCACCGCCGGCACCCTCGCGGCCCTCGCGCCGGTGACGTCGGCCAGCGCGGCGTCGTACCCGAGCTGGTCGGACGTGCAAAAGGCGAAGGCCTCCAAGTCGGCGCAGCAGGCCAAGGTCTCCGAGATCAAGGCGCTCATCGCCGACCTGACGACCAAGGCGGCGGCTGCCCAGGCGTCCGCCCAGGCAGCCGGTACCGCGTACCAGACGGCGCAGACCAAGTACGACGACGCGACGCTCACCCAGCAGAAGCTGCAGTCGCAGGCCGACGAGGCCGAGAAGACCGCGGCCGCGTCCGAGGCGCAGGCCGGTCAGCTCGCCGCGCAGCTCGGTCGGGCGAGTGCGAACGACGTCACGACCGACATCCTCACGCACCCGTCGAAGTCGGGTGACCTGCTGTACGAGCTCGGCGCCATGTCGAAGCTCAGCGAGCAGGCGGACGGCATCTACTCGCAGGCGAGCCAGGACCGCGGTGTCGCGCAGGGGCTGGCCGACAAGGCGACCCTCGCGAAGGACGCGCTCGGTGAGCTCGCCGGCGCCGCGCAGCAGAAGATGCAGGCGGCCCAGACCGCGGCGGACTCCGCCCAGTCGGCCGTCGAGGCGCAGAACGACAACCAGGCACGGCTGCAGGCGCAGCTGACCCTGCTCACGAGCAACGCGGCGAACGTCGAGGCGAAGTACAACAAGGGCGTCCAGGTCGAGAAGGCCCGCCAAGCGGCCATCGCCGCAGCAGCAGCCAAGGCCGCGGCGACGACCGTGGGCGGCACGGGTGGCGGTTCGCCGAACTCCTCCGGGTGGGTGCGCCCCGCCGGCGGCTACCAGACGAGCCCGTTCGGCTACCGCGTCGACCCGTACACGCACTACCGCGCGCTGCACGCCGGTGTCGACCTCGCGCCCGCCTGCTACGCCCCGATCTACGCCGCCCACTCGGGCACCGTGACGTTCGCGGCGAACGGCGGCGGCTACGGCAACGAGGTCGTGCTCGACAACGGCGGCGGCATCTCCACCGCCTACGGGCACATCGTCGACGGCGGCATCCTCGTCTCGGTCGGCCAGCACGTCGAGGCCGGCCAGCAGATCGCGAAGATCGGGTCGACCGGCTGGTCGACCGGGTGCCACCTCCACTTCGAGACCCGGGTGGGCGGCTCCGCCGTCGACCCGGTCCCCTTCATGGCTGCGCGGGGGATCTCGGTATGACCGTGTGCGCGCCCGAAAGGCCCTGATCGACCGTGAAGCACTCCGCTCGCACCCTCTCCTGCGGGATCGCGGTGATGGCCGTCCTCGGACTGGGCCTCTCCGTGGTCGTCGCCGGGCCCGCCCAGGCAGCGCCGTCGGCGCCGAGCTGGGACGACGTGCGAGCGGCGAAGGCCGACGCGGCCGAGGCGCAGGCCACGGTCGACGAACTGAGCAGCCGACTGCAGACGCTGCAGGACGCGGCGGACCGGGCGCAGGTCGTCGAGCTGCAGGCGGGGCAGACGTACGCGCTCGCCTCGTCGCAGCAGCAGGAGGCGCAGTCCACCCTCGACGACCTCACCGCGCAGGCGAAGCGGGCGAAGCGGGCGGCGGACGACTCCGCGAAGCAGGTCGCCGGCCTCGTGGTCGAGCTGTCCCGCACGGGCGGCGGCGACCTCTCCACCGCGATGCTCGTCGACGCCTCGGACTCGAAGGACCTGCTGTACCGGGTCGGGACGATGTCCCACCTGTCGGAGCGCTCCGCCACCGTGCTCGCCCAGGCACGGGCGGACCAGAACACCGTCGACTCGATCGCCGCGCAGCAGTCCGCGGCGACGACGGCCCTCGCGAAGGCCACCGACGCGACGAAGCGTGCCCTCGACGACGCGAACGACACCGCTGCGTCCGCGCAGACGCGGGTCCAGGAGGAGCAGGAGCAGCAGGACGAGGTCCTCCAGCAGCTCGCCTTCCTGAAGGGCACGAGCGTCGCGACGGAGACCGCCTACTGGAACGCCGAGCAGGCGAAGCGGTCGGAGGCGCAGCTCGCGTCGCAGACCACGACCACGGACGGCGGGGACTCCGGCACCACGACCACCACGCCGAGCAACGGCTCCGGCACGACGTCCACCAACCCGGGGACGGGCACCCCCTCGAACCCGGGGACGGGCAGCCCGTCGAACCCGAGCACGCCGAGCCGGCCGAGCACGCCGAGCACCCCCGCGAAGCCGTCCACCCCGTCGACCCCGAGCCGGCCGAGCACGCCGAGCACGCCGAGCAAGCCGTCGACCCCGACCGCGCCGACCACCCCGACCGCGCCGAGCACCCCGTCGAAGGCCGCCGGCGCCATCGCGTTCGCCCGTGCCCAGATCGGCGACCCGTACGTCTTCGGCGGCGCCGGCCCGAACCAGTGGGACTGCTCCGGCCTCGTGATGATGGCGTACAGCTCGCAGGGCATCGCGACCGGCGGGCACAACGTCGTCTGGCAGTACAACTACTTCAAGTCGATCGGCCGCCTCGTGCCCCTGTCGCAGCGACAGCCCGGCGACATCCTGTTCTACTCGTCGAACGGCAGCGTCTCCGGGGCGTACCACGACTCGATCGTCACGGGCTACGGCACCATGGTCGAGGCCGCGAACCCGCAGCGCGGCGTGCTCGAGCGGGCGATCTGGACGCCGAGCCAGCTCCTGCCGTACGTGGCCCGACCGAGCGGGTCGCTCTAGCAGGAACGCGCCCCGCAATGAACAACGCGCCCCGTCGTGACGGGGCGCGTTGTCCATCGCGGGGCGCGAACGCCCGAGCGGAGACCCGGACGGGTCAGTGACCGGCGGGCACGTACGCGGCCTGGCCGGCCGTGACGATGGCCTCGGCCTCGGCGGCGTCGCCCCAGCCCTCGGCCTTGACCCACTTGTTCGGCTCGAGGTCCTTGTAGCGCTCGAAGAAGTGCGCGATCTCGGCCTTCGTCTGCTCGTCGACGTCCGAGATGTCCTGGATGTGCGCCCAGCGCGGGTCCTTCGCGGGGACCACGAGGACCTTCGCGTCGTTGCCGGCCTCGTCGCTCATCTTGAAGACACCGACCGGGCGGACCTTGACGCCCACGCCGGGGAACGTCGGGTACTCGAGGAGCAGCAGGGCGTCCACGGGGTCGCCGTCATCCGCGAGGGTCTTCTCGAAGAACCCGTAGTCGGTGGGGTAGACGAACGAGGTGAACAGCACGCGGTCGAGGTACACGCGACCGGTCTCGTGGTCCACCTCGTACTTGTTGCGGCTGCCCTTGGGGATCTCGACGACGACGTCGTACGCGGCCATGTTGCGCTCCTGGTCTGATGTGCGGGATGAAAGCGCGGCTAACGTTACCGGGTGAACACTCCGCGTCCCCGGCTCGACCCTGCGGTCGCCGACACCCGTCGCGCGGTCCGCTCGCTGCTCGCGCAGGCGCTCGACGAGGGCACAGTCCACCCCGGGGACCTCGTGCTGGTCGCGCTGAGCGGCGGTCCGGACTCGCTCGCCCTCGCCGCGGCCACCGCGTTCGAGGCGCCGAAGCAGGACCTGCGAGCGGGGGCGGTGGTCGTCGACCACGCGCTCCAGCCGGGGTCCGACGCGGTGGCGAGCCGCGCCTCCAGGCAGGCGTCGGAACTGGGACTCGCCCCGGTGACGGTCCGTCGGGTCGCCGTCGGGTCCGCAGGAGGTCCCGAAGGGGCCGCCCGGGAGGCACGGCACGCGTCGATCGCGGAGGTCGCCTCCGAGACGGGGTCGCCCCTGGTGCTCTTCGGGCACACCCTCGACGACCAGGCCGAGTCGGTCCTGCTGGGGCTCGCCCGCGGGAGCGGGCCGGACTCGCTGTCCGGCATGGTGCCGCTGACGCGACGCGACGCGGGTCCGGCCTACGGACGGCCGCTCCTGGGCGTCCGGCGGCACACCACGCGGCAGGCCTGCACGGTCGCCGGGATCGCGCCGTGGCACGACCCGCAGAACGACGACCCGGCGTTCGCGCGCGTCCGGGTGCGGAACACCCTCATGCCGGCATTGGAGCGGGAGCTCGGCGGCGGTGTGCCCGAGGCCCTGGCGCGGACGGCCGACCAGCTCCGCGAGGACTCCGCGGCGCTCGACCACTTCGCCGAGGAGATGGCGGAGGACCTCGCCGAGCACTCCGAGGCCGGCATCTCGCTGTCCGTCCGGGAGCTCGCGGCCAACCCGCCGGCACTCCGGCAGCGGCTCGTGCGCCTGGCGGTGGAGAGCGAGTTCGGCGTGACGCTCTCCCGCGTGCAGACCCTCGAGGTGTGCCGGCTCGTGACGGACTGGAGCGGACAGGGGCCGATCGACCTGCCCGGCGTCCGGGCGTCCCGATCCGGCGACCGCCTGGCGTTCAGCGCCGGTTAGGCTGGGGTGGTGGAACTCTCCGACGTCCAGGCAGACCTGTCCGAAGTCCTCTTCACCCCCGAGCAGATCGACGACAAGCTCGCCGAGCTCGCCGCGGTGGTCGACGCCGACTACGCCGGGCGCGACCCGCTGCTCGTCGGGGTCCTCAAGGGCGCCGTCATGGTGATGGCCGACTTCTCGCGCCACCTCAAGATGCAGGCCCGAATGGACTGGATGGCGGTGTCGTCGTACGGATCCGGCACCAAGTCCTCCGGTGTCGTCCGCATCCTCAAGGACCTCGACACCGACCTGCACGGGCGCGACGTCCTCATCGTCGAGGACATCATCGACTCCGGTCTGACGCTGTCGTGGCTCAAGCAGAACCTCGAGTCCCGCGGGGCCGCGAGCGTCGAGATCGTGGCGCTGCTGCGCAAGCCGGAGGCCGCCAAGGTCGAGGTCGACGTGAAGTACGTGGGCTTCGACATCCCGGACGCGTTCGTGGTGGGGTACGGCCTGGACTACGACGAGCGCTACCGCAACCTGCGCGGGGTCGGCGTCCTCGCGCCGCACGTCTACAGCTGATCCTGCCCGCGGGTGGAGTTCGCCCGCAGAGGACACCCATTCTCGCCACAGAATCGCGGCCGTATGCTGATCAGCACGCAACTTCGGCAGAGAAAGGTGTCGGGCGCTCTGCCCGGATCACATGGACTTCAAGCGCATCCTCCGCGGGCCGTACATCTACGTGCTCATTGCGATCGTGGGGATCTGGATCGGCTGGGCCTTCATCAGCCAGTCCGGTACGCAGCAGATCGACACCCAGAAGGGCCTCGAGCAGCTCTCCGACGGCAAGGTCTCGTCCGTGGTGGTGAACTCCACCGAGCAGCGCGTCGACCTCACCCTGAAGGACGGCAACGCGCGGGAGCAGTTCTACTACTCGACGCCCCGCGGTGAAGAGGTCATCCAGGCCGTCAACGACGCGAACCTGCCCAAGGGCTACAACGACACCGTCCAGCAGTCGAACTGGTTCCTGTCGCTGCTCGGCATCATCCTGCCGTTCCTGATCATCGGCGCCCTGTTCTGGTTCCTGCTCTCGAGCGCCCAGGGCGGCGGCTCGAAGGTCATGCAGTTCGGCAAGAGCCGGGCGAAGATGAACAACAAGGAGAACCCGCAGGTCAGCTTCGCCGACGTCGCGGGTTCCGACGAGGCCATCGAGGAACTCCACGAGATCAAGGAGTTCCTGAAGGAGCCGGCGAAGTTCCAGGCCGTCGGCGCGAAGATCCCGAAGGGCGTGCTGCTGTACGGCCCTCCCGGCACCGGCAAGACCCTGCTCGCCCGAGCGGTCGCCGGCGAGGCGGGCGTGCCGTTCTACTCGATCTCCGGTTCGGACTTCGTCGAGATGTTCGTCGGTGTCGGTGCGAGCCGCGTCCGTGACCTCTTCGAGCAGGCCAAGCAGAACTCCCCGGCCATCGTCTTCATCGACGAGATCGACGCCGTCGGTCGGCACCGCGGCGCCGGCATCGGCGGCGGCAACGACGAGCGCGAGCAGACGCTGAACCAGCTCCTCGTCGAGATGGACGGCTTCGACGGCAAGACCAACGTCATCCTGATCGCCGCGACGAACCGTCCCGACGTCCTCGACCCCGCCCTGCTGCGCCCGGGCCGCTTCGACCGGCAGATCGGCGTCGACGCGCCGAGCCTGCAGGGCCGCAAGCAGATCCTCGAGGTGCACGCGAAGGGCAAGCCGCTCGCCGCGAGCGTCGACCTCGAGCTCCTCGCCCGCAAGACGCCGGGCTTCACCGGCGCCGACCTGGCGAACGTGCTCAACGAAGCCGCTTTGCTGACCGCCCGGTCGAACGCCCAGCTCATCGACAACCGCGCCCTCGACGAGGCCGTCGACCGCGTGATGGCCGGCCCGCAGCGCCGCACCCGCATCATGTCCGACCAGGAACGCCTCATCACGGCGTACCACGAGGGCGGTCACGCGCTCGCGGCGGCGGCGATGCGCCACACCGACCCGGTGACGAAGATCACGATCCTGCCGCGCGGCCGGGCCCTCGGCTACACGATGGTGCTCCCGCTCGAGGACAAGTACTCCGTCACCCGCAACGAACTGCTCGACCAGCTCACCTACGCCATGGGTGGCCGCGTCGCCGAGGAGATCGTCTTCCACGACCCGACCACGGGTGCGTCGAACGACATCGAGAAGGCCACCGGTACCGCCCGCAAGATGGTCACGGAGTACGGCATGAGCCAGGCGGTCGGATCCGTCAAGCTCGGTTCCGGGTCGAGCGAGCCGTTCGTCGGTCGCGACATGAGCGGCGGCACCGGCCGCGACTACTCGGAGAACATCGCCGAGATGGTCGACGCCGAGACCCGTGCGCTGCTCGAGGCCGCGCACGACGAGGCCTACCAGGTGCTCAACGACAACCGCGACATCCTCGACCGCCTGGCCGGCGAGCTCCTCGAGAAGGAGACGCTCGACGCTCCGGAGCTCGTGGAGATCTTCAAGGACGTCCGCAAGCTCCCGGAGCGCCCGCAGTGGCTGTCGAGCGACAAGCGTCCGGTCAACAACCTGCCCGCGATCGAGGTGCCCGGCAAGGCCGCGTCGACCGCGTCCGAGCACTCCGACACCGAGTCGTCGAAGCCGCGTCGCCGTCCCTTCGGCAACCCGGGTATCGCCCCCGCGTAGGCCGGGATGACCGACCTGCCGACGAGACGGTCGCGTCGGCTCGCCGAGGTGAGCCAGGCGCGGCCCGTCCCGCGGCGTGCGCTGCGTGCGACGTCGCCGGCGGCCGACCGGACCCGGGTGATGGGCATCCTCAACGTCACGCCGGACTCGTTCAGCGACGGTGGGCTGCACCAGGCCTACGACGCCGCCGTGCAGCACGCGCGGGAGCTGGTGGCCGCCGGCGCCGACCTCGTCGACGTCGGCGGGGAGTCGACGCGTCCGGGCTCCGAGCGCGTGCCCGTCGACGTCGAGCAGGAACGGGTGCTCCCCGTCGTCCAGCAGCTCGTGGCCGAGGGCATCACCGTGAGCGTGGACACCATGAACGCGACGACCGCCGAGCGGTCGGTGGAGCTCGGCGCCGCGATCGTCAACGACGTCTCCGGGGGGCTCGCCGACCCGGACATGGCACGCGTCGTGCGGGACACGGGCGTCGGCTTCGTGGTGATGCACTGGCGCGGGCACAGCGACCGGATGTACCGGAACGCCGAGTACGTGCACGCCGTCGACGAGGTCCGGCGCGAGGTCGAGCTCCGCGTCGCCGAGCTCATCGTCCTCGGCGTCCGCCAGGAGCAGGTCGTGATCGACCCGGGTCTGGGCTTCGCCAAGCAGGGCGTGCAGAACTGGGAGATCCTGGCCGGCTACGAGCGCTTCGCCTCCATCGGCCTGCCGGTGCTCGTCGCCGCCTCGCGCAAGCGGTTCCTCGACGGGGTCGGCAGCGCTGCCGGCGCCCCGCCGAAGGACCGCGACCTCGCCACCGCCGCCATCAGCCTGCTCTCCGCCGAACGCGGGGCGTGGGGGGTGCGCGTGCACGACCCGGCACCGACCCGTGCCGTGCTCGACGTCTGGGACGCCTGGAGGGCAGCTCGATCGTGAGGGACACCATCCGCTTGACCGGGGTCCGCGCCCGCGGCCACCACGGGGTCTTCGACCACGAACGCGCCGACGGGCAGGACTTCGTCGTCGACGTCGCCGTCGAGGTCGACGCCCGCGTGGCGTCGGGGACGGACGACCTCGACAACACCGTGCACTACGGCGTCCTCGCCGAGCAGGTGGTCGCCGAGATCGAACGCGACCCCGTCGACCTCATCGAGACCCTCGCCGAGCGCATCGCCGAGGCCGTGCTCACCCACCGGGCGGCGATCGCCACCGAGGTGACGGTGCACAAGCCGCAGGCGCCGATCACGGTGCCGTTCACCGACGTGTCGATCACGATCCGGCGGACCCGCGGTGGCGCCCTGCCCACGGCTCCCGACGAGGAAGAAGAGTGAGCCGCGCGGTCATCGCCCTCGGCGCCAACCTCGGCGACCGGGGGAGCACCCTGCGTGCCGCGGCGACGGCGATCGCGGCGCTGCCCGGTGTCCGGCCGGTGGCGTCCAGCCGCGAGGTCGAGTCGATCGCCGTCACGCTGGACGGCCCCGACACGTCGAAGCCCCGGTACCGCAACGCCGTCGTCGTGGTCGACACCGAGCTCGAGCCGCAGGAACTCCTCGACGCGCTGCACGGCATCGAGGACACCCACGGCCGCACCCGGGAGGTCCGCTGGGGCGACCGCACGCTGGACCTCGACCTGGTCGCCTACGACGACCTGTCCCTCGACACGCCGACCCTGACCGTGCCGCACCCGCGCGCCGGGGAGCGGGCGTTCGTGCTCGCGCCGTGGCTCGACGCCGACCCGGATGCCGAGCTGCCGGGCGCCGGACCGGTCGCCGACCTGCTCGCGGCGGTGGGGGACGACACCGACCGCGTCGACGAGCCGCGCCTCTTCGACGAGCCGCGCGCCTCGGACGAGCCGAGCGCCTCGGACGAGCCGCTCGCCTCGGACGAGCCGGACCGCGCCTCCCGGCCCGCGACGGAGGGCGCCTCGTGAAGCCCACCCGCGCGTCCACCCTGATCAGCGTCGCCGTCGTGGCGGCGGTGGCCGGCTTCGCCCTGGACGCCGTCCTGGCGTCGCGGCAGGCGCCCACGCTGTTCCTGTCGACGCCGCTCGGCGTCACCCTCGCGTTCATCGGCGTCGCCGTCGTCCTGATGGCCCGCCCGGTCCGCCGTCACGCCCGCGACGGCTCCGCACGGCAACGACCGGTCGACCCGTTGTACGCGACCCGGGTGGTCGTGCTCGCAAAGGCCTCGAGCATCTGCGGCGCGCTCTTCGGCGGCTTCGGGGCCGGGCTGGTCGTGTACCTCCTGACCCGCTCGGCGCTCCCTTCGCTAGGCTCGACCCTGCCGAACGTCGTGGCGGTCGGGGGTGGGCTCGTGCTGACGGTGTGCGCCCTGGTCGCCGAACGCATGTGCATCGCGCCTCCCGGTGACGATGACGACGACGACCTCCCCCGGGGCGGCACGACGCAGGCGCACTGACCCAGGCACACCCGACCGGGTGCGCACCAGACCCGCAGGAGACCCGCGATGCCGCGTGAACGACTCGACGAGCCGGGCCTCGGCCTGACCGGCACCACCTGGACCCGGGTGTCGCCGAAGCTGGTGTGGACCGAGCTCGTGCAGACCGTGCTCGTCGGTGTGGTGGTCACCGCGGGGTGCGTGATCATCGGCGTGGTGAGCGGTGGGTTCGGCAGCGGAGCCGGCACCGTCTGGACGCTGATCGGCATCGCCGTCGGCCTCATCGCGCTGGTCACGGCGGCCCTCACCCCGCGCCGGGTCCGGGCGATCGGCTACGCGCTGCGCGACGACGACCTGGTGCTCCGACGCGGCCTGATGTGGCAGCGGTTCACCGCCGTGCCGTACGGCCGCATGCAGCTGGTCGACGTCAACCGGGGTCCGCTCGACCGCGCGCTCGGCATGAGCGAGCTGAAGTTCGTCACCGCGGCGGCGTCCACGAACGTCCGGATCCCGGGCATCCCGTTCGCCGACGCCGACGAGCTGCGCGACCGGCTGGTCGAGCTCGCCGAGTCCCGACGCGCCGGACTGTAGGGGCACGGCATGACGTTCCGCCCCGGTCCTCCGCCACCCGCACCGCCGAGCCACGGCAACGCGGCCGCCGCGGCACCGCTCACCGACGGCGAGTGGCACCGCATGCACCCGCTGACGCCGTTGCTCAAGGGCGGCATCTTCCTCATCGTGGTCCTCGGCTACGTGCTGAACAGCCTGCGGGACCAGCTCGTCGAGTTCTTCATCCCCGGCGGTGGCGGCCCGCAGGACGACGGCGACCCGGTGCGCTACGTGTACGAGCACGGTGTCGTCGGCTGGGTGCTGCTCGGCATCGTGGTGGTGCTGGTCGTGCTGATCGGGCTCTTCTACCTGTCCTGGCGGATGCACGAGTTCCGGGTGACCGGCGAGATCGTCGAGGTCCGTTCGGGCGTGCTGTTCCGCACGAACCGCAAGGCGCGGCTGGACCGCATCCAGGGCATCAACATCTCGCGGCCGCTCGTCCCGAGGATCTTCGGCACCGCCAAGCTCGAGATCGCGCAGGCCGGCAACGACGCGAACGTGCAGCTCGCCTACCTCGGCACGCGCGCGGCGGACGACCTCCGGCAGCGCATCCTGGTGCTCGCGTCCGGCGCGAAGGAGGACGAGCGCGGTCCGGCCCGGGCGTCGAACGGCATGCTGCAGGACCGCGTCGACGAGGTCTTCTCGCCGGAGCTCGACCCCGCCGCCGTGCACGCCACCCGGATCGTCAAGGTGCACCCCGGCAGGCTCATCGCCTCGATGCTGCTCTCCGGCACGACGGTCTTCATCCTGCTGGCGGTCGCGGCGATGATCGTCAGCGTCGCACTGACCGGCGAGTACGGGATCCTGTTCGGCATCTTCCCCGCGGTGATCGGTGCCGGGGGGTACTACGTCCGGAAGTTCTCGCGCTCGCTGCAGTACACGATCGCCGAGACCCGGGACGGCATCCGGATCGGCTTCGGCCTGGTGTCGACGTCGAACGAGACGCTGCCGCCCGGCCGCATCCACGCGGTGAGCGTCGCCCAGCCGCTGCTCTGGCGGCCGTTCGGCTGGTGGGACGTCCGCATCAACCGGGCGACGAACGCCGGCAACGGGGCGTCGAACAACCAGCAGGTGTCGTCGATCGTGCTGCCCGTCGGCACGGCGCGCGACGTCCGCGAGGTCCTCGACATCATCCTGCCCGGCCTCGTCGGGACCGCCGTCGCCGGGCCCGCCGCGTCGCAGGAGCAGCTCCGCGAGGGCTCGTCCGAGGCCGTGAACGTCGTCGACGACAGCCTCACCACGACGGGGGACCGCGGTGGCTTCGTGCACTCCCCGCGGCGGGGTGCCTGGCTCCGGCCGTTCGCGTTCCGCCGCAACGGCTACCGCTTCGTGCCCGGTGCCGTCCTGCTCCGCCTCGGTGCCGTGTGGCGGTCGCTGGTGATCGTCCCGTTGCCGCGGGTGCAGAGCGTCAAGGTCTCGCAGGGACCGCTCGAGCGGGCGCTCCGGCTCGCCTCGGTGCACGTGCAGACGGTGCAGGGGCCGGTCACCGCCCGGGTGGGCGCGCTCGACGCGCGCGACGCGCAGCGGCTGTGGGCGGACACCGCCGAGCGAGCGATCGAGGCCGCTGCGGTCGACACGTCCCACCGGTGGCGCGAACGGGAGGCGCGGCTCGACCCCGCCACGTCGGTGCCGGATGCGGACCACGCGACCGGCACCGTGCCTCCCGGCTCTCCCTGGGGCGCGGTCCCACCGCCGGGAGCCGCCCGGTGAGGGCGGGACGGCTGGGAGTCGGCGTCCTCGGCGCCGGACGGGTCGGACCGGTCCTCGGTGCCGCCCTGGCGAACGCGGAGCACGCGGTCGTCGGTGTGACCGCGGTGTCCGACGCCGGACGCGACCGGGCCGAGGCGATGCTGCCCGGCGCCCCCGTGCTCGAGACGCCGGCACTCGTCGAGCGGAGCGAGCTCGTGATCCTCGCGGTGCCGGACGACCAGCTCGCCGGCCTCGTGCAGGGGCTCGCCGAGGCGGGGATCTGGCAGCCCGGACAGCTCGTCGTGCACACCAGCCCGGACCACGGCGTCGGGATCCTGCAGCCCGCGATGGCGGCCGGGGCGATCCCGCTCGCGATCCACCCGGCCATGGCCTTCACCGGCACGAGCGTCGACCTGGTGCGGCTGCGCGACGCCTACTGCGCGGTGACCGCCCCGGCACCCGTGCTCCCGATCGCGCAGGCGCTCGTCGTCGAGATGGGAGCCGAGCCGTTCGTCGTCGCCGAGCAGGACCGGCCCGCGTACGCCGACGCCGTGCGGGCCGCCGTGAGCTTCTCGACCGCGATCGTCGACCAGTCCGCGGGGACCCTCGAGGGCATCGGCGTGGACCACCCCGGCCGGGTGCTCGGCGCCCTGGTCCGGACGGCGGTCGACAACGCACTCGCCGCGGTCGACGGGCAAGCCACGCTCTAGTCGGGGGCGCGCTGCGGAGTCGGGGTGCGCTGTACGATTTCGGGGACCCCCACGACCATCGGAGCCGCACCCGCATGACCGACGAGACCGCCACCACCGACACCGCGATCGCCGACGCCGCCGCCCTGGCCGAGCAGGAGACCAGCGAGCAGCGACAGGTCCGGCTCGACAAGCGGGCGAAGCTGCTCGAGGCGGGCATCGAGGCCTACCCGGCCGAGCTGCCGATCACCACGACGATCCCCGCGGTCCGCGCGCAGTACGCGCACCTGGAGACCGGCGAGGAGACGCAGGATGTCGTCGGCGTCGCGGGGCGCATCGTGTTCTCGCGCAACACCGGCAAGCTCTGCTTCGCGTCGCTGCAGTCCGGCGATGGATCGCGCATCCAGGCGATGGTGTCCCTCGCCGAGGTGGGCGAGGAGTCCCTGGCCCGCTGGAAGGAGTTCGTGGACCTGGGGGACCACGTGTTCGTGCACGGCCGGGTCATCTCGTCGCGGCGCGGCGAGCTGTCGATCATGGTCGACGAGTGGTCGATCGCGGCGAAGGCGATCCTGCCGCTCCCGAACCTCCACAACGAGCTCAACGAGGAGACCCGGGTCCGCCAGCGCTACCTCGACCTCATCGTGCGCGAGGACGCCCGGAAGACCGTCCGCGCCCGTGCCGCCGTGATGGCGTCGCTGCGCGAGACCTTCGCCGGGCACGAGTACCTCGAGGTCGAGACCCCGATGCTGCAGACCCAGCACGGCGGTGCCTCGGCGCGTCCGTTCGTCACGCACTCCAACGCCTTCGACACCGAGCTCTACCTGCGCATCGCGCCGGAGCTCTTCCTCAAGCGCGCCGTCGTCGGCGGCATCGACCGGGTGTTCGAGGTGAACCGCAACTTCCGGAACGAGGGCGCCGACTCGACGCACTCGCCCGAGTTCGCGATGCTCGAGGCGTACCAGGCCTACGGCGACTACGAGCAGATGGCGGACCTGACGCAGGAGCTCGTGCAGAACGCCGCCCGCGCGGTGACCGGCGGCGCGCTCGAGGTCACGTGGGCCGACGGCACGACGTACGACCTCGGTGGCGAGTGGCCGCGCATCGACATGTACGGCTCGCTGTCGGAGGCCGCCGGGCGCGAGATCAGCCCGGAGACGCCGCTGTCCGAGCTGCAGGCGCTCGCCGACGCCGAGGGCGTCGAGGTCGCGCACGCCACGCACGGCAAGTACGTCGAGGAGCTCTGGGAGCACTTCGTCATCGACTCCCTCGACCGCCCGACGTTCGTGATGAACTTCCCGGTCGACACCTCGCCGCTCACCCGTGCGCACCGCAGCCGTCCCGGCATCGTCGAGAAGTGGGACCTGTACGTCCGTGGCTTCGAACTGGCGACGGCGTACTCGGAGCTGGTCGACCCGGTCGTCCAGCGCGAACGGTTCGTCGAGCAGGCGAAGCTGGCGGCCGGCGGCGACCCGGAGGCGATGCGCGTCGACGAGGAGTTCCTCCGTGCGCTCGAGCACGCGATGCCGCCGTCGGGTGGCATGGGCATGGGGATCGACCGGTTGCTCATGGCGATCACCGGGCTCGGCATCCGCGAGACGATCCTCTTCCCGCTCGTCAAGTAGGGCGCTGGACCTCAGGGCGTCGCGCCGGCGGCGCGCGACGCCAGCCCCGGACGAGCTTGCGAGTCCGGTCCGGTGAAGTCGAGGTACCATGCTCGGGTGCCGCATGGAGTCGTGACCGGGATCATCTTCGCCCTGACGCCGACCGTCGTGGTCGGTCTCGTCTTCTGGTTCGTCATGCGCGCCATCATGCGGGCCGACCGGACCGAACGTGCCGCCTACGCCAAGGTCGAGGCCGAGGAGCGCGCCCGCTTCGAGCGCGAGCACGGCCGTCCCGCGCCGGCGCCGGCCTCCGCCGAGTAGTCGGGACCAGCTCGCTTCACCCGGCGTTCACCGCACGGTGTGACCCTGTGGTGCATGCGCCGCATCCCTGAGACCGCTGCCGCGACGGACCCGGGCGCGACGGACGCGGGCGCGACGGACCCGGCGGGCGCCGCGGACCCGTCGGAGCTCGACGCCGCCGACGCCTTCGGGCACCCGGCCCTCGCCGACCCCGACCGGGACGACGCCGTGTGGCCGGACGGCGACGAGGACGACATCGACGTCTGAGCGTCCGGCCCCGGTCACCGGCCGTTCACCCGGTCGTCGCCGGGCGGGGTGAGCATCGTCCGCATGTCCATCACGCAGATCATCACCGGCGGTGCGTTCACCGGCCGGGGCCGGGTGTTCACCGGCCGCAGCCTCGTCGGCGACATCGAGAGCGAGTACGACGAGTTCGACCGCGACGCCGACCTCGAGGTCTCGAAGCGCCGCGAGGGGTGGCTCGAACCCTCCTGGTGACCCCCATCCACCGACTTTCGGGGTACGACCTCCGGATCGCATCGATCCGTGTGGCCGTACCCCTTTTCCGTGTCCGCTCAGCGCGGTTGGTCGGGGTACAGGTTCGGAAACGAGCAAGAAACACCGATGCAACGCCGGAAACATCACGTCATTCGCTTGAGTCCGGGGCGCTGGAGGGGACAGACTGACGACATGCTGTACCCCGTGGGGGACGGTTTCGATGATGAAGCACGGAGAAGCCTGAGAATCGATCCGATCGGTTTGTGGGGTACACCTCCGGACCGCTTTACTCGTGACACCCCCCCCCAACGAGGTCATCACCCGTCGAACGCAGGGAGTCATCATGACGATCGCAACCGCAGCACCGAAGACGACGACCACCGGCACCACCGCGCGCCGCACCAAGAAGACGGCCGCCGCCAAGACCACCGTCACCGCGGTCGAGACCACCACGCTCGACACCGAGGTCGAAGCCGACGAGCAGCTCGCAGGTGTCCGCGGCGCCTCGGTCGACCAGGTCGGTGACTACCTGCGCCACATCGGCCGCCTCTCGCTCCTCACCGCTGAGGAAGAGGCACAGATCGCCCGCCGCATCGAGGTCGGCCTCTTCGCCGAGGAGAAGCTGAACACCGAGGTCGGGCTCGCGAAGACGCTGCAGCGCGAACTGCGCTGGCTCGTCCGTGACGGTGAGCGCGCCAAGGAGCGGATGATCACCTCGAACCTCCGCCTCGTCGTGAGCATCGCCAAGCGCTACTCGCAGCGCGGCCTGCCGTTCATGGACGTCATCCAGGAGGGCAACCTCGGCCTGGTCCGTGCCGTCGAGAAGTTCGACTTCACGCAGGGCTACAAGTTCTCGACCTACGCCACGTGGTGGATCCGTCAGGCGATCTCCCGCGGCCTCGCCGACAAGGCCCGCACGATCCGCATCCCGGTCCACACCGTGGAGCTGATCAACAAGATCTCCCGCACCGAGCGTGACCTCACCGTCGACCTCGGCCGCGCACCGATGCCCGACGAGGTCGCGGCAGAGCTGAGCATGAGCGTCGAGGAACTCGTCGACCTCAAGGGCCGCTCGCACGAGCCGGTGTCGATCCACACCGTGGTCGGCGACTCGGACGACAGCGAGCTCGGCGACTTCATCGAGGACGAGGACGCCGCGTCCCCGAACGAGCTCACCGAGACGACGCTGCTGCACCGCGACATCCGCTCCATCGTCGCCGAGCTGCCGAGCGACGAGGCGAACGTGATCCGCATGCGCTACGGCCTCGACGACGACAAGCCGATGACGCTCGACGAGATCTCGAAGATCGTGCACACGACGCGCCAGGCGGTCAGCCGCGTGGAGTCCCGCGCCAAGCTCCGTCTCTTCGCCAAGGCGGTCTCGCAGGACATGCAGCTGTACCTGACCGACTGAGGTCAGTGGACTTCGGCCGGCGAGCGATCGCCGGCACGGGGAACCGGGTCGTTCTGTGGGAAGACGACTCGGTGGGGTGATGGGACGGCCCGCTCGCGCTTCGGCACGGGCGGGCCATTCACGTTCGCGCTAGTCCTCGACCTCGCGCCCGAGCTTCTGCCGGAGGTCCGGCGGGATGAGCTCGATGAGCTGGTCCGGGCGCACCGGCAGGTCGAGCAGGCTGAGCTTCACCCGCCCGGTCCGTCCGTGGCGCTCGGCGTCCAGGCGCACGACGCTGCCGGCGTCCTTCCGGAGCCGGACGTCGATCTGCGCCCCGGTGGCCACCTCGCCGACGACCAGCCCGTCGACCTCGAGCGCGGCGCTCCTTGTGCCCTCGGCGATGTCGAACCGGTAGCGCTCCCGCGCGGCGAGCACCACGGCGCGGTCGATGCCGGCCATCGGGGCGACCGGCGTCACCACGGAGCCGGACAGCGCCGGTGAGAGCACGGGGCCGCCGGCGGCGTAGTTGTACGCGGTGGACCCGGCCGGGGTCGCGGCGACGATGGCGTCGGCGCGGTAGTACCCGTAGCCGAGTCCGCCCACGCTGAGGTCGGCGGAGACCTGCCCGGCACCGGGGCGCCGCACGACCGTCAGGTCGTTGAACGCCAGGTAGTCCGTCCGTGCACCGCTCCAGAACAGCCGGGCCTCGAGCGCGTGGTGCGGCTCGAGCTGGTAGTCGCCGGCGGAGAGCCGTTCGAGCGCTGCTTCGAGCTCGGGCGGCTCGATCTCGACGAGGAAGCCCACGTTGCCGTAGTTCACGCCGAGGACCGGCACCGGTCGCTTCGCCACGAGTCGCATGGCGCCGAGCATCGTGCCGTCCCCGCCGAGGGCGACGACGAGGTCGACCTCCTCGGTGAAGTCCTCGTCGCCGATCACGTCGACACCACCGCCGATGCGCTGCGCATCGGCCCGGCGGGCGACGAGTCGGCCGCGTCCGGAGGCGTTCCAGCGCTGCAGGGTCACGACGGACTCCTGCACGTTCTTGGTCGGGTGGACGACGAGGCCGACGACGGGCTGCTCCATGCACGGATCGTACCGAGCGGAGCCGAGATCTCCTCCTGGAGGCCTGTGGCGGGGCCGCCCCGTGCCTCCAGGCCGTCGCTCCGTCCGCTCACTGCGCACAACCCGCAACGAGGTCACGCCCACGGCGAACAGGGGCAGCCACCGGCGGGAGCGCTGGTTACTCTCGATGTACGTCACCGAACTCCCACGAGTCCGGCAAGGGAGAGCACATGTTCGAGAGATTCACCGACCGAGCCCGTCGTGTTGTCGTCCTCGCTCAAGAAGAAGCGAAGATGCTCAACCACAACTACATCGGCACCGAGCACATCCTCCTCGGCCTCATCCACGAGGGCGAGGGTGTCGCCGCGAAGGCGCTGGAGTCGCTCGGCATCTCGCTCGATGCCGTCCGCGAGCAGGTCCAGGACATCATCGGGCAGGGCCAGCAGCAGCCGACCGGGCACATCCCGTTCACGCCGCGCGCCAAGAAGGTGCTCGAGCTGTCCCTGCGCGAGGCGCTGCAGCTCGGCCACAACTACATCGGTACGGAGCACATCCTGCTCGGCCTGATCCGCGAGGGCGAGGGTGTCGCAGCCCAGGTCCTCGTGAAGCTCGGCGCCGACCTCAACCGGGTCCGTCAGCAGGTCATCCAGCTCCTGTCCGGGTACCAGGGCAAGGAAGCGGTCGCCGTCGGCGGCGAGCAGCAGCAGAACGCGCAGCAGGGTTCGCAGGTCCTCGACCAGTTCGGTCGGAACCTCACCCAGGCCGCGCGCGACGGCAAGCTCGACCCGGTCATCGGGCGCGAGAAGGAGATGGAGCGGGTCATGCAGATCCTCTCCCGCCGCTCCAAGAACAACCCCGTCCTGATCGGTGAGCCCGGCGTCGGCAAGACCGCCGTCGTCGAGGGCCTCGCCCAGGCGATCGTCAAGGGCGACGTGCCCGAGACGCTGAAGGACAAGCAGCTCTACTCGCTCGACCTCGGGTCGCTCATCGCCGGGTCCCGCTACCGCGGTGACTTCGAGGAGCGCCTCAAGAAGGTCACGAAGGAGATCCGCACCCGCGGCGACATCATCGTCTTCATCGACGAGATCCACACGCTCGTCGGAGCCGGTGCTGCCGAGGGTGCGATCGACGCGGCCTCGATCCTCAAGCCGCTCCTCGCCCGCGGTGAGCTGCAGACGATCGGCGCCACGACGCTCGACGAGTACCGCAAGCACTTCGAGAAGGACGCCGCACTCGAGCGTCGCTTCCAGCCGGTGCAGGTCAACGAGCCGTCGCTGCCCCACGCGATCAACATCCTCAAGGGCCTCCGCGACAAGTACGAGGCGTTCCACAAGGTGTCCATCACCGACGGCGCGATCGTCGCCGCGGCGAACCTGGCGGACCGCTACGTGCAGGACCGCTTCCTGCCGGACAAGGCGATCGACCTGATCGACGAGGCCGGCGCACGCCTCCGCCTGTCGATCTTGTCGGCCCCGCCGGAGCTCCGCGAGTTCGACGAGAAGATCTCGACGGTCCGCGGGTCGAAGGAAGCCGCGATCGAGGAGCAGGACTTCGAGAAGGCCGCGAGCCTGCGCGACGAGGAGAAGAAGCTCCTCGGCGAGCGACTCCGCCTCGAGAAGCAGTGGCGTGCGGGTGACGTCGCCGCGTCCGGCACCGTCGACGAGGGCATCATCGCCGAGGTCCTGGCGCAGGCCACGGGCATCCCGGTGTTCAAGCTCACCGAGGAGGAGACCTCGCGTCTCGTCTTCATGGAGAAGGCACTGCACGAGCGCGTCATCGGTCAGGAAGAGGCCATCTCGGCCCTGTCCAAGACCATCCGCCGCACCCGTGCCGGCCTCAAGGACCCGAACCGCCCCTCGGGCTCGTTCATCTTCGCCGGCCCCACGGGCGTCGGCAAGACCGAGCTCGCCAAGGCGCTGGCCGAGTTCCTGTTCGACGACGAGGGCGCACTGATCTCCCTCGACATGTCGGAGTTCGGTGAGAAGCACACCGTGTCGCGACTCTTCGGTGCCCCTCCCGGGTTCGTCGGGTTCGAGGAGGGCGGCCAGCTCACCGAGAAGGTGCGCCGCAAGCCGTTCTCCGTGGTCCTCTTCGACGAGATCGAGAAGGCCCACCCGGACATCTTCAACTCGCTGCTGCAGGTGCTCGAGGAAGGCCGTCTCACCGACGGTCAGGGCCGCGTGGTCGACTTCAAGAACACCGTCATCATCATGACCACGAACCTCGGTTCGCAGGGCATCGCCGGTGGCCCGGTGGGCTTCCAGGTCGAGGGTGACTCGGGCGTCGGCTACGACCGCATGCGCTCGAAGGTGAACGAGGAGCTGAAGAAGCACTTCAAGCCGGAGTTCCTCAACCGCGTCGACGACACGATTGTGTTCCCGCAGCTGTCGCAGCCCGAGCTGCTGCAGATCGTGGACCTGTTCGTCAAGCGTCTCGCCGAGCGCCTGCTGGACCGCGACATGACGGTGGAGCTCACGCTCGCCGCCAAGGAGCAGCTCATCAAGGTCGGGTTCGACCCGGCACTCGGTGCCCGCCCGCTCCGCCGCGCGATGCAGCACGAGGTCGAGGACCAGCTGTCCGAGCACATCCTGCAGGGTGAGCTCACCGCCGGCGACCACGTGAAGGTCGACTTCACGGACGGCAAGTTCCAGTTCGAGACCGGGCGTCAGCCGGGTCGCGAGGAGGTCCTCGCCGGGGCCGCGGCCGTCGAGGCGACGGACGCTCCGCAGGGCGAGATCGAGTCCTAGGACCCAGCCACACACGGACGGGAGGCGCGGTGCCAGCTGGCACCGTGCCTCCCATCTCGTTGCACCGGGGTCCAGATCTGCGCGCACCGGTGTGCGCGTCCCGCGTCCCTCGACCCCCGTCCGGGGGTACGGTGGTGACAGCGCGCGAGGAGTTCCCCCCAACGCCTCGCGCGTGGCACTCGACCGGTTCCCCCCAACGGGTCGAGTCGCTGCCGGCCCCGGTCTGTTCGCAGACCGGGGCCGTTGCACGTCCGCTAGTCGACGGCGGGCAGCCCTTCGGCGAACTCGCGGACCGACGCGTCCCAGCGCTCGGGGTCCTCGTTCCACTCGAGGGTGTGCGGCGCGGTGCGGAACGCGACGGTGGTGGCGTGCTGGCGGGCGGCGACCGCGGCCACGTCGGCACCCGCCACCAGGGCGTCCGCCGTCGAGTGGATCAGCAGGGTCGGCGTCGCGGAGTGCTGCCAGGTCGTGGTCGTGACCGGGTTCGACGCCCCCGCCAGCCGCGCGAGCACCGGGGTCGTGGCGATGCGGGCGGCCACCGACCCGACGAAGCCCGGGAGGTGCGCGCCACGGACCGCTCCGCGGAGCGCAGCCGCGACGTCGAGCAGCGGCGCGACGCCGACGAGTCCGTCGACCTCGACACGGGTCGCGGCGATCGAGCAGGCGAGTGCTCCCGCGGACCAGCCCTGCAGCACCACGCGCCGAGCACCGCGGGCCCGTGCGGCGCTGACCGCGGTCACCATGCGGTCGACCGCTCGGGCGTCGAGCGACCGGAGCGGCAGGTCCGTGGTGTCGACGACCTCCGAGCTCGCACCGAGGCTCCGCCAGACGCCGATGCCGCGGAGGACCTGCCGCGGGCCGAGGGACTGGCCGTGCACGTGCACCACGTGGGTGGTGGCGGCCTCCGGCTCGGTGCCGGGGACGTCGTCCGGGCCGTCGTACCGCAGGGCGTCCCAGTCCCACGCACCGGCTGGCACCGGTCCGGCGACGGCTCGGCGGACCGTGTCCGTGCGGCGGTCGCCGGCGCGCTCGTCGGCGCGGTCGTCGTCGCTGTGCTCGCCATCGCGGTGCTCGTCGTCGCCGACGAGCGCGCCGACGGGCACCCGGGTCCCGCCGCGGCGCAGGTCGTAGGTGCCCGGCAGGCGGGTGTCCCGGGTGGCGGCGAGCTCCACGCTGCGGTCGGTGCTGCCCCGCACGTCGGCGGTCGCCGTGTACGGCGTCGGGAAGAGCAGGCGACGGGCGACGAACGCGCCGAGCCCGAGCGTCCCGACGGCGCCGACCCCGGTCGCCAGTGCTGGTCCGAGTACGGCGGTGCGTGCGGCGGTCATGTGGTCTCCCTGAGTCGTGCGGTGGTGATCGTCGCGCCCGCCGGGACGTCCTGTCCGGATTCGCGTGCGCGGTCCTCGATCTCGACGGCCAACCGGTGCAGACGGCTGCGCCACTGGCGACGCTGCCAGCCGATCGTGAAGTACAGGCCGGTGTTGCCCGACGCCGCTTCGAGTCGGCGGAGCTCCGGCTCGAGGGCGCGGAACCGTCCTCGGGCGTCGCGCCAGTCGCGGAACTCACGGGCGGCATCGGGCAGGACGCCTCCGGCAGCACCGACGGCCAGCAGCACCATGGAGAGCAGGAACACCGGGGCGTAGACGGCGGACAGGACACCGACCGCACCGTCGACCCCGGCCACGTGCACGGCGTCGAGGGCGATCGCGATCGCGGCGAGCAGGACGAGGCCGACGGCACCCACGACGAACAGCCAGTACATCCGCCCGAGTCCGCCGGTCCGGAAGCCCCGCAACACGGCGGCAGCGGACCGGGCGATGACGACGGCGATGTACGTCATCTCGACCGCGGAGTAGAGCGCCGTCGGTAGCTGGTCGCCGTACACGGCCATGAACTGCGCCGTCGGCACCGGGGCGTCGACCATGCCGAACAGCACGACGAGCGTCAGGAGCACGAGCACGCAGACGATGATCCGGCTCGGTCGGAGGAGCTGCGCGGAGCGCGCCGCCGCCTCCACCGACTGGGCGAGCGCGAACATGCCGCAGACCATCAGGCAGCGACCCACCAGGTCGGCGATGTTCGGCACGTGGGTCACGCCGGCGAGGAACGTGGTGACGGCCGGTTGGTTGATGGTCAGCCCGACGGCGACGAAGCCGCAGCAGGCCATCAGCCAGGTGACGCTCGCCGACTGGGTCCGGACGAGCAGCAGCCGGACGACGAGCACCGTCAGGACGACCCACACCGGGATCGAGCCCCAGACGTGCAGCGTCACCGGAAGATCCCGGGCTCGCGGTCGACCGGGTCGAGCAGGCCGATCCGGATCGCGAGTTCGTCGGCCACCAGCTCGACGGCCTGCTCGTGCGGGGTGTCGAGCGACCGCGTGAACGCCGTCCGGCCCGTGAGCAGCCCGGTGTACGCCTGGTGGTCGCAGCCCGGGTCCGCCAGGAACACGTGGGCGAGCTCGTGCAGGACGCATGCCACCCGGGAGCGCTCGGACAGGTCCGGCCGGGTCTCGAGGACCGCGTGGTCGGTGCGCTGGATGAACCGCGCGGAGAGGTCGCCCGGCAGGTTCGCCGTCCGCAGCCGGATCGGCTTGCCGAGGGTCGCCTCGGCCCGGACCAGCAGCGCCGGCAGCGTCAGGCGGCGGGGCAGCCCGAGTTGCTGCACGCTCCGGCGTGCTGCGGCCAGCCGACGCCGGGCGGTGGACCGCTCGCGGGCCCCGGTCACGGCGTCGACCCCGACTCGTCGAGCCGACGGAGGTGCTCGGTGAAGTCCCGGATCTCGTCGGCCGAGGCGAACTCGCCGAGGCGCCGGGTCGCGAACGCCACGACCTCGCGCTTGCGGAGTTCGAGGACGAGTTCCAGCTGGGCCTGGACGCGCTCGGGGACGTCGGTGTTGCCGGCCGCATCGGTCAGGTACTCCGCCGGCACGCCGAAGTAGCCCGCGAGTGCCGCGAGCAGGCGCTGGTCGCGGACGGCCGGACCGTTGCCACCGAGCATGTAGCCCCACCGCGGCCGGCTCATCGACGCGCCCTGCGCCTCGACCTCGGCAGCGATCTCCTTGTAGGGAGGACGCTGCCCGGCGTTCGCCTCCACCACGTCCATCAGCAACTGCAGCTTTCGGGACAGCTCCCGCCGGTGTGCGTCGTCGTCGTTGTACTCGATCACGTCTCCCCGCCCTGTACATCTGTCTCAGACATGGTAAAACTGAACCAGCGTGTCGGCCAGCGTGACCACTCTGCCAGGGTCGCGCCGGTCCGTCAGGTCGGCATGTCGTGGGGGGATGCCGAACGACCGGACCGCACACGGACGGGAGGCACGGTGCCAGCTGGCACCGTGCCTCCCGTCCGTCGCGTGGTCGCGATCTCGTGCGTCGGCCTGATCAGGCCTGCACGTCGCCACGCCAGCCGGTGTCGGTGGGAGCCGCCTCGACGCGCTCCTTGTAGTTCTGCAGGTCCTTCTTGATGGCGTGACCGCCGACGCCGGCCGCTGCGCCGAGCTTCTCGAGGAAGCCCGAGGGCTGCCAGTCGATCTGCGCGGTCACACGCGTCTGGGCGTCCGAGAGCTTGTGGAACGTGACGACACCGGCGTGGTCGGTGTCGCCGTCCTTGACGGTCCAGGCGACGCGCTCGTCGGGGTGCTGCTCGGTGATGACGGCGCGGAACTCGCGCTCCTGGCCGGCGACCTTGACCGTCCAGTCCGTGGTGGTGTCGTCCACCTGGACGATCTTCTCGACCTCGTCGAGGAACGTGGGGAACTCCTCGAAACGGGTCCACTGGCCGTAAGCGGCGGAGACGGGGACGTTGACGTCGACGGTTTCGATGATCTGAGGCATGCACCGGACGGTAGGCGCGGCCACCTGTGCACGACGCAGGATGGTGTCCCCCGGAGCGCACTAGGGTGATGAGGATGACTGAGCACGGGAAGCACGCGTTCCACGAACGGGACGACCACGGCATCCTGGTGCGTCCGGCCCTGGCCTCCGACGTCCCGCACATCCAGCGGCTCATCTCGCCGTACGTCGACCGTCGCATCCTGCTCGGCAAGGAGAACGTCGCACTCTACGGCTCGATCCAGCAGTTCCGGATCGCCGAGGGACCCGACGGCCTCCCGATCGGCTGCGGCGCGCTCGCCGTGTTCTGGGACGACATCGCCGAGGTCCGGACCCTCGCGCTCGACGCCGACTGGATCCACAAGCGCGTGGGCCACCGGATGCTCGAAGCCCTCGAGCACGACGCCCGCGAGCTCGGCGTCGCCCGGATCTTCTGCCTGACGTTCGAAGTGGACTTCTTCACCAAGCACGGGTACCTCGAGATCGGCGAGCGGGTCGTCTCACCCGACGTCTACGCCGAACTCGTCCGGTCGTCGGACGAAGGGGTCGCGGAGTTCCTCGACCTCGCCCGGGTCAAGCCGAACACGCTCGGCAACACCCGCATGCTGAAGATCCTCTGACGCTTTCGAGGACTGTGCGGCGGGGTTCCCCCGTCGGACTCGCGCCGTTGTCTACCCTGTGCGCATGTCGTCGTTCCGTCACCCCGTCGGGCCCGAGAAGCCGGGCGTCTACTGGCGTCGCCGTGCGACCGTCATCGGGGTGCTCCTGGTGATCGTGGTCGTCGTCGTGCTGATCGTCGTCGGGCGTGGCAGCGGGGCGTCGTCGGCTGCGGATGCAGCGGCCTCGGCCTCGGCCTCGGCGTCCGCTTCGGCTTCTCGTTCGGGTGCTTCGGGCGCTGCGCGTGCCACGCCGTCTGCTCCTGCTTCTGCCTCTCCGTCTGCGTCGGCGTCCGCGTCTCCTTCGTCGACTGCCTCGGCTGCGGATGGCTCGACGTGCGCCAAGGGCCAGATCCAGCTGACGCCCGTCCTCGACAAGAGCTCGTACGGACCCACCGAAGACCCGAAGATCGCGATGTCGATCAAGAACACCGGGTCGAACTCCTGCCACATGGACCTCGGGTCCTCGCAGCAGGTGCTCACGATCAGCTCCGGCCAGGAGCAGTACTGGTCGTCGAAGGACTGCCAGACGGGCGGGACCAACCAGGACGTCACCATCAAGGCGGGGCAGACGCTCACCACGCCGGCGATCGAGTGGGACCGGACGCGGTCGTCGACCTCCACGTGCGACTCCTCGCGGCCGTCCGTGACCGGCGGGGGAGCGAGCTACCACCTGCAGGTGGCCGTGGGGAACATCGAGTCGAAGGACTCGGCGCAGTTCATCCTCGACTAGTCGGTCGGGCGCTCGCGCTCGGTGTGGTCCGCACCACGGGCGCTCGCCCTCGGTGTGATCCGCACGTCGGGCGCTCGCGCTCGGTGCGTGCCGGCGCCGCGACTGCGGCTGGACAAACGAGAACGGGCCCGTCGTCACGAGGACGACGGGCCCGTTCGAGCTGAGGGAGATCAGCCGAGGACGGTGATGTTCTCCGCCTGCGGGCCCTTGCGGCCCTCGGTGATGTCGAATTCCACCTTCTGGTTCTCCTCGAGCGACTTGTAGCCGTTGCCGGCGATCGCGGAGAAGTGAGCGAAGACGTCAGCGGAGCCGTCGTCCGGGGCGATGAAGCCGAAGCCCTTTTCGTTGTTGAACCACTTGACGGTGCCGGTCGATGCCATGATGGCGTTCCTTACTTTCTTGCCAGTCCGGCAGACGCTGCCGACTGTCTTGCGAAGCGGTATTCGCTACCGCCGATCCGCCAACGGATGTCGTCAGATCGATGCGCCCCGCGGGCATTGGGCCGGCGGAACGGGTTCGGGGCCAGGCGGCCGGGGAAGGCCAGTGACCGATGGCGCTCGAGGTGCATGGCACCGGAAGAACGATGGACTCCCGCCGAAGCGGTTGGTATCAATCTACCCTCTCGTGGCCACAAGGGAAGAGCCGAAGTCGCCGAACTGCCATGAATCTGGTGGACTAGGGGGTGATGGCAGACAAGGAACAGCGCTTCCGGAGCGAACAGCTCGAGGAGGCCCTCGCGAAGCAGGACGTCGCCGCGGTGGCCTTCGCCCTCCGCAACGACATCGTGATCGTGCCCCGACTCGTCACCGGCAAGAAGGACACGCAGGTCCGGGTGTTCGGTCGCGAAGGCTCCGACAAGCGCATCCTGCTGCTGTTCTCGTCGGCGGACGCCTACACCGCGATGGTGCCCGACGAGAAGATCCGGCAGGTGGTGGTCTACGACGGGCCGCGGCTCGAGGAGTTCCTCGCGGCACACCTCGAGACGCTCGAGGGCGTGTTCTTCGACATCGCGGGGCCCCACACCATGCAGGCCACGCCCGAGGACCTGCTCGCTGCACTCCGCGCCTGAGCGATTCGCGCCGTGTGACGTCGCACGGCGCGTCGAGGGGCGGTGCGGTGTCCGAGCGCTCGTCGGAGTGCCCGGGTGACCGCTTGTCAGAACGCCCGATCGAGCTCTCGTTCGCGCTCGCTCGTGGCGAGGGAGAACGCCACACGGAGTGCCTCGCGCAGGTGCTGCGCGTCGGAGCCGAGCACCGTCGTGAAGCCGAGCCGTGAGGCCTCGCTCGCGCGCTGCTTCGTCCCCGTCGTCGGGCGGATCTCACCGGCGAGACTGATCTCGCCCACGGCAGCCAGGGTGTGCGGGTACGGCCGGTCGCGGGCCGCACTCGCCAAGGCCAGCGCGATCGCGAGGTCCGCGCCGGGTTCGGTGAGCTTCATGCCGCCGACCGTCGAGACGTAGACGTCGGCATCGGAGAGCTTCAGACCGGCCCGTCGCTCGAGCACGGCGAGCAGCATCGCCACGCGTGACGCGTCCACACCGTTCACCACCCGTCGCGGCTGCGGTGCCGAACTCGGGACGACGAGGGCCTGCACCTCGACCGGGAGCGCTCGACGCCCCTCGAGCGCAACCGTCACGCACGTGCCGGACACCGGCGCACCGTTCTTCGACATGAACAGGCCGCTGGGGTCGGGCACTTCGTGGATGCCGTCGCCGGCCATGTCGAAGCAGCCGACCTCGTCCGTCGGGCCGAAGCGGTTCTTGAGCGCCCGGACGAACCGGAGCGCGGTCTGCCGATCACCCTCGAAGTGACACACGACGTCGACGAGGTGCTCCAGCAACCGAGGACCGGCGATCGTGCCGTCCTTCGTGACGTGCCCGACGATGAGGACGGGGAGTGCCCGGTCCTTCGCGACGCGGATCAGCGTCGAAGCGACCTCGCGCACCTGGGACGTGCCGCCCGCGATGCCGTCGATCGAACTCGATGAGATCGTCTGCACGGAGTCCGCGATGAGGAGATCCGGGCGGACCTGGTCGATCTGGCCGAGGATGACGCCGAGGTCGACCTCGCTCGCCAGGTAGAGGTCGTCGTGCATCGCGCCGGTCCGTTCGGCGCGGAGTCGGACCTGGTCGACGGACTCCTCGGCGCTGACGTACAGGACGCGCTTGCCCGTCGCCGCCGCACGAGAAGCGACCTCGAGCAGCAGCGTGGACTTGCCGACGCCGGGCTCGCCGGACAGCAGGACGGCGGCGCCGGGGACGACCCCGCCCCCGAGCACACGGTCGAACTCGCCGATGCCGGTCTGCCAGCGCTGGACGGTCGTCCCGCGGGACTCCGTGATCGGCCGCGCGACGCGGGTTCCGGCCACGGCGACGGCGGCCGTACCGCGCGTGCTGGCCGTCGCCGCGGAGGAGTCCTCCACGGTGCCCCACGACTGGCACTCGCCGCAGCGTCCGACCCACTTGATGCTGGTCCAGCCGCACTCCGTGCAGCGGTAGAGAGACTGAGGGCGGGCCATGCTCGTCAGGCTAGGCCGTGCCGGCGACATCGCCGGGCTGCTCGCCCGGGCTGTCGTCGTGGGCGCCCTGGATCGGGACCGCGCCCGTCACGCGCTGCCGGAGTCGATCGATCCGTCCCGGTCGGTCGGCGTGGTCGAGTGCCTCCGCACCCTCGATGTCCTGTTCCGCACGAGCCGTGGCCACCGCGCCGGCGCCGGCACCGAGGTCCTCTGCCTCACGCGCGGACAGGTAGTGCCGGATCGCCGCGACGACGTCGACCCGGGCGTCGATCGCCGGCTCGAACGCGCTGGCCCAGATCTCGTAGCCGCGGTCGTTCGGGTGGAACAGGTCGCCGTAGCTGTTGAAGAACGTGCGACGCAGCCCGACCCGCTTCGTGATGGTGTGCAGCGGCGCCACGGTCAGACCGAGCTCGTCCGCGACACGGTGCACGATCTCGTTCGCGACCGCGACCTTGCGCTCCCGGTCCGGGACGAACATGCAGGGCAACTCGGCCACGATCGTGTGGGACGGTACCGCTCCGTAGATCTCGCGGATGTTCCGCTCGAACTTGTCCGGGTGGAAGTCGGCGATGTCGTTCGCGCCGATCGACACCGTGCAGATGTCGGGCGTGTAGCCCTTCAACTTCGGGAGCTGGTCCGTGCGCGCCCCCCACGTCGTCGACCCGGACACGCTGAGGTTGACGACCCGCACCGAGGTCCGGGAACGGTGACGGATCCGCCGCGCGAGCAGCCCCACGTACCCGCGGTGCGGTTCGGTCGCGCCGACACCCTGCGCAGCGGAGTCGCCGATGGCCAGGTAGGTGATCTGGCCATCGTGCTGCAGGCGCTCCCGCCACCAGTCGGCGTGCACGGGGAGCATGTCGACGACCCGTCGAGCGGCGGCGCGCTGGCCGCGGACGCCCGCGCGGGCACCGAACGCGGCACCGCCCACGACGGTGAGTCCGCCGAGGATCGATGCCAGCAGTGCGATGAGGGTGCGAGATCTCATTCCCGGGACGCTACGCCGTCCAGCCAGGTGGCTGGTGGGTCCGTGGGGGACTGTGGACGGGGTGCTGAACCGGCCGTCTGTGGAGGGGGAGACGACCCGGGGTGGTGCGTCGGGCCTCCCGGATCGTGTAAACTCTTTCCCGGTACCGTGTCCGAGCGGCCGAAGGATCATGTCTCGAAAACATGTGTGGGGGCAACTCCACCGTGGGTTCAAATCCCACCGGTACCGCCACAGGGCGATTCACGGAACTCAGTGAAGAGATTTACGGAACTCGTGAAGCCCGGCGAAGGCCCTCAGGATGACCTCCTGGGGGCCTTCGTCTTCTCTCGTGTTAAGCAACTCCTGTGTTGCGAGTCGGACCTTCGCGCGCTGCCGCGGTCAGTTCGCCGCGTCGTACGCGTCGCGAACCCACTGTCTGATGCGTCGGCGCACGGGACTTCGGCGCACGTCTGGTTCCGGGTTGCGGTCCGTCCGAACCATCGGGCCGCTGGCGTGTGATTTCTGAGGCGTCGTTGCTGAGCAGCGATTCAACGCTGCGCCAATGTCATTCACTTGAGTGCTGACGCCCGATGAAAGCAGCCATCCCTGGAACCGTGTACTTGACGACGCCATGCTCCGGGGCGAAGATCAGGCCCTTCTGGATGAGAGCCGCCCGTGCCGGCCCAAGGCTTGTCGGGACTCGACCGAGTCGAGATGCGACCTCACTAGAAGAGCTCCCAGCGTCCCCGTCCTGCGCCATAGCCTTGAGGTAGGTCTGTTCCGACTTCGTTGCCCGATCCCAACGAGCGCGAAAGAAGCCCGCGTCGAGGGCGCCGCGTCCGGTCGCCGCTCCAACGAGAGCGTCATTCACTGTGATCGGCGATGCAGGGGCCGCATTCCAGGTGTCCTGGCCGAACTGCTGCAAGAAGTACGGGTATCCGGCGCTCGCATCGACGATGACATCCACTGCTTCAGCATCCCAGGAAGCGTCTTCGTCCTTCGCTGGTTTCGTCAATGCATCGCGCGCCAAGCCTGTGTCGAGTGCCTCAATCTCCTCGTAGTTGAATCGCTCGGAGTAGGACTTGGCTTCCGCAAGGATGCGCGGGAGGCTCGGCAATCCGGCGAAAGCGAACAGGACGGGCCATTCGTCCTGCGCTGCTCGGTGGGCGATTGCGCAAAGTGCGATCACTTCGTCGCGCTCAAGGTCCTGAGCTTCGTCGATGAGGATGGCCAAACCGACCTGTTCCTCCCTTGCCCCGGCTGCAACGTCGTGGATGACCTTCCGGAGGTCTGTTTCCAAGGTGCCGGTGTCGGCACCGCCGCCACCAACGTCATCGAGGTCGAGACCGAAGTTCCAAGTGCCGGAACTGTCATAGGAGGCTTTGAAGCTCAGCGCCGTCTTGAGTGCTCGAAGCAAACGCTTACCGGCGCTCGGTCGCGCGAGGTCGGAGAGGGGCGCGTGAAGCGCCTCTCCGAGCTCTTCGCGCAACGGTTTTCCGGATCCAGCTTCGATCTGCGCAGCGACCCACTCGCGGCTTGAGGCGGCACGACGGAAATCTGACAGCAGGACGGTCTTGCCGACTCCGCGCAGGCCATAGAGGACGAGGGGCTGAGCGGATTTGCCCGACTCAACGCGCTTCAGCGCCGTCCCCCAGTCGTCCCGCGGCTTGTCTCGACCGACGAGAGCCGCAGGCTTCCGGCCGGCTCCAGGTGAGTAGGGGTTCCGGACAGCATCCATGTTGCTCCTCTGTAGGAATTGCTAACAGCTTATAGCGAACAGCTATACGCGGTTAGATTGTTTCATAGGTGGGCGGCCATCGATCCAGGCCCGGGGCGGTGACTTACGGTTCGTCGCTTCCCGCGCGTTCGGCGGCGCGGGCCTCAGGCGTCCTGGCGACGCGGCACTCCACCCGTCTGCGGTCAGAGAGCCTTGGCGACTGTGAAGAGGTGGTGGCTCAGCTGTTGATGCTTTGACTTTCCGAGGTTTGTTTCGTGACCATCAACCCGGTACTGGTGCAACGCGTCAAAGCCCGGGGAGGTGAGGAATCTGCCGGCCGCGGTCTTCGCCTGCTCGGCATCCAGATGGGCGATCGCCTGCAACAGCTTCACGCCGACAGGCGGGGCGCCGGCGATACGGTCGTCGGAGAGGAAGTGTCGCACTCGCAGGTCACTCGACACCGGATCTTGAAACGTCATGTGCAAGGCGACGGCGCCTGCTCCGTTGCCGCCTCGTGACGGGTACCGCGGCGGTTTAGGGTCGAGGATCGTGAAGTCAGCAAAGCCGTGCGGACCGTACGACTTCGGGTCGAGGCAGAACGGCGATTCCGCCGGGTAGAGAGCGTTCGTGACCGTCGTGAACCGCGATTCCAGTGCGACGACGGGTATACCAGTCAGGGTTGCGCGGTAGTCGGCGACGTTCAGGCCCGGGCCGAGGAATACCCGAGGGGTTCGAGACCCGATTGCTGTTGCGAAACTTTTCGGCGGCAGGCCGGTGGCGAGCACAACGAATGACACGTCTCGGTTTGGGTGCGCGCCCAGAAACGCCGTGACTTCCGACGCCGTTGTGGCCGCGAATACGTGAAGCGTCGGGATGATCAGCTTCGGCCTCGAGACGTACGTCGACATCGCCGTCGTCCACGACGTTTGCGCCGCAGATGTCTGGAAGGCACCTCGTGTTGGGTTGACGACCAGATGTGCGCGCACGCCTGTGGCGCCAAACGCGTCGAGGAGCTTTGTCAGATCCTTCGGCGGCGTGTACGGCTCGAGGATTGGATACACCTTTTGCGGGCTTCCGAGGTGCGACGCCACGTCGATCAGCGCGTTGCGTTCGGACTGTTTCGTGTAGAAGTACGGGAAGTACAAGGCGAGCCCCCAAGGTTCGGACACAATGCTGGCCGAACCCGACGGTTGCTCATACGCCCCAAACAGGGGGGATGGGTTGCTGCATGCGATGGAGCAGACGTTCCCCTGCCGACTTCGACAACGTCGCGGAGTACGCCAAGGCGCGAGCGGATCGTGGTAGGTCGGCGTGTGATGCCACCCTCGCCGCCTGCATGCCTCGGAGCCGAAGCGCGTCGACGGCGCCGCGATGCGCATCCGCTGCGTCCAGCGCCGCGAACGCGGAACGGAGCGCTTCCCACCGTTCTGCGGGACCGCTAACGGCACTCAACGCCGCCGTGCCGACAACGTGTTCGGCTTCTGCGCGCCGCAACATCCCGAAGATGTGATCGGACCGCAGCCGTGCTCCGTTCGACTGAGCAGGGCGGACCTGCGTGAAGGACCCATTCCGGCGTAGTGCCAGCACTCCAACATGGTCCGGAACGTGCCGCTCCGCGGCGCCCACACGGGCGTCGGAGACGACGACGTGAACGAACTCGACACGAGTGCTGTAGTCCGCGACCTGCGAGTCGAGCCGCGCGAACGAATCAAGATCGGTCTTGATCTCGTACACAGTCGACGTGCCGTTGAAGACAGCGACGTCGGCGAAGGAAGAGCCGACTGGGAGCTCCAGGATGGCGGAGGCGGTGGTCGGACGGTGCCGACCGAACACGACGTTCGACACGACAGCGTTCTTGAACACGTACTCGTTGCGGTAGTCGCGGCGCAACTTGTCGTGAGCGGCGTTGAAGATGTCCGCCATCGTTCGAGCGCCGGCGGTCGCTGCCGACGGCGCGGCACGTGCAAGCCGAGTCATCGCATCGAGAGGCTGCTGTGTCGATAGGCTGCGGAACGTGGCGGACGACAGGACCGCAGCGATATGAGCAAGCTCCTGATCGACCATCACTTCGTTACGCACCGCAGCAGCATACGCATCGAAAACAGCGTCAGCAGGCGGAGCAGGCGGCGTCAGTGCGGTGGCGGTCACCAACCGTCTAGGCCGGGCTGCGGCAGGCGGCAGCCCTCCGGCCCTGCGTCATGGTCGAACTTGCGGAGGTCAACCTTGCAGGTTTTCCTGCAACCAGGGTTGCATGTTTTCCCGCACACCCAGTTGCACATTTCCCTGCAACAGGAGTTGCAGGTGTTCCTGCAACCTCTAGGCGCGGAAGGCTCCCGCTGCATCGTCGCACGTGTCCGGGCAGGGGTCGTGCGCCGGGATACCTTCAGCGGCTGCGGCGGGTATGCCGCCGGAACCGAGGCACCGACTGGTGGCGTCGGCTGTCGCGGAGCGCTCGACGTCGACGGGCTGGTCGTGCTCGGCGCGCGCCATCCGCTGAGCCTTGATGCTCGGAGCTTGTACGACCGGAGGCGGTGCGGAGGCTGGCGCGGCTTCCATGACCCTGGGGGTTCTCAGTGGCGTCGTCTCGACGTTCGCCCGGAGTGACATTGCGCCCGTGCGCAATGGCCGCGGTCCCGGGCGGCGCTACCCCGACTCGGAGGGGTGAGGAGCTCACGGCCGACATCGCTGTGGGATGATTCTCCTATGGGACTGGCACTCGAACTCGTCGCGGAGGCTGACCCGACAGCGCCGGCGAAGCAGCTCGAGTTTGACCTCGGTCTCCCGCCGAAGCTGATCACCCGCCGCCCGAAACGCAGCAACGGCGTGAGTCGCGCGATGCAGTCTGTCGCCGAGTTCCACATGTCCTTCGACCTGCCCCTGAAACGCACCCCGCAGCAGCAGGTTGACACGGATCTCGGCGCATTGCGCGTGGAGCTGCTCCGAGAAGAATTCGAAGAGTTTAAGGCCGCTGTCGTCCGTCAAGACGTCGTTGCCGTAGCTGACGCGCTCGGCGACATCGTGTACGTCGCGTACGGTGCAGCGCTCACGTATGGCATCGATTTGGACGCTGTCCTCCGCGAAGTGCACCGCGCGAACATGAGCAAGCTCGGACCCGACGGCGAACCGCTGCTCCGCGAGGACGGGAAGGTGCTCAAACCGCCGTCGTATGTGGCGCCAGATGTCCGCCGCGTTCTCCTCGACCAGCCGCCGCTCTTCGTCGACTGAATACTTGCCGACGCGCCATCGTTCGCACCTAAAGTGAGGCCGTGAACCAACGGCAGTGGACGAACGAGTCTGTGCGTGCGATGGCCGCAGGGCGAGATCCGCTGCAGGCCGCGAGCGACGCCGCCGCGCAACTCCTCGCCGAAGCTGAGCGGCTCGGGGTCGCAGGGCCGCCGTTGGACGTGTTCGCCTTCGCCGCCGAGAAGGGGATCAAGCTTCGCGCGCGGTCCGATCTCACCGACGCGCAGCTCTGTACAGACGACAGCGGACTGACGATTCGCTACAACCCGAACCGTCCTCGGGGTCGGCTCCGTTTCAGCATCGCCCATGAACTTGCCCACGCCGTGTTCCCCGATGCCGCCGAGCAGCTCCGACATCGAACCCCAACCGGCGCAGTGGACACCGCGGGTGACACGGACAGTTGGGAGCTGGAACTCGTCTGCGATGTCATCGCAGCGGAACTACTGCTCCCCGAGCGTGCCGTCCAAGGAATCTTGAACGTCGATCCGGACATCGACTTCCTCATGGAGGTCCGACGTCGATGGGACGTTTCGACAGAGGCGATGCTTCGTCGGGTGACCAGCGCAACTCCCCGGCCGCTCGTACTGGTTGCAGCGTCACGCCCCGGCGATGGCAGTGACACCAGCGTCCGCGTCGACTATGTGGTGCGCTCGGAATCGGCGGCGGCTAAGCTACCCGGGCTTTTCCACGGCGCGACGCTCGCTGACGTCGCACCGGTACTCGCCTGCACCGCGGTAGGGCAAACCAGCCGTGGCGACGCCACAATCGGTGGTGACCCCTTCTACGTCCAGGCGGTTGGCACGCCGCCGTACCCGGGACAACGGTGGCCTCGCGTGCTCGCCCTCATCGAACCGGCTGATGCGCGGCGAACGGAACCGAACCTGTCGTTCGTCACGGGGGATCTCCTCGACGTTGACGGGGATGCGCCGGTTGTGTTTGCCCACGTCGTCTCCGACGCGATGCGCGGTTGGGCTCGTTTCGGGGTCGCTGGTGCCCTCGGACGAGCGTTCCCTGACTTCGCGGGGGCATACCGGTCGTGGACGTTGGCTCATCCGGATCATCTGCAGCTTGGGTCCATGCATTACGTCAGCCGCGATGTTGGCGGCCGCCCAACTGGAGTGGCAAGCCTTGTGGTGCAGTCCGGGTTTGGTCGCGGCTCCACGGACCGGCTCCATTACGACGCCCTGGACACAGCCCTCAAGCAGCTCCGTGTAGAGGCGACACGGGCCGATGCAGTCGTGCACGTACCCCGATTGGGGGCAGGCCGAGCCGGTGGGCGATGGGACAGAGTGGAAGAGTTGCTCAGCGCCAACTTGGTGCAGGAGGGGGTCCCGGTCGTGGTGCACACCCTCCCGGCCGGAACGCCAGGGGGTTCCAGGTGAGTGCGATACTTCCCGACCCGGACGACGCTGACGTGCAGGTCGAACCACGCATCGTTGCCCTCAGCGGGCCGGTCGGATCGGGGAAGACGACCCTGGCGCGCAGTCTGGCGACGAAGTTCAACGCCGTGCACATCCGAACGCAGGACCTGATGGCGGATGCGGCGGTCGGCTTGGGCGTCGTCCTGGAACCCGAACGTCGTGCGATGCAGAAATTCGGCGAACAGCTCGACCGGGACACCGACGAGCGGTGGGTCGCCGACCAGATCGCGAAGTTCGTGGCTGGGGAAGGAGCGCGCGGCGCGCTTCTCATCGTCGATGCTGTTCGCACGCTCCGCCAGGTTGATGCGCTGCGGGAAGTGTTCCCCGCAGCCGTGACCCACATTCACGTGCACGCTCCGGAAGCCGTGCTCACGCAGCGATACCAGAACCGTCACGACAGCGGCTTCGCCGAGCTCAGCAGCTATCAGGACGTTGCCGAAGATCCAACCGAAGCGAACGTCGTCACGCTCACCGGCGATGCGGACATCACCATAGACACCCACCGGTGTTCTGAACTGGATGTCCTCGCGCGAGCGACGGCAGCGTTGAGCCTCTACCCCTCACATGCGGACCGCTTGGTCGATGTCTTCATCGGCGGTCAGTACGGCAGCGAGGGAAAGGGCAACATCGCCTACCACCTCGCGAACGAGTATGACCTGCTGATGCGAGTCGGCGGCCCGAACGCGGGCCACAAAGTCCCGACAACTCCGCCCTACACCCACCGGCTCCTGCCTTCAGGAACGCTCGGAAACCCGCGCGCGAAGCTCGTCATCGGACCGGGTGCGACCCTGGACCTGAAGGTCCTGACGCAGGAAATCGCGGACTGTTCCGTCGAAGCCGCGCGGCTTTCAATCGACCCGCAGGCGATGATCATCGAACCTGCGGACCTCGAGAAGGAAGCCGAGCTGGTCGAGACCATCGCGTCGACCGGAAAAGGTGGAGGAGCGGCCGCGGCACGTCGCATCATGGGACGGCACGGCGGGGCCGACCCGAACGTTCGGCTGGCCAAGGACGTCACGGAGCTCAGCGCGTACGTCCGTTCCACGGCAGACATTCTCGAGGCAGCGTTCCGCGACGGCAAGAAAGTCATGCTTGAGGGAACGCAGGGCACGCTTCTGAGCCTGTTCCACGGCTTCTACCCCTGGGTGACGAGCCGGGACACGACAACCGCCGCATGCCTGTCCGAAGCGGGCATCGGCCCGCACCGGCTCCGCAAGGTCGTCATGGTGGTGCGCACCTACCCCATCCGGGTCGGTGACCCACCGGCGTCCGCTGCTACGTCAGGTGTGATGGGTGCAGAGATTGACTGGCGCGATATCGCTGAGCGTTCCGGCCTCAACGAAGAAGAACTGCGTGACACCGAGCGAGGTTCCGTCAGCGGCAGCAAACGACGGGTGGCGGAGTTTGACTGGAACCTCCTGCGTCGCGCGTCCGAACTCAACGGCGCCACGGATATCGCGTTGACCTTCGCCGACTACCTCAGCGCTGAGAACCTCCACGCTCGACGATTCGACCAGCTGACGGACGAGACCATCCGGTTCGTCGAGGAAGTGTCTCGAGTCGGGGGCGCCCCTGTGTCGTTGATCGCAACGGGATTTGATAACCGCGCCCTGATTGACCGAAGAGAGTGGTAACCCATGGACCTTGACCATCTCATCGAGCTGCATCCGCAGCTGTTTCACATGGCTGAGGCGCGCAGTTGGCCGGCCATAGCGGAGCACGGGCTCCTCCCGACGCGAACCATCGTGGAGACGTCCGACCTTGGCGAGCAGGAAAGGTCGGAGCTGCTCGATCAGCGGCGTGCAACGTCGGTTCGCATCCCGCATCCGCAGCTCGGCGAGGTCGTCGTCCGCGACCAGGGGCCGCTCAACCTGGCGCACTTGGAGCCGAAACTCATCGATGTTTCAGTGCAGGGCTGGCTAGACATCCTCAACGAACGGGTCTTCTTCTGGCTCCACCCGGACAAGCTCGCCGGCTTGTTGACGGCGCGCCGGTACCGGAACAGTGTCCAAGACGTTTTGACGGTGGACACGAGGAGTCTGCTGGAGTCGGCGGGGGAGCGTGTTCGACTCTCGCCCATCAACTCAGGCGCTGCCCTGTACCCGAACGCGACACCTCGCGGTTCGGAGACGTTCCTGCCGATCGCTGACTACGACTACGAGGCTCGGCGACGTGCCCGCGGCTCGGTTAACGCGATTGTCGAACTCGCGGTCATCGGCGGCGTTCCGGACATCGCGGAGCACGTTGTGTCGGTTCGCCGGATGCAGGGACTCGAGGAAGTCGGTGAGTACTCGTTGGGCTGAGCAGCTTAATGCGCTGCACTCTTCGATGTCGGAGCAGGCGCGGCCGCATCGCCGCTCGCGCTGCCGCCTACGGTCTCACTCCACGAACTGCGCGATGATGGCGGCGCCTTCCTGTTGCGTGCGTTCGAGCACCGGGATGAGCAGCGCGAGCCCGGTCTGGCGCAGAACGCAACTTGCCACACCCGCGGCGCCAAACACTCCGCGGTCGATCCGGACGCGGTCAAGCAGCACTTGCGGTGATAGAGCCCGGTCGTACAACGACCTTTTCCGACGTCAACCGCTCTGGACTCACGGAGCACACCGGCGTCCCATAGCCTATAGGATCACGAGAGATTGGACAGCGCATGCCTCGAGTGGGTTTCGGCGAATGGGCACGTCAGATTGATGACACCGAGGTGTTCGACCTCGCTGCGCATTCACTTGAGGACTTGGAAGTCCGCCGAGGAAATGAACGGCTTAGCTACTTCTACGACACCGCCAGGCGCACCCTTATAAAGCGGTTCCTTCTTGCCCGACGACCGCAGGTCGACTTATACGTCGAAGTGACGTTGGTGACCAGCGGCGACCGATTCACGCCGCGCTTCCGGTTCTGGAAGAAGAACACTAAGACGGGTAAGCCGGTCGAATTGTCCGAGTCGGACCCGGCGGCGCACCTCATCAAGTCTTCCGTAGACACCACGGACGGGCACGAGAACCTCATGACGTTGCTGAAGTTCATCATCAACCTCGAGAGCATCGACTCAGGACCGGACGTGCATCGCTTGGTCGCGCAGACAGATGACGAGCTCCTAGATGCGATGCGTCTGCGCGACCGAGCAGACGCGGTCACCATCGTTCAGCGTGTACTTGACTCGACGCTCACGGACCGTGAAATCGCGCTCATCGATGGGCGGAAGGGACACGTTGAACGGTTCGAGCGGCTGTTGCACGACAGCACGTTCTTCGAAACGGAGCGGGCAAGTCTGGGCAAGGGACCGGAAGCCCTATGGCAGGACTTCTTCGAATCGGCCCCGTGGATCTTCGGTTACGGACTGAGCCTGGTGTGGCACGACTCGATCGCCGACGGGAAGCTCGAACGGATCACAACCGGCGCAAACATCTGGGACGGCGCCGGGAAACGAATCGACGCGCTGATGCGCTCCCGGGCTGTCATCAGCACTCTGCTGTTTTGCGAGATCAAGCGCCACGACTCTGATCTGCTGGCATCCACACGGTATCGCGAACCCGATGTTTGGGTGGCGAGCAAGGAACTCGTTGGCGGCGTCGCACAGCTGCAGAAGACCGTCCGGAAGGCTATACGCGAGTTCAAGAGGCAGGTCGAAAGTCATACTGAAGACGACGGAACGCCGACGGGACTTGACTTCTCAACGACACGACCTCGCCAGGTATTGGTGATCGGGGATCTCGCTGAGTTCAAGTCTGAGCACGGAATCAACGGCGAGAAGGTGGAGTCATTTGAGCTCTTCCGTCGCTCGAACAACGACGTAGAGGTCGTCACGTTCGACGAACTCTACGAGCGTGCACGATTCATCGTCGAAGGATGACGCCTACTCGGAGTCGCACACCCGCCAAACCGACGCTGAGAGAACCATTGCTACTCGATGTGGATGTCCTTCGAGGAGGGCTTCCCACAGCCTGATGCAGCGCGGCCAGCGCGTCCGGGTCAAGTTCGGGCTGAAGGTCTACATCGTGGGGGTACTGGTCGGCGAACCAGTCTCTGACTGAGACGGGGCGGGTTGTCCGCAGGAACCCCTGGTCAGCAAGGTGGTTCGCTGACGCAAAGGAAAAATTGGGAAGCGGTAGGGGATACCGCCGTGTCATGGCGGGCGACGGATCCGCGGCGCCATGCGGAAAGCTGGAGATACGTGAATCGCCCGCCACAGAAAACCCCCGTTCACGCGTGGGTTTTCTTTTTTCTGGGAGCGCCCGTGGTGCGTCTTTGGTGCACTCTCCTGCGCGCACGACTCCGCACCGTGGCTGCCTCGTCCTCGGCGGCATGGTCAGCCAGAGTGCGTCCGACCCGGTGTCCTAGGCGCACTCGCCCGTTCCTCGAGTGTGCGCAGCGAAGCGCAAGCCCTCCCGTCAGTCTCCACTTACGGGCCGCGCCACTGTGTTGCGCCGCTGAAGCTCTAGATGAGCGCACAGATGTATGGCAGGGGCCCGAGGGTGATCCTAGAACCACAGGCGCTCAGCCAGCCGCGACTGTGGCGCAGGGGCATACCTCAGAGCCGCATCGGGAACGCGACTGGACCACGCCCTGTAGAAACAGATGAGATACCATCAGGTCTGGCGATGGCGCCCAGGACAGACGGAGCTCCTTCAATGAGCATCTGGACCGATTTCGGTTTTAGGGACAACCTCTACGCGACACCACCCCTGCAAGGCGCCGCTGAAGGGTCTATGTTGCTTGTGGGTCGTGAATCCGAAGTCTCACGTTTGCGCACGCACTCGGGTTCCCTCGACACGCATGCCTCCATGGAGGGAGACAACGGCGTTGGAAAAACGAGCCTTGTGACTGTCGCGGCGTATAGGGCAATGGTGGCACACGGACTCGGGGAGTAGGATGATCTCTTCCTTCCTTTGGTCGAACCATTTCAGTTGGGGACTGAAGGTGATTTTGAGGAGGAAGTACTCTTCGTCATAGCGCGTTCGATCATTCAATACGAGGCCGCGTTCACTGCTGCTGGGAAGAAGCTCCCCAAGCTGGACGATGTCCGCATCTGGCTGGATAACCCCATACTTCGAGGAGGAGGCGGGGGAGGGTCAGCGCTGGGCTTCGGTGCAAACGCTTCTTACAGTCAAAGCACCAATTCTGGCGGGTTTTCAAAGTCTGGCTTCCGCGACACAGTCAAACAGTGGCTAACTTTGATCTTCCCGGACAAATCTGATGGCGCTTTCATCGGCGTGATAGACAATCTAGAGTTGCTGGAAACGTCAACGGAGGCCCGTAGGGCACTGGAGTCCATGCGGGACACAGTATTGGCGCTTCCAGGTGTCAAGTGGGTGCTCTGCGGAGCGAATGGGATTGTTCGTAGCTCTGTTGGTAGCCAGCGCCTGACGGGCGTAGTTGGCGACCCCATTCAAGTTGCGCCTCTGGGTACCGACGACATTCCAGTCGTTATCGAGCGTCGCATCGAAGCGAACCGCTTGCGTGCTGATGCCATTGCTCCAGTTGAACCACTTGGCTTCGCCCATTTTTATCAAGTTGCGGGCCGGAACGTCCGAATTGCTCTGAAGCACGCGCAAGACTTCTCGATTTGGCTTCATGGGAACAACGGACCACAACTGTCTTCCGAGGATCGGCTGCAGCTCCTCGAAGTATGGCTCGCTGAACAGGCGTCGCTCTACGAAGCGGACACCACTTCATTGACACCCACAGGGTGGAACTTCTTCGACTCGGTACTTGCGTTTTGGGGGTAGCTGTTCGCCCGGGGAGTTCGCAAAGTTTGACTTCAACTCGACACAGGCAATGCGTCCTTATGTGAAGCAGCTTGAAGACGCGAATCTAGTGCACCGCACTGTCGACGAGTCAGATCAACGCCGCAGGACGATCGTAGTGACTGCGAACGGCTGGCTAGTTCACTACAAGCGATCCGGTTACTCGCTCGCTTGAATTGGTCTGACATAAGAGCGCGGTATCGGCGTCGGTCGACCTGACGCCACTGTCCGCGTCGGATGGGGCACCCGGACCGGGGGGTGTCGACTGTTGCTGTGCTCCGTAAGCTGAAGCAATGTCAGCAGCACCTGCCGGTTGGTACGACGATAAGGATCCGCGGTTCGTCCGCTACTGGGACGGCCAGAGGTGGACCGAGCACGTGCAGCTCAAGCAATTGGCACCAGCTGATCGCGGTAATGAGCCTTCGGGTACCGGTGGCTCGGCCGCTCCGAAAACGCGTCGTGCTGCCCGAGCCGCCGGGCAGTCGCCGCGTACGGCGGTCCCCTCGGCGCGGGAGAAGCCGGTTGAGAAGTTGTCGAAGCGGGAGGCGCGAGAGCGTTTACGGGCCGCCGAGGCCCGGATCGAGGCGGGCGAGGCGGTTGTTGCCCGCTACCAGATGCGCGAGTTCGACGATGTCGATGCGTACCGGGCCGAGCAAGAGCGTCAGCTCGCAACCCTTCGAGCGGAGTTCGAGGCCGAGCAGCTGCACGCACGCGAGCTCTGGGCGAAGGCACAGACCGATGCACGCGAACGGTTCGCCGCTGAGCAGGCGGCCGAGCGGCTCACGGGAGAGCAAGCGATTCGGACCGCCGAGGATCGCGTTCGTGCCGCTGAGCAGCAAGCTCAGGAGGCACGCGCGACGCGCGACGAGGTCAACGCCGGCATTAGTGCCCGAAGAGCAGAGCTGGTCGACTTGACCGCCGCGGTTGAACTACAGGCGGTCGGGCTCTTCGACTTCGAGAACCCAGCCGCCTCGTCAACGGAGCTTGCGTCGAAATTGGAAGCGCTGCGCTACCGCATCAAGAACGCAGTTCGCGACAAGCGCGCGGTGACCACGGCCCCACGATTCACGTTCAACAACTCCGAAGCACAGGGTCGGAAGTTCATGACGGACATGGCGAAGGTACTGCTGCGTGCCTACAACGCGGAAGCGGAGAACGCCATCAAGGCCACTCGAGCTGGCAACTTGCACGTCGCACAGACGCGGCTCAGCAAGGCCGCGGAGCAGATCGCGAAGAGCGGCACCATGATCGATCTTCGCATCGAACCGAGCTACCACCAGATGCGGCTTGAGGAGATCGCCCTCGCCAACGAGCACCTCCAGACGGTGCAGGCGGAAAGGGAACGCGAGCGAGAACGTCGAGCGGAACTCCGCGAGCAGCAGCGCGCTGCCGCTGAACTGCAAGCCGAGCACGACCGACTCGAGAAGGAACGCCAGCACTACCTATCCACCCTCGCCGCGTTGCAGGCAAACGGCGACGCGGAAGGTGCCGCGCGCGTCCAAGCGCGACTTGAGGACGTCGACCGCGCCATCACCGATGTCGACTATCGAGCAGCCAATGTGCGAGCGGGCTACGTGTACGTGATCTCCAACGTCGGAGCGTTCGGGGAACGCATGGTGAAAATCGGCATGACGAGGCGCCTGAAGCCGATGGACCGCGTCATCGAACTCGGCGACGCGTCAGTGCCGTTCCGCTTCGACGTGCACGCGTTATTCTTTGCAGACGACGCTGTCGGAGTGGAAACGATGCTGCACCAGACGTTCGCGAACCAGCGGGTGAACAAGGTCAACCTCCGACGCGAGTTCTTCTACGTCACGCCGGCCGAGGTGCTTGACGCCCTCAAGAGCCATGCAGTCGAGCTGGTCGAGTATACCGTGGAGCCCTCCGCGGAAGAGTTCCGGACGAGTGAGCTTGCGGCTGACACGTCCACACCATCGCCTCCGAGCGGCGGATCGATGTCGTACGTGGGATCCGTCGCTTCAGCCGAAGACTGAGTTGGTCGAGGCGCATTCAGTGAGGCGGGCCAACGCCCGGTGACATAACTCCGCCAGATCGGCGGCAACGAGAACAGCCGGCCACCCTGTCGGGCAGCCGACGCCAACGGCAACCAACTCCCCACGTCGTACGCGGTCAACCCCGGCTCGAACGTGGTCACGCAGCACGTGGACACGTCCGACGCCGCGTTCCTGGTGACCGCGGACCCGTCCACCGGATGTGGTGTCGGATGGTGCTCGGTGTACTTCAACCGCAGTGAGACGAACGCCATCGCTGCTGGTGGACCTGCTGGTGTGGGAGCGCTGACCGCGGGATGCACCCTCCTCGGCACACCTGTCGTCGGAGGTGTCTGCGCCCTCGTCAGCGGTGCGATCACCGCATTCGCGCAGGGTGCGAACGCGAACAAGAACTGCCTCGGTCTCATCGGCTCCGGACTCCCCGGGACTCCGCTCTCCGGATGGAACCCGTTCGTTCTCGACAAGAGCGCCAGCCAGTGCAAGTAAGGACGGTCTGATGTCTCCTCGCAGCTACAAGATCACCCTCGCCGTCCTCGGCGTGGTCAGCCTCATCCTCGTGCCGTTCCTCGTGCTCGGCATCCTGCCTGCGGAGGTCGGCACTGTCGCCCTCGCCGCGGTGGTCGCCTGGGTCATCTACGGAGCGATGAACTCCAAGTTCGCTCGGAGCTCGAGCCGCCAGTAGGCACGGCCCTTGGAGCGACCCTCAGCCAGACCGGCTGAGGGTCGTTCTTTCTTGCGGCGAAGCGGTTGTCCGCGTGCCGGCTCAGCGTCCACGCCCGCTTCCGGTCATCGTCGGCAGCCGTTGCGCGTCCACGACGCGGGCCCGAGCGTCCTCGTCGATCGAGACACGGACGACTTCGACTGCGCTGTCGCGCAGCGCTTCGGTCGGCCATGCCGTCGGTCGGAGCCGTCCCGCCTGAGGACGCTTCGTGATGCCGCATTGCGTCCGTCTCCACCGTCGGACGGGAGGCGCGGTGCGGGCCTGCACCGCGCCTCCCGTCCGCTGGTGGCCCGTCTTGTGGTGTGGTCGGCCGGGTCGTATGGTAACGATACCAACGACTAGAGGAGCAACGATGCTCAGCTCGAAACAGACGACGACCACCCGCGCTGTTCGTCTCACCGCCACCGCGATCGTCGTCGGCGCACTCGCCGCCGCGGCACCACACGCGGCCGACGCCGCGACCGCTGCCCAACCGACCACTCCGGACCCGGTCTGGCAGCAGCGCGCCAGTGCGACCTACGACGCCATGCAGGACAACCTGTACACCGGGGCCGCGGGTCACGGGCTGTACCGCGAGAACACCGACACGACCACCGGCAACCCGTACTCCTTCCTCTGGGAGTACCGCGAGGCCACGCAGGCCGCGCTCGACCTGCAGGGGATCGACGGTGTCGGTCCGGCGTACGCGAACTCCGCCGCGGCGCGCATCGACGGGTTCCAGCACTACTCCGCCGTCGCACCGGGCGGCCGCCCCGGGTACGAGTCGTACCTCCCGGCGCCGCTCGGCGGCGGTGGAGACGTCTACTACGACGACAATGCAGTCGTGGGGCTCTCCTTCGTCAGCCAGTACCAGGCGACCGACGACGGCGCGTCGCTCGACCACGCGCGTGCGGCGTTCGACGTGGCGGTCCGGAGCTGGAACGAGGATTCGACGCTGACGTGCCCCGGGGGCTCCGACTGGATCGACCGCCCGGACAACACGACCCGCGCAGCAAACGTCACCGGTCTGACCGCGCAGCTCGCGGCGCACCTCTACGAGGAGACGAAGGACCCGTCGTACCTGCGGTGGAGCACGAAGCTGTACGACTGGAACAACCGGTGCCTCAAGCAGTCCGCCGGGCTCTACGAGAACAGCCGCGACGACGACGGCACCGTCAACCCGACGCTGTGGACCTACAACTCCGGCGCGATGATCGGCACGGCGACGATCCTCTACCGGACGACCGACGACCCGAAGTACCTGCGCCAGGCGACCGCCGCCGCGCGTGCGTCGCTGCGGTACTGGAGCACTGACAGCCGACTCCAGCAGCAGCCGGCGGTCTTCAACGCGTTCTACTGCAAGGATCTCCTGTTGCTCGACTCCGTGCAGCACGACCCGTCCTACCGGGCAGCTGCCGAGCAGTGGGCGACGGCGACGTGGCGGGACAACCGTGACCCGGCGACCGGCCTGTTCCACTTCCAACCGAGCGGCGGCGGCGACCCCGACTGGGCGCGACCGGCAGCGACGCTCGACCAGGCGGCGATGATCCAGGTCTTCGCGGTGCTCGGGTGGTCGTCGGACCGCCTCGGGGACGTGAGTTGAGCGAACGGTCCGGCAGCGTGGCCCCCGTCGGCGTCATGGACGTCGGCGGGGGCCACGTCACGGCTGCGCTCGTCGATCCCGGGTCGGCGAGCGCGGTCCTGGTCGAGCGGGGCGCTCCGGTCGACCCGCACGCGGGGCGCGACGAGCTCCTCGATCAGCTCGCCGCTCCCGGCCGAGTGCTGGCCGAGCGCGTGACACTCGCCGGGTGGTCGATCGCGATGCCCGGTCCGTTCGACGCCGAGGCGGGGACGGGCACGTTCGCCGGCGTCGACAAGTTCCGGTCGATCGCCGGGATCGATCTCCGCGCCGCCCTCGCCGCTCGACTCGGAGTCGTTCCGGGAGCGGTCCGGTTCGTGAACGACGCCGTGGCGTACGGCATCGGCGAGTGGTCCTCTGGTGCTGGGGTGAGTGCGCACCGGATGGTCTGCATCACGCTCGGGACCGGGGTCGGCTCGGCGTTCCTCGTCGACGGCGAGGAGGTCAGGAGCGGCCCGACGGTGCCGGAGGAGGGGGAGGTGCACCGACTCACGATCGACGGCCGCCCGCTCGAGGACACGATCTCCTCGCCCGCGATCCGACGTGCCGACCGTGCGCGTTCTGGTCGGGAGCGGACGGTCGAGGAGATCTGCGCCGCCGCGAGGGCCGGCGACCAGGGAGCGCACGACGTCGTCACGTCGGCGATGCGCGCACTGGGAACGGCGCTGCAGCCGTGGGTGGCGCGGTTCGACGCCGACCGGGTCGTCGTCGGCGGCTCGATCGCACGGTCGTGGGACGTCATCGAGGCGCCGCTCCGCGCGGGGCTGGCGCTGGACGACCGCGGTGCACTGGTGCGGGCGGCGCTCGGCACCCGGGCACCACTCGTCGGCGCCGCGTCGGCGTGGGCGAGTGGTGCCCGCAGGCTCAGTCGCTGAGCCCCGTCCCGCGGACCGAGGCCTTCACTGTGCCGAGGCGCTGCCCCACTCCGCGACCGCAGGGACGGATCGTGTACCGGCCGACGCTCGCGGGGACGATGAACGTCTCGGCGTAGTGCACGACGAACGGCTCGAACGCGCCGTCCGGGCTCTCGACGACGGCTTCGGCGCCCTCGACGAGGTTGAGGACGTTGACGGTGCCGTCGGTGTCGTGCGGGACGACGTCCTCGAACCAGTGCCGACGGACCTCGATGAACTCCAGCTCGTGCAGCCCGGTGCGTTCCTCGACCCAGCCGTCTCCACGCGCGACCTCGGTCACCTGGTCGACGAGCTCGTCGCGGGCGAAGTCGCTGCGGCGGTCCCACTGGATGTTCGCGAAGGCGTGGTCGAGGTGCACCGGACGCGGGACCCCGTCGAGGCCGACCCGTCCCCAGTCCCACATCTTGAAGGTGAAGATGTACGGGGTCGCGGAGATCTCGAGGACCATCGAGTCCGCTCCGGAGCAGTGCACGGTGCCCGCCGGGATGAGGAAGTGGTCGTGCTTCTTCGCCGGGAAGGTGTTCACGTAGCGGTCGGCCGGGAACGGCTCCTCGCCGGACGACGCGGTCCGCAGGGCTGCCTGCATGCCCTCGGGGTCGGCGTCGTCCCGGACGCCGAGGTACACGACGGCGTCGTCCGCCGCATCGAGCATGTAGTAGCTCTCGTCCTGCGTGTAGGGCATCCCGAAGACGTTCTGCATGTAGTCGGTGAGGGGGTGGACCTGCAGGGAGAGGTTGCCGCCCGCCATGGTGTCGAGGAAGTCGAAGCGGATCGGGAACTCCGCGCCGAACCGGGCGTACGTCTTCGCGCCGAGCAGCTCCCGCGGATGGCGGAACACCAGGTCGAGCGCCGGGAGTTCGACGACGGTGTCACCGATCCGGAAGAGCAGGCTGTTCTCCTCGGGGACGCAGTCGAAGCACCAGGCGTAGTTGTCGGCGTCCCCGACCTCCAGGACCTCCTTCATCCACTGCCCGCCCCACACCCCGGGATCGAAGAAGGGGACCACGCGGAAGGGGCGACGGCTCGCGAGCTCCAGGCCCGCGAGGAAGGTCTCGGCCGCGACGAGCTTCGCGTCCGCCATCGAGCCGTTCGCGTCGAGGAACAGGTCGATCCGGTCGAACAGGTGGCGCTTGTGCCGATCGGCGACGCGCCACTCGACGAAGTAGCCGCGCTTGACCTTGCGGAGCTGGTCCTCGTCGGCGTTGTCCGCCCGCCAGTTCGGCGCTCCGGCTCGCTGCCGGCGCTGGATCTCCCAGCGCGCCAGGTCGGCGAGCACCACGGTGTCGAACGCCGTCGGCACGAGCGTCGCGCCCCAGCCGATGACCACGACGGGACCCTGCGCCGCACGGACCTGCTCGGCGACCTCGGCGAGACGGGACGCGTCGTAGAAGTCGGTGAGCACCTGGTGCCCGAGGACGCCGAAGACGCGGTCGTCGGTGAGGTTCGCGGCGATGCGCTCCTCGATGACGGCGTTCGGCAGGGCGGCCGCGGCCTCGACGTCGATGACGAGGGCGTCCGGGGCGACGGTCGTGAGTTCGTGGCAGAGGCCGTCCAGATCGCTCCCCGGGTACGTGTCCACTGCCATGACGTGCCGACCGGACAGGCGTGCGGCGAGCTGCTCCCACGCGTCCCCGCCGCTCCAGGCGGCGTGTCCCGATGGGAGGTCGATGGTGGGTGCCTTGTCGTACTCGCCGACGGTCACCCCGGTGGGCAGGAAGGTGGACATGGGGCCCCTTTCGCGCTGATAACGTTACCAACACTACCGCGGGAGGGGCGCCGGGACGCAAGCCGGGCCTCCAGGTCGCCCGGGGCGGACCGGATGCACGTTCGGAGCCGGACGGGGAGGAACCGATCCCGCGCTCAGTGGTGGACGATGTGCACCGGCAGCTCCACCAGCCGGGGCGGCTCGCCGTCGGCGGACGCGTCGAGCCGCGACAGCAGCATCCTGGCCGCGACGCGGCCGAGCTCTGCCGGATCGTGGTCGATGACCGACAGTGGGATCGGTGCCATGTCCGCGAAGTCGAACGAGTCGAAGGCGAACAGGCGTGGCGGCGAGGCGACGGTGCCGTCCGCCACGGCCTTCGCGATGGCCCGGATCGCGCCGACGCTGATCCGGTTGTTCGCGGCGAACACGGCGGTCGGCGCGTCCGGGCGCTCGAGCAGGCGTCGCGTCGCCCGCTCGGCGGTGTCCGTGTCCTGCAGTTCGAGCACGATGAGCGAGTCATCCGGCTTGACCCCGTGCGACGCGAACGCGGTCCGGAATCCGGCGAGGCGGCGCTGGCCGGTCGACACGGTGACCTTGTTGCCCAGGAAGGCGATCCGCCGGTGCCCGTCGTCGAGCATGAGCGAGGTCGCGTCCCGTGCGCCGTGCACGTCGTCGATCAGGACGGCGTCGGCGGCGACGTTCTCGACCGTGCGTGAGGCGAGGACGAGCGGGACGTCGTGGAGGCGATCGGCGGCGAACCGGTCGGCATCCGCTCCGGCCGGGACGACGATGAGCCCCTCGACCTGCCGGCCGAGGAAGTCCGACAGGAGTTGTCGCTCGAGGTCCGGGTCCTCGTTGGTGGTGCCGACCAGGATGCGGCGACCGGTGCCGGCGACGACCTGCTCGATGCCCTGCACGACGCCGGCGTAGTACGGGTTGCCGATGTTCGTGATCATCACGCCGACGAGCCCCGAGCGCTGTCCGGGCCGGAGGCTCCGGGCGTTCTCGTTCCGGTGGTAGCCGACCTCGGCGATGACGCGCTCGACGTGTTCCCGGAGCGCGGGTCGCACGTTCTTGCCGCCGGAGAGCACCCGGGAGACCGTCATCGGGCTGACCTCGGCCACCCGCGCGATGTCCTTGACGGTCATCGTGGGCTTCCGGCTCGGTCCGGACCCCGCGGCTGCCTGCATGTGTCCCTGTATACCGGACAACCCACTTGCGGCTGGTCCCGTGCCGTGTATGCTCCCGTTGGTAACGTTATCAATTCACCGTCGAATGGAACGCCCGATGCCTGACCCGTTCTCCAGAGGGCCTGCCGTGACCCGACGCACCGCACTCGCGCTCGGCGGCGGCGGCCTGCTCGCGATGACCCTGGCCGCCTGCGCCAGGGGCTCCGACACGCAGCCGTCGGCTCCGGGCACGGTCACCCTGAACAGTGACAACCCCACGTGGGGCCCCGGCTACGCCGCAGCCTCTGCGGCGCTCGCGAAGCGCATCGGGTACCGCATCACGTCGCGGTCCATCGCGAGCGTGAACAACTACACGCAGGTCATCCGCATGACGGCGCAGACCGACAGCACCACCGACCTCATCAAGTGGACGAACGGGTACCGGCTGCAGGACATCGCCCGCGCCGACATCCTGACCGACCTCAACCCGGTGTGGGACGCCGCCGTCGAGCGCGGGTGGGTGGACCCGGCGCAACGCGAGTCGTTCAGCTACCGCGGCAAGGCGTACGGGGTCCCGCTCTACAAGAGCTACTACGCCGTGTTCTACAGCAAGAAGGCGTTCGCCGAGCACGGCATCGACGTGCCGACGACCTTCGACGAGATGCTCGACGCGGCGCAGCGGTTGAAGGACGCCGGCATCACGCCGTTCCTCTCGCCCGGTGCCACGACGTGGGAGGCCGAGATCTGGTTCATGCAGCTCCTGGCCTCGATCGACCCGGACTACTACAAGGCCGTCACGACGGACAAGGCCAGCTACACGGAGGCCCCGGCACAGCAGGCGATGGACCTCTGGTCGTCGATGTACGCCGAGGGGTTCTTCTCGGCGCCCGACGTCACGTCGAACGACCTGCCCGGCCTCGTGAAGCAGGGCGAGTTCGGCATGATGCTCTACGGCACGTGGTTCGCGAACACGCTCCTCGCCGCGGGGCTGAGCGACGCGGACATCGGGTTCTTCCGGGTCCCGCCGCGCGGATCTGCGGCTCCGGCGATCGTCGTCGAGAGCGGGTCGCTGTCGGTCCCGGTCAAGGCGCACCGGCACCGTGCAGCGGTCGAGGTCGCCGAGAACTGGCTCGCGACCGACGTGCAGACGGCCTGGGTCGGGTTCCTCGGGGACACCAGTCCGAACCCGCACGCGCTGCCGAAGTCGAACCTCGTGAAGGTGCTGGCGAAGGACATCGCCGACACGAAACCCGTCGAGCTCACCCGCTACTGGGAGGCCTCGCCGACGCCGCTCATCGAGGGCAACGTGCAGGACCTCGGGTCCTTCATGGTGAATCCCTCGAAGTCGAACGGTGCCGCCACCCTGCGCTCCATGCAGAACCGAGCAGTGACCGAGTGGAAGACCTGGAACGACGCATGACGCTCACACAACCGCCCGTCCCCGACACGGTGCTCGACCAGGAGGCCCGGCCCACCGACCGCCGTCGGCCCGCGTCGACGAGACGGTCACCGATCAGGGCCCGCCTCACCGGGGGTGCGTTCCTCGCCCCGTCCGTCGTGCTGGTGGTCGCGCTGCTCGTCGTCCCGTTCCTGTTCACGATCTCCCGCAGCTTCTTCAACGACAACGGGTTCGCCCGGAGCTGGGTCGGGATCGAGAACTACCGCGCGATGTTCGCCGACCCCGCGTTCGGCCAGTCCGTGCTGAACACGTTCCTCTGGGTCGTGGGCACGCTGCTGCTGCCCGTCGGCATCGGTCTCGCGATCGCCGTCGGGACCTGGAAGCTGAAGCTCGGCGGCCTCGCCCGGTTCGCGATCGTGCTGCCGTACGCGATCTCCGGCTCGGCGACCGCCGTGGTCTGGACGTTCATGCTCTCGACGGACGGTGGCCTGGACACGCTCCTGCGGTTGTTCGGCCTCGACGGGCTCGTCTCGCAGTGGCTGCTCCAGTGGCCGCTGAACACGTTCATGATGATCGTCGCGACGACCTGGCAGGCCACCGGCGCGTGCGTGATCCTGTTCCTCGTCGGGCTCCAGTCGATCCCACCGAACACGCTCGAGGCCGCCCAGATCGACGGCGCGTCCGGGTGGCGGCTGTTCTGGTCGGTGACGTTCCCGCAGCTGCGCCCGATGACCGTCGTCGTGGTGGGGATCTCGATCGTCGGCAGCCTCAAGGTCTTCGACCAGGTGCTGCTGCTCACGAACGGCGGCCCCGGGACGGCGTCCGAGACGCTCGCGCTCACCATGTACCGCGAGACGTTCACGCTCTCGCGGTACGGATCGGGTGCGGCGGTCGCCGTGTTCCTGACGCTCGTGGTCGTCGTGGCTTCATGGGCGTACCTCCGCCGGCAACTCCGACCCACCGACTAGCTGGAGCCGTCCCGATGACGAAGACCTCTCGCCGCATCCTGGCCGTCGTGCTGACGGTCGTGTCACTGATCTGGCTGATCCCGTCGTACCTGCTCGTGGTCAACGCGTTCACGAAGAGCGCCGACTACTCCGGCACCCCGTCGTGGTGGCCGACCTCGTGGTCGCTGTTCGACAACATCGCCACCGCGTTCCAGAACGCGAACGTCGGGCAGGGCATGCTGAACAGCCTGCTGTACTCCGTCGTCGGAGCCGGCGCCGCGGTGTTCATCGCCGCCTTGGCGTCGTTCGCGGTGACGATCATGCCCGTGAAGCGCCCGACGTTCTGGTTCTGGGTGATCTACATCGGCACGATCCTGCCGCTGCAGGCCTTCCTGTCGCCGCTGTTCACCGGGTACGCCGCGGCATCGCTGTTCGACACGCAGTACGGCATGCTCCTCGTCTACGTCGCGCTGACGATCCCGTTCGCGTTCTTCGTGGTGCGCGGGCACATGACCGGCCTGCCGAACGAGGTGCGGGAGGCGGCGTCGCTCGACGGTGCCGGATGGGTCCGGATGTTCTTCCAGGTCCACCTGCCGCTGTCGACGAGTGCCCTCCTCGCCGCGTTCGTGTTCCAGTTCACCTGGATCTGGAACGACCTGCTGTTCGGCCTGACGCTGTCGTCGAGCCCGAACATCCGGCCGGTGATGGCCACGCTGGCCGACCTGACCGGCAACTACTCCACGTACGGGCCGCCGGTGGCGCTCGCCGGGGCGCTCGTCGCGTCCCTGCCGACGGTCATCGTGTTCTTCGCCTTCCAGCGGTTCTTCGCCCGCGGGCTCAACCCGACCGCCTGACCCAGACCCCGTTCCCCAGCACTCCGTCCAGAAGCAGAAGGAAGTCCGTCTCGATGACCGAACCCGCCCTCGTCTCCGCGCAACCCTGGTCCCACCTGGAGGCCCGTGACGGCCTCCTCGACCGGGCCACCGTCGTCGCCGTGACCATCGGCGGCACCCGCGTGCGGGTCCTCCCCGAACCGCTCACGGCCGAGCGCGACGGGGTGACGGTGCAGGCCGTGCGACTGCTCGTCGACGGGCAGCAGCCGGACCCGGCCGTCGCGACGCCCATCGAGACGCTCACGGCGACGCTCACCGGGCCTGCCGGGGACCTGGTCGTCGGCACGGCCCCGGCCCCGGACGACACCTCCGTCCGGCTCCTCGTCCGTGCCGTCGACGAGCCGACCGAGGTGACCCTGGCACTGCCCGAGCTCGGTGGCGCGACCGTCTCGTTCGTGCTGCAGCCGCAGCGGGACTGGTCCGTGCACGTCGTGCACCACTCCCACTTCGACTTCGGGTACACCGATCCGCAGACGACGGTGATCTCGTCGCAGCGCTCGTACCTCGACTCCGCGGTGGAGCTCGCCGCGGCCACGAGCGAGTGGCCCGACGCTGCCCGGTTCCGCTGGAACGTCGAGGCGCTGTGGGCGTTCGCCGACTGGGAGCGGCACCGCCCGGCCGCGAAGGTCGCCGAGTTCGTGCGACTCGTGCAGCAGGGGTCGATCGGCCTGAGCGCGATGCCCTACAACCTGCACACCGACACGTGCTCGACCGAGGAGCTCCACGAACTCCTCCGGGAGGCCCGGCGCATCCGCGAGCAGTACGGCATCGACTTCACCACGGCCATGCAGACCGACGTGCCCGGACAGGTCGCGGGCCTGCCCGACGCCCTGCAGGAGGTCGGCGTCCGGTACCTCGCCGTCGCGCACAACTGGGCGGGTCGATCGATGCCGCACCAGAACGGCGCCCTCGAGCTGCCGCGCCTGTTCCGGTGGCGGACGCCCGCCGGCAACTCCGTCGTGGTGTGGATGACGGACAGCCCGCACGGCCTCGCCTACATGGAGGGTCCGATGGTGGGCCTGACCGAGTCGTACGAGGTCGCCGAGACCTACCTGCCCGCCTACCTCACCGCCCTCGCGACCCGCGGCTACCCGTTCCCGCCCGGGGTCTTCGGCGCGCACGGCGAGGAGGCCGAGGGCCGACCGGGGTACCCGTGGGGTGTGCTGCACCTCCGTACCCAGGGTTTCATGGGCGACAACGGCCCGGCGCGGTTGCACCTCTCCGAGATCGTCCGGCGCTGGAACGAGACCTGGACGTCACCGAAGCTTCGCGTCTCGACGAACGAGGACTTCTTCGCCGAGGCGGAGGCGCGGCACGGTGACGAGCTGACCACGGTCGAGGGGGACTGGGGCGACTGGTGGGTCGAGGGAGTCGGGTCCGCAGCCGTCCCCCTCGCCCTCGCGCGTGAGGCGCAGGCGACCGTGAGCGACGCCCGTTCCTTCTCGCAGGCGGCCGCGTGGCTCGGTGGGCAGGCGGTCCCGACGGAGCGCGCGGACTCCGATGCCGCGTACGACGCGATCTCGATGTTCAACGAGCACACGTGGGGCGCGAGCAACTCGTGGACCCACGGCGACGAGGGGTACGACTCGGGGGAGCGGCAGTGGCAGTGGAAGGTCGCGCAGGCGCTCACCGGCCACCAGCGCGGCCGTGACCTCGAGGAGCACGCCCTCGTCTACCTGGCGGACACCGTGGCCACGCCGGACGATGCCCGCGCGGCGATCGTCGTCGCCAACGCGTCCGGGGCCACCCGCACCGGCGTCGTCCGCTTCCTGCTCAAGGAATCGACGGTACCGCTCGACGCACACGTGGCGCTGCGCGACGGCCGCACCGGCGAGCGGCTCGACCCGGTGCTCGAGCCGCAGTCGAACTCCCTGCACCGTGAGTCCGGTCGCTGGGCGACCGTGCAGCTGCGCGATGTGCCCGCGTTCGGCTTCGTCCGGATCGACGTCTTGCACGCGGACCAGGGCGCCGCGGTGCCGCGGACGCACGACGCGCTGACGAGCCCGGCCGCCGACCTGTTCGCGCTCGAGAACGAGTACCTCCGCGTGCTGGTCGACCCGCAGACCTCCACGATCCGTTCCGTCGTCGAGCTGGCGACCGGCCGGGAGATCGTCGAGCAGGACGCCCCAGCCGGGTTCAACGGCTACGTCTACGACGAGTACGGCTCGTCCGGCGCCGGTGTGAACCACCTCTCGAACAAGCTGTGGAGCTCCGACCGCCTCGAACTCCTCGCCAGTCGGACCACTGGCGGTCCGGCGATGCTGGTCGAGCGGGTGTCGGACGCGGTCGAGGAGCGGCTGGTCTACCGGTTCGCGGCCGCCGGCGTGGACAGCGTCACCGTCACGCTCCGTCTCCGGCACGGTGAGCCCCGACTCCGCATCGAGAACCGTCTCGAGAAGCCCGTCACCCGCACGAAGGAAAGCGCGTTCTTCGCGTTCCCGTTCGCCGCCGCCGAGCCCGTCGTCCGGTACGAGGTCTCCGGTGGCGTGACCGGCGACGGCCTGGCGCACGTCCCCGGCGCCCCGCAGCACATGCGCGCTATCCGGAACTGGGTCAGCGTGGAGGAGGCCGACGACGCGGTGGTGTGGGTCACGAAGGACGCTCCGCTCGTGCACCCCGGGACGATCTCGTTGCCGTACGCGCCGTTCCCCGCCAGCACGAGCCCGGCGCGGGCGGCGACCGTCTACTCGTGGCTGCACAACAACGTGTGGGACACGAACTTCCCGATCGAGCAGGGTTTCACCGCGACCTTCGAGTACGCGATCGGGGTCCGTTCGCACCCGGCCGAACCGGTCGAGGCGGTGGCGGTCCGGACGACAGCCGACCTGGTCCGACCGCTCTCGGCCGTTCCCGCCTCCGGCTCGGGTGGTGCCGGTGCGGCGTCGGCCGAGCTCCTCACGATCGGCGACCCGCGCGTGCGGCTCGTGTCCGTGGTGGCCGGCGACGACGACAGGACCTCCATCGTGCGACTCCAGTCGCTCGCGGACGTCCCCGTCGACGTCGAGCTCGCCTTCGGGGTCCACGTGGCGACGGCTGCCCGGACGACCTACCTCGGCGACGGGACCGGCGAACCGGTCACGCTGGACGCCGGCGTCGCGCGGACGACACTCGCGCCGTTCGAAGCGGCGGCGGTCAGCATCGTCACCACGGTGTGAACCGCGGTGCGGCCCGGCGGCGAGCCGGGTCGCACCGGGACGCCGTCCGGTCGGAGACGACGGAGCACCTCGGCGCTGAGGCCGGCTGAGGTCCGCCTGATTCCACATCGGTACCATCGACGGATGCGCCAGCACCCGCCGTTCCGCGCCGACCTCGTCGGCAGCCTCCTCCGCCCGGCCACCGTGCAGCGCGCCCGGACCGCCCGCGCCGAGGGACGCATCGACGACGCAGCGCTCCGGGCCGTCGAGGACGACGCGATCCGGGACCTGATTGATGCGCAGCGCGACGCCGGACTGCAGCTCGCCACCGACGGGGAGGCTCGCCGCGCGTGGTGGCACCTCGACTTCTGGGGCGGTCTCGACGGCGTCGAGGTGGTCGAGCTCGACCACGGCATCGCCTTCCAGGGCGTCACCACCACGCCGAAGGGCATGCGCGTGTCCGGCCCGGTGTCGTTCCCGGCCGATCACCCCTTCGTCGCCGATGCGGCGTTCGTCGTCCGCGAGGCCGCTGCCCGTGGGCTCACCGCGAAGTTCACGATCCCGTCGCCGACCGTGTTCGACTTCCGGCTCGACGCCGACCAGATCCGCACCGAGCACTACGCCGACCGGGACGCCATCACCGACGACCTCGTGCGGGCGTACCGCGACGCGATCGCCGCGCTGTACGCCGCCGGGGTCCGGTACCTGCAGCTCGACGACACGGCGTGGGCGTACGCCTGCTCGGACGACGAGATGGCGAAGGCCCGTGCGCGCGGCATCGAGACGGACGGCATCGCCGAGCGCTTCGCGTCGATCGTCCGTCGCGTGCTCGACGGCCGCCCGGAGGACCTCGTCGTCACGACGCACGTTTGCCGCGGCAACTTCCGGTCGACGTGGATCGCGTCGGGTGGGTACGAACCGGTCGCCGAACAGCTGCTCGGTCACACCGGGTACGACGGCTTCTTCCTGGAGTACGACACCGATCGCGCCGGCGGCTTCGAACCGCTGCGGTTCCTGCCGGCGGGCGACCAGGTCGTCGTGCTCGGGCTCGTCACCTCGAAGACCGGCGAGCTCGAGGACCCGGCGGTCGTCGAGCAGCGGATCCGCGATGCGGCCGCGTTCGCGCCGCTCGGGCAACTCGCCCTCAGCCCGCAGTGCGGGTTCGCGTCCACCGAGGAGGGCAACACCCTGTCCGAGGACGAGCAGTGGGCGAAGGTCCGCAGCGTGGTCGCGATCGCGGACCGCGTCTGGCGGTAGACGCACCCACAGGACGGACGGGAGGCGCGGTGCCAATTGGCACCGCGCCTCCCGTCCGCTACCGGGTCACCATCAGACCGAGGCGGTCGCCTCGTCGCGGTGCGGGAGCTTCCACCCCGGGCGCACGAAGTGGCAGGTGTACCCGGCGGGGTACTTCTCCAGGTAGTCCTGGTGCTCCTCCTCGGCCTCCCAGAAGTCGCCGGCGGGCTCGACCTCGGTGACGACCTTGCCGGGCCAGATGCCCGACGCGTCGACGTCCGCGATGGTGTCGCGCGCGACCTGCTCCTGCTCGGGGGTGGTGAAGTAGATCGCCGAACGGTAGCTGCGGCCGACGTCGTTGCCCTGGCGGTCCTTCGTCGACGGGTCGTGGATCTGGAAGAAGAACTCCAGCAGGTCCCGGTACGAGATCACGGACGGGTCGAAGACGATCTCGACGGCCTCGGCGTGGTCGCCGTGGTTGCGGTAGGTGGCGTTCGGGGTGTCGCCGCCCGAGTAGCCGACGCGGGTGCTGATGACGCCGGGACGGCGACGGAGGAGCTGCTGCGCTCCCCAGAAGCACCCGCCGGCGAGGATGGCGGTTTCGGTGGTGGTCATGCTGGCCTCCTTGGGGTCGTGCCGCTGGCTGTGGCACCACGTGGTGCAACCGGCGACGGGGGTGTCGTGTTCCCGGCGGTGTCAGGCGGTGGTGTCCTGCAGGGCGTCGAGGGCTGCGACGTCCTCGGCGGACAGCACGAAGTCGACGTCGGCGTTCGCGGCGATCCGCTCGGGCGTCGTGGACTTCGGCAGCGGCAGGACGTCCTTCTCGAGCAGGTAGCGGATCGCGACCTGGGCGACGGACTTGTCGTACTCCGCCGCGATCTCGGCGATCTGCTCGTTGTCGAGCAGGCCGCCGGTGGCGAGCGGCGAGTAGCCCTCGGTGAGGATGTCGTGCTCGCGGTCGAAGGCGGTCGTCTCGTCCTGCGTGTTGCCGATGAACCAGCGGATCTGGTTGGCGTGCGGGACGACGTCGGTGCGGCCGAGCAGGTCCTCGAGGTCGGCGACCTGGAAGTTCGAGACGCCGATGGAGCGCGTGCGGCCGGCGTCGTACAACTCCTCGAAGACCTTCCAGACCTCGACGTTGCCGTCGCGGTGGTCGGAGCCGATGTCACCCCAGGGCCACGGCGCGTGGATGAGGTAGAGGTCGACCACACCGAGGTCGAGGTTGGTGCTCGAGGTCTCGAAGGCCTCGCGTGCGCCGGCCGCCGTCTTGACCTCGGCGGGCAGCTTCGTGGTGATGAACACGTCGTCGCGGGGGATGCCGCTGTCGCGGACCGCCTGGCCGACGCTGGCTTCGTTGCCGTAGGCGAGCGCGGTGTCGATGTGGCGGTAGCCGAGGTCCAGGGCGGTCTTCGTGGCGTCGTAGGCGTCGTTGCCGGACGGGATCTGCCAGGTGCCGAAGCCGATCTTCGGGATGTGCAGGCCGTTGGACAGGGTGAACGTGTCGATGAGAGCGGGCATGACCCGGACAGTACGCCGCGGTGCTGCGGCGCACTGTCCGGATGTCGGGGTGCTACGCGACGGCGATCTCGTTCGGCACGCCGGGCAGCTCGTCGCTCGAGGCGATGACCTTCCCGCTGGTCAGGTCGACCGCGTGCACCTGCTGCTCGGCCGGGTCGGTGACGTAGGCGACGTCACCGGCCACCTTGAGCGCGGGGTGTGCGTCCTGCCACTCGGTCGGGCCCTCCCACGAGTCGATGACCGGGAACGAGTCGAGCTGGTCGCCGGTGGTCACGTCGAAGGTGTGCAGGGAGCCGTCGGTGCCGAGGACGACGGCCTCGTCCCCGGGGCCGCGCGCCAGGTCGCGGAACGTGTAGGCGACGCCGTCCGGGACGTCGGCGACGGTGTACGTGCCGGCTGCCGCGTCGATGAGGGCGATCTGGTCGAGCAGGTAGCCCTCGCTGTCCTCGTCGTCGTTGTAGTCCCCGACGGCGACGGACGACGTCTCGGTCGTGAAGAGGTTGCCGGTACGGCCGTACTCGGTGGGGGCGTCGATCTTCTCGAACGAGCCGTCCTGGTACACGAGTGCGCCGTCGGTGCAGCCGAACACGGCGACCTCGCCCTCGACCGCGCCTTCGCCGTGCACGTTCGGGCACTCCTCGGACCGGGCGGTCTCCTCGCCGTCGGCGTCCAGCGCGCGGACGCCGCTGCGCGACTCCTCGGTGCCGAGGGTGGTGAGGAGCGTGCCGTCCTGCAGTTCGATCGCGACGCCGTGGTGCGCCGCCTCGGACGTCGTCGTGGTGGTCTCGGGCAGGTCGTCGCCGTCGAGGTCGGTGTTGTCGAACGTGGTGACGTCGCCGGTGCCGTCGGCGAAGAGGGCGGTCCGGTCGCCGTGCACGACCGCGTGCCCGCCGGTGTCGGCCGGGAACACCGCGTCGGTCAGCGCCGGATCCGCCGTCGTGTCGAGCACGCGGAAGCCCGACGGGACGGTGACGAGCACGTGGCGCCCGTCGCCGGCGGGGTTGACGCGGGTGAAGCCGTCGATCGGGTCGTCGGACACCACCTGCAGGTCGTCGTCGAGGACGAGCAGGCCGCCGTCGTAGGTGAGCGTGATGCGCGTGCCGTCGGCGGACGGGGTGCTCGTCCGGGTGGCTCCGGTGTCGGCGGGGCTCGTCGAGCACCCGGTCAGGGTCAGTGCGACGGCGCCGAGGAGCCCCACGGGCAGGATCTTCTTCGTGTGCATGCTCAAACTGTATTGATTCTCATTCTCAATCGGAAGTCGACAGGCCGTCGACGATCGCCGCGGTGTTCGACCGCATCATGCCGAGGTACGTCGAGGCGGCACCGTCCGCGCTGAGCGACTCCGTCGCGAGGGGCACGATCCGCACGCGGACGTCCACCTCGGCGGCGAGGACCTCCGCCAGGCGGGCGGGCTGCGACGCGTCCGCGAAGATCGTCGGCACGCCGGCCTCCTCGATCGCCTCGGCGAGGTCGCGCAGGTCCGCCGCGCTCGGCGACGCAAGGGTGGTGCCGCTCGGGATGACCGCGCCGACGACGCGGAAGTCGAAGCGGTCGGCGAGGTACCCGAACACGTGGTGGTTCGTGACGAGCGTGCGGTCGTCCCGGGCCAGGGCGTCGAACGCCGCCGACATCTCCGCGTCGAGGGTGGTGAGCGCGTCCAGGTAGGTGCCGGTGCCGGTGGCGTCGACGCCGATCGTGCGGAGTTCCTCGTCGAGCGCCTCGACCACGTCGATCATGCGGGCCGGATCCGTCCAGAGGTGCGGGTCGGGCCCACTGCCGTCGTCGGAGGACCACTCCAGCGCGTCGACCGCGTCGCCCGCGGTGAACACCGGGACCCCGTCGGCGGCCGCGGCCTCGACGTGCCGGGCGACGCCCTCCTCGAGCCCGAGTCCGTTCTCGACGACGAGGTCGGCGGTCCGCAGTCGAGCGGCCTCCTTCGCGGACACCTCGAACGAGTGCGGATCGGCGCCGGCCGGCATGAGCACCATGACCTCCGCCGCGTCCCCGACGACCTCGGTCACGACGTCGCCGAGGATGTTCGTCGTCACGGCGACCAACGGCCGGTCGGACCCGGACGTGCCGCACGCGGTCGCGGTCGCACCGACCACGAGCGCCACGACGGCGGCACCGACGCACCGCGCGAGGCGGCTCACAGCCCGACCTCGGCGAACGCCGTCGGTGCGACGGGCAGCTCGATCGTGCGTGCCACGCGGGCGCCGTCCGCGAAGTCGATCTCGTGCACCGTGCGACCGTCCGGGGCCGCCAGGTACGCGCGTTGGGCGTCGAGCTGCAGGAGCGGCGTGGTGGCCGCGCCGACCAGGGGATCGGTCGTCGCCACGCTGCCGGTCGCCAGCGTGTGCACCACGACCCGGCCGCGGTCGTCCACACCGACGACGTGCTCGTCGTCGTCGTCCACGGCGACCACCGTCCGCAGCGGGCGCTCGGTGGGGACGTGGCGCCACTGCTGCTCGCGGGCGTCGAGGAGCCAGAAGCCGGTGTCGCCCGCGAGGCCCGCGACCGTCGGTCGGCCGGCGCGTGCCGCGAACGCCGTCGGACGTCCGGCCCCGGGTGCGGCGTCGGGCAGCGCGACGAACGCCGCGTCGCCGTCCTCGTCGACGACCACCGCGCCGGTAGCGCAGCCCACGACGGCTCCGGCGCGCGTGACGATGCCGCCCGCCGGGTCCGCGCAGGGCTGCGCCTCCCCGTCGCCGTGCGTGCCGCCGTCGCCGTCGAGCACGCGGACGCCGTCGTCGGACGCGGCGACGAGTCGGTCGCCCATCGGCAGCAGGACCGTCGCCTCGACCCGTGCCGTGACGTCGACCTCGCCCTGCCCGAGTGCCGCGCGGTCGAGCACGACACCGGCGGACCGGTCCGGCCAGGTGACGGTGGTCAGGGTCTCGGACGAGTGCACCTCGACCCGGCCGCCGCCGTCGAGCGTGCCGACGACCCGCGGCGCGGCCGCGTAGTAGTGCGTGTGGTCGCCGTGGTCGACGGTCCAGGCGCCGCTGTCGACGACGGTCGTGCGGTCGGCGTCGCTCGTCACGAGGAACCGCCCGTCGGTCGCGCTGTGCGACGGTGCGTCGACGGCGTCCAGACGGGTGTCGTCGCCGGTGAGCAGGTCGTGCACCGCGGTCTCGCCGGTCGCCGAGACGGCCAGGAGGCGCAGCTGCGGTTCCTGGGACTCGGTCGCGCCCGCCACGAAGCCGTGGGGCGTCGCGGACGCCGTCGGGTCGTCGGCCCCCGGTGCGGGACCGGACGAGCAGGCGGTCACCGCGAGTGCGATGCCGGCTGCGATGCCGATGGTCGTGGGGATGCGCGCAGCTGCGCGGCCGGTGGTCGGGTTCATGCTGCCTCTCGTGGTGCTCGGGGTCGGACGGTCCGGGTGACGAGGGCGGCGGCGCTCCGGGACACGGGCACGGCGGCCACCGCGACGGCGGCGATGCTCGCCCCGGCTGCGGTGCCGGCGTGCCACGACACCAGCAGGCCGACGAGGACGGCGACGGTGCCGATCCCCGCGCCGAGGAGCATCGTCGTGCTCACGTGCCGGGTCCAGGCACGGGCGGCCGCCGCGGGCGCGAGCAGCAGCCCGACGACGAGCAACGTGCCGACCGCGCGGTACGACGCGACGACCGCGAGGGTGACGAGCCCGATCAGCACGACCTCGGCCAGACGCGGTCGCAGGCCGAGCGTCGCGGCCTTCCGCACGTCGAACGCCGCGGCGGTGAAGGCGCGGTGGAACGCGACGGCCAGGCCGAGCGCGCCGAGCACGGCGACGCCGAGGCCGATCAGGTCCGCGCGGGTGACGGCGAGCACGTCCCCGAAGAGGATCGCGGTGACGTCGGTGGCGAAGGACCGGGAGCCGGACACGATGATGACACCGAGGGCGAGCATCCCGACGAACAGCAGGCCGATCGAGGTGTCGTACGACAGCCGGGCGCGACGGCGGAGCGCGCCCACACCGAACACCATCACGCCGGCGCTGACCGCGGCGCCGATCACCGCCGGGATCCCGGTCAGGGTGGCGACCGCGACGCCCGGGAGCATGCCGTGCGAGAGCGCTTCGCCGAGGAACGCCGTGCCGCGGACCAGCACCCACGTGCCGACGACGGCGCAGAGGACCGCCGCGAGCCCGCCGCCGACGAGGGCACGGACCATGAAGTCGACGGAGAAGGGGTCGGTCAGCCAGGTCACGGTCCGAGACGCTACATGAAAATGACTATCGATACTGATAGTGTCCTCAGGTGCTCACCGCTGCGACCGCACCCGCCCTCGACGTCGCCGGACTCGTCGTCCGTCGCGGCGACCGGATCGTGCTCGACGGCCTCGACGCCACGTTCCCCGCTGGGATGGTCACCGCGGTGACCGGACCCAACGGGTCCGGCAAGTCGACCCTGCTCGACGTGCTCGCCGGTGTGGTGGAGCCGGACGCCGGGCGGGTGGCGCGCCTCCAGGCCGACCGCGGTCTCGCCTACGTGACCCAATCCGTCCCGCCGACCGCGCTCCCGCTGACCGTGCGGGCGACCGTCTCGATGGGACGGTGGCCGCACCGTCGGTGGTGGCGACCGACCACCCGCGCGGACCGGGCGGTCGTCGACGCGCAACTCGACCGGATGGCCATCACGGACCTGGCCGACCTGCCGTTCGACGACCTGTCCGGCGGACAGCGGCAGCGCACGCTCGTGGCGCTCGGACTCGCCCAGCGAGCCGGCGTGCTGCTCGTGGACGAACCGACGGCCGGGGTCGACGCTCGCTCGGCGGCGCTCGTGGTGTCGGCGCTCGCCGACGAGGCCGCTGCCGGTGCGGTCGTCGTGCACGCCGCGCACGACCTGGCGGGCATCGCCGCCGCGAATCGGGTCGTCACCCTGGGGTGACGGCGAGCCGACCGGTGTCTACGGGCAGACGACCGCGACCGGGGCCGTCGGGGCGGTCGCCTCCACCGACTCCGCGGGGACCGGGACGGCGTTCGACCGCCGCAGGCCCATCGAGACGAGCACCACCGCGCCGACGACCGCGACCGCACCGGCGAGCCAGAAGTCCGCCGCCAGCCCGAACGAGGACACCGCCGCGCCACCAAGCACCGACCCGGCCGCGATCGCGAGCTGGATCGTCGTGACGAAGAGCGCGAGCCCCGTCTCGGAGCCGCCGGGCGACGCCGTCGACATCCACGTCTGCATCCCGAGCGGCAGCGCACCCCAGACGAGCCCCCACACCACGAGCAGCACGAACACCCCGACGACCGAGTGCGCCAGCAGCGGCAGCAGCACGACCGACACGGCGAGGACGACCTTTGCGACACCGATCGTGCCGAGGACGCTCCGGCCGAGCGTGAACCCGGCCGCGAAGTTCCCGGCGATGCCGGCGATGCCGAACACCAGGAGCGCGAGGGTCACCGTGTCCGGGCCGACCCCGACCAGGTCCTGCAGGTACGGCGCCACGTAGGTGTACGCGGCGAACTGTGCGGCGAAGAGGAAGGCCGCCGCGATCAGCCCGACCCGGGCGCGGGGGACCTTGAGCAGCGACCCGAGGGTGGCGAACCGGACCCGCTGCAGCGCCGGGATCCGCGGCAGCATCGCGAGCTGCAGGACGAGGGCGACGAGGCCGAGCGCGCCGCCGATCACGAACGCGAGCCGCCAGGTGGCGAGCGAGGACACGAGGGCGCCGAGCGGCAGGCTGACGACGGTCGCGACGGAGACGCCGGCGGTGATGAGCGACGTGGCGCGGATCGTGGCCTCGGGGCGGACGAGTCGACCGGCGATCCCGGCGCCGATCGCCCAGAAGCCGCCGATGCCGACACCGAGGAGCATGCGGGCGACCAGCAGCACCGCGAACGAGGGCGCGACCGCGGCGAGTCCGTCCGCCACCACGAGCAGGACGGTGAGCGACACGAGCACCACACGGCGGTCGATCCGGGACGTCAGGACGGTCACGACCGGCGCTGCGACGGCACCGACGAGGCCGGTCGCGACGACCATCAGTCCGGCGGTCCCGATGCCGACGTCGAGGTCGCGGGCGATCGCGGGCAGCAGCCCGATCGGGAGGAACTCGGACAGGACGAGGACGAACGATCCGAGTGCGACGGACACGACGCTGAGCCACCCACGGCGCGCTGCTGACGAGGTCATGCGGACGTCAAGCAGGCGCCGGGGTGGTCCATTCCCGGGTGACGACGGGGTTCGTCAGCTGGTCACGACGGCCTGCTCGCCGACGACGGTGACCGTCCGGCCGGTCGCGACCGACTCCTGCGCGGCGAGCACGATCGACAGCGTCCGCAGCCCGACGTGCACGTCCGGTTGCGGCTGCTCGCCGGAACGGACCGCGTCCACGAAGGTGCGCAGCATCGCCTCGTCGAAGTCGGCGCCGTAGCGGGACTCGATCGGCAGCCCCGACTCCGCCACAATGCCGCGCGCGGCCGCCCCGAAGAAGTCGACGGACACCGTGCCTCCGGTGCCGGCGACGTCGAGCGTGAGCCCGCCCCACACCGCCGAGGTGTCCGGCTTGCTCCACGAGCAGTCGATGCCCGCAACGACGCCGTTCTCGTACGTGATCGTAACGAGGCCGGCGGTCTCGGCCTGGGCGCGGGCGGCGTGCAGCGTCCGGTTCGCCACCGCGGTGACCGTGACGGGTGCGGAGCCCATCAGTCCCTCGAGCATGTCGGCGATGTGCACGACGTGGTCCACGATCGCGCCGCCGCCGGACAGGTCCGGCTCGGTGAACCACGAGCGGGTGAGCGGGAGCATGCCGTTGTTCGCGCCGCGGATCGAGAACAGCTGTCCGAGGGCACCGGAGTCGTGCGCCGCACGGAGCTTGCCGAACGCCGAGGCGAAGCGGACCGGGAACGCCACCATGAGCATCACACCGGCGGCCTCGACGGCGTCGCGCATGGCGATGCCGTCGGCCCACGTGGTCGCGAGCGGCTTCTCGCACAGGACGTGCGCCCCCGCGGCGGCGGCGGCCTCGACGAGTTCGCGGTGCTTCGCGTTCTCGCTGGTGACGACCACGGCGTCGGGGCCCCAGGCGAGGAGTTCCTCGTAGGTGTCGACGTACGTGACGCCGAGTGCGGACGCCAGCTCGCCGCCGCGGAGCTCCACGATCGAGGACCCGGTGCTGACGCCGTCCGGGTCCGACCCGCGCACCTCCACCCCGGGCATCGCGGCCAGCGCGGCGAGGTACCCGATGGCGTGCGTGTGGGCGAACGACATGACGGCGATCTTCAGGTCGCTCATGCGAGCACCCCCGTGGCCGACAGGTCGACGGGCTGCCCGGTCTCGAGCGACTCCAGCGCGGCGTTGGCGATCCGGACCGCCTCGACGCCGTCCTCGGCGGTCACCCGGGGTGCCGCCCCGCCGGCGAACGCGGCGGTGAACTCGCGGAGCTCGAGGCCGTACGGGTCGTCCGCCGGGTCGATCTGCGGCAGGAAGCCGTCGAGCCCCTCCGGCACGGCCAGGTCGGCGACGTAGTCCTGCTCGGCGAGCGACGAGTGCGACAGGCTGCCGAGCGTGCCCGTCACCGAGTACTCGGTCGAGAAGCCGAGGTGCGACGGCCCCCAGATGCCGGCGACGTGCGTGATCGCGCCCGACGCGTGGGTGAGGAGCACGTGCGCCGCCTCGACGGGCTCGGTGTCCGTGCCGCCCCGGACGCTGACGGCGGAGACCCGCACGACGTCCCCGGCGACCCAGCGCGCGATGTCGAGGTCGTGGATCATCTGGTCCATCACGATGCCGCCGGACAGCGCCCGGTCGGCGAACCACGGCGTGCGGGTCGGGAAGGCGCCGGAGCGCACGAACCGCAGGACCGCCAGGTCGCCCAGGAGGCCCGTGGTGACGGCTTCCTTGAGGCGCACGTACGCGGGGAAGAAGCGCACCACGTGCGCCGGGTAGAGCTGTCGGCCCGCCTCGCGCGCACGCTCGGCCAGGTCCGCCGCGTCGGCGTCGGTGCGGGCGAGCGGCTTCTCCGAGACCACGTCCTTGCCGGCCGCGAGCGCTGCCCGGACGACCTCGGCGTGCGCGAACGTCGGGGTGACGACGTCCACCAGGTCGACGGCGGCGAGCAGCTCGTCGAGCGAGTCGACGACGGTGATCGACGACCCGGCGGCGTCGGCGTCGGCAGCGAACGCCGCGGCGAGCTCCGGAGCGCCGTCCTGCGCGTACACGGTGACCGTTCCGAGCCGGAGCAGGCCGGGCATGTGGGCGTACGCGATGCCGCCGGCGCCGACGAGGCCGATCCGGGGAGGGGTGTCGGACATCAGGGTTCCTTCACGGGTGGGTGGTGGACGGGGGAGTTGACGAGGAGGGCGGCGCCGGCCAGACCGGCTCCGGCGCCGACGAGCGACTGCTCGACGGCGGGCACGGCGCGCCACTGCAGCCGCTCGGCGACGGCGGCGCGCAACGGGGCGAGCAGCCGTTCGCCCGCTTCGCCGAGTCCGCCGCCGATGACGACGGCACCGGGGTCGAGGACGGCCGTGAGCATGACCACCCCGGTGGCGAGGGCGTCGACGGCGTCGTGCCACACACGGTCCGCGACGGGGTCGGTGCCGACGAGCTCGGTGACCTCACGGGTGTTCGCCGCGAGGGACCCGCCGGCCTCCCGGTAGCGCCGCAGGACGTTGCCGGCGGAGGCGTACACCTCGACGCAGCCGCGCTGCCCGCACGTGCAGAGTTCACCGCCCGGGACGACGGGTACGTGGCCGAACTCGCCCGCGCCACCGGTGGCACCGTGCACGATCTGCCCACCGGTGACGATCGTCGCCGCGATGCCGGTGCCGATCGGGATGAAGACGAACTCGTCGACCGACCGCCCCGCAGCGGCACGCGCTGCCCGTTCGGCCCGCGCCGCCGCACGGGCGTCGTGGTCGAGCGCCACCGGCACGCCGAACCGCTCCCCGAGCAGGTCCGCGACCGGCAGGTCCGACCATCCGAGGTTCACGGCGAGGGCCACCCGGCCACGGTCCGCGTCGACGAGTCCGGGGGAGCAGAGGCCGATGCCGGTGAGCGACCGTCCGGCAGCGCGGGCGCTCACCGCGAGCTGGTCGACCAGCGCGGTGACGGCGGCGAGGGCGATCCCGCCGGGCAGGCCCTCGTCGACGGCGCCCACCGGGAAGGTCGGGACCGTGGCGCGGTCCAGCACGGTGCCGTCGGCGTCGAACAGGGCGCCCTTGACCGTGGTGCCGCCGATGTCGACCGCGACGACGGCCATCAGGCGCTCCGCACCGCGAGGTCGTCGGCAGCCGCTCGACGGACCAGCTCGTCGATGCGGGTCGGGGCGAGGACCTCGTCGAGCGCGAGGACCACGCCGCCGTGCACCCCGGCGTCCCGCGGTGCCCGGCTGGCCCGGACCTCCAGGTCGTCGGCGACGAGCGGCAGGCACATCCGGTAGAGCTCGCTCCGGATCGCCGCGACCAGTGGTGGCGACGCGGACATGGCGCCGGCCAGCACGACCTCCCGCGGGTTGAAGAAGTTCGCGATGCCGGCGAGCACCCGGCCGATCAGGGCCCCGGCGGTCCGGAGCTCCTCGACGACGGCGGCGTCGCCCTGGGCACCGAGCCGGAGCAGGTCGCTCGTCGTGGTGACGTCGTGTCCGGCTGCGCGGAGCCGGGCGATGATCGCCCCCGCGGACGCCACCGATTCCAGGCAGTTCGGCACGCCGCAGGTGCAGCCGATGACCGCGGTGCCGTCCACCGCGGTGTGCGAGACCTCGCCGGCCGCGCCACCGACCCCGCGGTGCAGGCGGCCCCCGGCGATGACGCCTCCGCCGATGCGGGTGCCGAGCTTCACGGCGACGAGGTTCGACCGTTCGGCCGGTTCGGTGTCCGAGCGCTCGGCGAGGGCGATCAGGTTCGCGTCGTTCTCGACGAGGACGGGTGCGTCGGTGTGGTCGGCGAACAGGGCGCCGAGCGCGACGTCGTGCCACGAGGGCTCGAAGCTCGGCGTGACGATGCGTCCGCTCGGGTACGCGATCGGTGCCGGCACCCCGATCGCGGCACCCTGGAAGTCGTCCATCGACAGCCCGCAGTCACCGGCGATCGCCTCGAAGCGTCGCCAGAGCTCGCCCACCGCGGCTGCCGGACCGTCACCGCGGGGCAACGGGTCCGAGGACCGGGTGTCGTCGGAGTCGGCGAGGGTGCGCCCGGCGAGGTCGCTCAGCACGATGCGGGTGTGGTTCGCGCCGAGGTCGGCGGCGGCGACGAACCCCGCCGAGCCGTCCAGCTCGAGGCGTCGCGCCCGTCGGCCGCCCCGGGAGCCCTCGGCACCGACCTCGTGCACCAGGCCCAGGTCGACCAGCGCGTCGACGCGCAGTCCGACGGTGGACGGCGCGAGCCCGGTGGTGCGGGCGAGCACCGACCGGGAGGACGAGTCGCCGCCGCGGATCAGGCGCAGGACGTCCCCGACGGACCCGGGGACGGGCTCGGCGTCCTGGTAGAGGCGGTGGTTCATGGCGTCATGCTAACCCGCTCTTGCATCGATCGTCGAACGAAGTAGGGCGAGAAATGACTATTTACTTTTCGTCATCGACGAGTAATCTTCCGGAAACACATGATTCCTAGCGTTCAACGAAGAACGAAGGAGGCACCATGCCGAGTGCTGTGGCAGCACCACCCCGCTCGTCACTCGAGCGCAAGGAGGGCCGAGCGGGCTACGCCCTGATCGCCCCGACGAGCATCCTGCTGGCGTTGTTCTACCTGTACCCGCTCGTCCAGACCGTCGGGTACTCGTTCACGAACTGGAACCCCGCGACCGGCGCCGCGGGCGACTTCGTCGGGCTCGCCAACTTCGCCGGACTCCTGCAGGACGACGAGTTCCTGCAGGCCGCCGGCAACACCGCGCTGTACGTGGTGATCGTCGTCCCCGTGACGATGGTCCTCGGGCTGTTCTTCGCCGCGCTCCTCGCCCAACCGTTCCGCGGCCGCGGGGTCTACCGGGCCCTGCTGTTCGTCCCGTACATCGCCCCGATCGTCGGCAGCGCGCTCATCTTCAGCTTCATCCTGTCGCCCCTCGGCGGCCTGGTGAACGGCGTCATCACGGGACTCGGCGGGCCGCCGATCGGCTTCCTCAACTCGGAACCATGGGCCCTCATCAGCGTCATGGTGTTCTCGATCTGGCAGGGCGTCGGCTACGCGATGATCATCTACTCGGCCGCCCTGACGAACATCCCGGCCAGCTACATGGAGGCCGCCACCCTCGACGGCGCCGGACCGATCCGTCGCTTCTTCACGATCTCGCTGCCCCTCGTCGCACCGACCACCGGGTTCCTGGCGGTCACCGGCGTGATCAGCGCGCTGCAGGTCTTCACCCAGGTCTACGTCCTCACCCAGGGCGGTCCGCTCCAGTCGACCGAGACGATCCTCTACTACATCTACCAGCAGGGCTTCGTCTTCTTCCACGGCGGCTCCGCGAGCGCCGCGGCCGTCGTCCTCCTCCTCGTCGGCATCATCGTCGCCGTCATCCAGCTGCGGTTCATCAACCGCCGCGACCCGATCGAGCTCACCTAGGAGACCGACGTGACCCACTTCGAAGCCGACGCGCCCTTCGCGGGCGCACCACGGGCCTCCAGGCAGCTCGCCACCGGAACGGTGGCCGTCCCCCGTCGGAAGCGACCCTTCCGCGCCCGCTGGCGGAAGACCAGCCCGGCCGTCCTCCGCCACGTCATCCTGCTCGTCGCGGTGGTGCTGTTCTTCGGCCCGTTCCTCTGGATGGTGCTGACGAGCTTCAAGTCCTCCGCCGAGGCGCTGGCCTTCCCGCCGAGCTTCTTCCCGCGCGAATGGCGGTTCGACAACTACACGAAGGTGTTCGACGTCGCACCGTTCGGCATCTACTACCTCAACTCCACGATCGTCGCGATCGCCACCACGGCGGGGCAGATCGTCACCAGCCTCGCCGCCGGGTTCGCGTTCTCCCGCCTGCACTTCCCGGGCAAGAACGTCGTGTTCGTCATCCTGCTCGCGGCGCTGCTCGTGCCGTTCGAGGTGGTCTTCACGCCGCTCATCAGCCTGCTGTCGTCGCTCGGGTGGCTGGACAGCTACCAGGGCCTCATCGTGCCGAACATCCCGTCGATCCTCGGGGTGTTCCTGTTCCGGCAGTTCTTCACGTCGTTCCCGGCGGAGATCGAGGACGCCAGCCGGGTCGACGGCGCCGGGGTCTGGCGGCGGATGTGGTCCGTCGTCGCACCCATGGCGACCCCGATGATCGGCTCGTTCGCGGTGCTGTCCTTCGTCTACAACTGGAACAACTTCTTCTTCCAGTTCCTGGTCGCGACGAAGACCGAGTTCTTCACCGTCTCGGTCGGTCTGACCCAGCTGCAGTCCGCGAACGCCGCCGAGAGCTTCAACCTGCTCATGGCCGGCTCGACCCTGGCGATCCTGCCGGTGTTCATCGTCTTCCTGATCTTCCAGAAGCAGATCGTGTCGGCCATGGCCGGCGGGCTGCGCTGAGAACCCGACGCTCCACCCTCACCCAGGTCCGGAAAGGACAACCCATGCGATCACGAATGCTCGGCGTGGCGGCACTCGCCCTCGGCGTCGCCGTCACCCTGTCCGCCTGCTCCGGCGGCTCCGTCACCGGCAACAGCGGCGGGTCCGGCGGCGGCAAGACCCAGATCACGGTCTGGCACAACTACACCGGCGACCAGGCCACCGAGGTCAAGAAGCTCATCCAGGACTACAACGACTCCCAGGACAAGGTCCAGGTCTCCGCGCAGTACGCGGCGCAGAGCGACCAGTTCGACGCGAAGCTCATCAACGCGCTGAAGAACGACACCGGGCCGAACATGGTGCTCGGCGACAGCACGCCGCAGAAGATCGGTCAGGTCGTCGAGACCGGCAAGGTCGTGCCGCTCGACAGCTACCTGTCCGACTCCGACTCGTCGATCACCACGAAGAGCTTCACCGAGGGCATGCTCGCCACCGGCAAGTTCGAGGGCAAGACCTACACGCTGCCCACGGACATCGGCGACTACGCCGTCGTCTACAACAAGCAGATGTTCAAGGACGCCGGCATCACGGACACCCCGACCACCTGGGCCGAGCTGCAGGAGGACGCGAAGAAGCTCACCAAGGGCACCACGCAGTACGGCATGTACCTGCCGATCGGCACCGGTGAGTGGCCCGTCTTCACCTGGCAGTCGATGCTCTGGAGCGCCGGCGGCGAGTTCATGAACGAGGACAACACCAAGGTCGAGTTCAACAGCGACGCCGGCGTGAAGGCGCTCACCGCCTGGACCGACATGCTCGAGGACGGCAGCGCCTACCCGCAGTCGCTCATGACCTCGACGTCGAACGGTGGCACGCCCGCGCTGACGGCGAAGAAGGCCGCGATGGCGATCACCGGCGCGTACGACCTCGGCACCCTCGACGAGGCGCTCGGCAAGGACAACGTCGGCGTCTTCGCCCTGCCCGGCATCGAGCAGAACGCGGCGAACCTCGGCACGAACAACTCGTACCTGCTCGACGGCTCCAAGGCCGAGAAGGACGCGTCGTGGGACTTCATGCAGTGGTGGCTGAGCCCGGAGGTCGAGGCCAAGTGGGACATCGCGACCGGCCTGCTCCCCGCGAACACGGCGACGAACGACGACGCCACGTGGAAGAAGCACCTCGCCGACAACCCGCGGATCAAGGCGTTCGCGGACGAGCTCGCCTACGCGAAGTCGCGTCCGTCGATCGTCGCCTACGGTGAGGTCAGCGAGGCCCTGTCGCAGGAGCTCGAGAAGGCGATGCTCCTGAAGGAGAGCCCGAAGGACGCGCTAGCCGCTGCGGAGAAGAAGGCGCAGGCGGTGCTCGACGCGGCTGACTGAGTCGGCCGCGGTCGTCGACGCGACTGCTTGACGGACTGGAGGCGCGGTGTCGGCCGGCACCGCGCCTCCATTCCGTCAGCGGGTGACGCGAGACGGGTCGGGTCAGCGCGCGTCGAGGGCTGCCCGCGCCGCGCGGACGACGTCGAGGTCGGTCTCGAAGTGGGCGGAACCGTCATCGGCGCCGCCCATCGGGACGCCCTCGTGGGCACTGCCCGGTGCCGCGCGCTTGGCCGACAGGTGCACCGCGGCGGCACCGGTCGCGACGAGGGCGGGGACGTCGGCGGGGGTGACGCCGGCGCCGGCCATCACCTGGACGGGTCCGGCGGCCTCGACCATGCGCGTGATGGTGTCCGCGCCCGCGACCGCGGTGGGGGCAGCACCCGAGGTCAGGACACGCGTGAACCCGAGTGCGTCGAGGGTCGCCGCGGCGGAAACCGGGTCCACGGCGTGGTCGATCGCCCGGTGCAGCGTGACCTCGGCGGTCGTGCTGACCGACCGGGCCGCGTCCACGAAGCGCCGGAGGGCGTCCTCGTCGAGGTTGTGGTCCGGGCGCAGGGCCCCGACCACCACGCCGGCGGCACCCGAACGGAGCACCGAACGGACCTCGCGGACCATGAGCTCGATGTCGCCGTCGTCGTACACGAAGCCGCCGGGCCGGCTGCGGACCAGGGCGTGCGCGGGGATCCCGGTCTCGTGGGTGGCCTCGACCAGCGCCTGCGAGGGGGTCAGACCACCGAGCTCGAGTCCGACGCAGAGTTCGACCCGGTCGGCACCGCCGTCACGCGCGACGATCGCACCCGCCGGGGAGGTGACGGCGATCTCGAGTGCGGCGGTCGTGCTCATGCAGGGTCTCCGAGTGGCTGGTCCGAGGCGGGGATGATCCTGGCGGTCAGGTCCGGGGCCTCGGTGAACACTCGATCGTAGGGGAACAGCGGGCGTTCGACCCTGTGGTGCCCGAGGCGCTCGAGGTCCTGGTCGACGCCACCGGGTGTCAGCGCGAGCATCCAGTCGGCGGCCATGTCGAACAGCTCGGGTTCGAGGTACCCGATCTTCACGACGACGATGTCGGCGTCCCGCGGCGCGAGGCCGAGGTCGGTGAAGTCGTGCTCGTGGTGGTACGGCTTCCGGAGCTTCGTCAGGATCGCGAAGACGCTGCCGACCTGCAGCACCACCTCGGTCTCGGCGTCACGGTCACCGTGCTTGATCGCGTGCACCCGGCCGGTCATCGTGATCGGTCCGGCGTGCACGGCGTCGACCGACGCGCCGGCCGTCACGGTGACGGTCGCACCGACCCCCGCCGCCACCGCCGTGGCCACCGCAGCGGGGCCGGGCACGCTGGCGGAGATCACGGTCGGGCCGTCCGCCGTGGCGAACGACGGGTTGGCCAGCAGCCGGGTCAGGCCCCAGGTCATGTCGCCGGACCCTCCGGCGGTCGGGTTGTCGCCGGAGTCCGAGACGAAGAACGGCCGGGCGGCGCCGGGAGCGAGCGCGGCGGCGAGGCACTCGTCGAAGGAGCCCGTCGGTGCCACGAACACGAAGTCCTCGCGGACGTCCCAGAACGCCCGCGCCAGTCGCTCGGCACCGGCGGCCACGGCGGCCCGGTCCCACCCGGTGACGACCGTGACCGCACGGTCGCGGGGCTGGTCCGCCCAGGCGTAGCCGACCCAGATCGCCGCGTCGAGGACGCCCTCGGTGGCCTCGACCTGCGGCACCTGGGCGTACAGCGACGCGGCGGGTTCGATGCGCGTGGAGGTCTGCTCGCCGGGCAGCAGCACCGGGATCGGGATCCACGCCTTCACCGGACGCTGCGACCCGACCGGCCGGGTGGTGAGGACGTCGACCAGGTTCCGGACCGCGCGCTCCTTCGTCTCCAGGGCGTCCTCGTGCGGGGCCATCCGGTAGCAGGTGACGAGGTCGACCTGGTGCGCGAGCTCACGCGTGACGTTGCCGTGCAGGTCCATCGATGCGGACACGATCACGTCGGGGCCGATCACCGAGCGGATGCGGGCGAGCAGGTCGGTCTCGGCGTCGTCCAGCCCCTCGACGACCATCGCGCCGTGGATGTCGTACCAGAGCCCGTCGACGTGCTCGGCGGCGACGATCGCGGACAACCGGTCCACGATCTCCGTCGCCAGTGACTCGTACGACTCGCGGTCCACGATCCCGCCCGGCAGCGCGTGGCCGATGAGTGCACCGCGGAAGTCCGCGTCCACCGCGGACAGGAACGGGTAGCGTGCCACCACCTCGTCGCCGCGGTCCGGGTGGAACGCCGCCGCGTGGGTCCGGGTCGGGGTGAACGTCGAGGTCTCGATGGCGAGGCCGGCGATGGCGACGACCGGTCGGCGGGTGGGGTCCACGCTCCGACGCTACCGCGCGGCGTCGGACGGCGGGGCGCGGGGTCGGTCCGCGGCGCGGGATCGGTCCACGGTGCCACCGTCGGTCCACGGTGCCACCGTCGGTCCGTGGTGCCGCCGTCACTCTGCGGTGCCACATGCACTCGCACAACGACGATCGCCCCGCGCCACGGCATTCCGTGGTGCGGGGCGATCTCGGTTGCGCGAGTCGACGCGGTCAGCCCGCGCGCCCGGCGATCAGACGCGGCGGGTGCCGACGCGCGGCAGGAGCAGGCCGAGCACGATCATCGCGACGGCGAGGATCAGGTGCAGCACGTTGTCAGCGCTGTTCAGCGGGACGAAGTTCGCCGGGTCGGCCATCCCCGCGGTGAAGAGGCCGTAGACGAACAGGACCGCGTAGACGATGCCGCCGACGACGAGGTAGAGCCGGGCGCCACGAGCACCACGGGCCGCGAGGAGCCCGACGACGCCGAACAACAGGTGGACGATGTTGTGGAGCACGGACACCTGGAACAGGCCGACGAGCATCGCCATCGAGCCGTGACCCGCCACGGACATCGTGCCCATGTCCATCGTCAGGCCGGGGATGAAGCCGGCGATGCCGACCAGGAGGAAGACGACGCCGAAGACGAAGGCGCCCTTCTGGGTCCACGTCGATCCGTACCCGACGCGGGTGGTTGCTGCTGCGTTGCTGGTCATGGTGCGACCTCTCTTCCGGGAGAAGACCGACACATCCGTGCGCGGCCTGGACGCTCATGACGTCCACGGTGCATTCGGAGCACTCGCACGGGCGGTTTGCAGGTCGACGCGTTTCGCCTTCCACGCGTGCCCGACCTGGACGGATCGTGCGCACTCGCCGAGCACAGTGGAGGCATGAGCCAGTACGACAAGCGCGACCCGAACACCCTCTACCCCGCTCCGCCGTACCCGAAGCAGGAGCAGTCCCTGCCGGGTGCCGCGTGGAAGATGGACCCGAAGCCCGACCACGGCGAGGACAGCTACGTCGGCCTCGGCCGCCTGCAGGGGATCCGCGGTGTCGTCACGGGCGCCGACTCCGGCATCGGCCGTGCTGCGGCGATCGCACTCTCCCGCGAGGGTGCCGACCTCGTCCTCTCCTACCTGCCGGACGAGCAGGAGGACGCCGAACAGGTCCGCGACCTGCTCGAGGGCGAGGGCCGTCGTGCGGTGCTCTTCCCCGGGGACATCTCCGACGAGCAGTACTGCGCCGACCTCGTCCAGAAGGCCGTCGACGAGTTCGGAGGGCTGGACACCCTCGTCATGGTCGCCGGCCGGATGGACAGCAACGAGGACATCCTCACGCTCGACACCGCGATGTTCGACTCCACGTTCAAGACCAACATCTACTCGCTCTTCTGGCTGACGAAGGCCGCGGTCCCGCACCTCGAGCCCGGCTCGACGATCGTCACCACCGGTTCGATCCAGGCCTCCACCCCTTCTGCGGACAAGATCGACTACGCGGTGTCGAAGGGTGCGATCAAGCTCTTCACCGAGGCCGTCGCGCAGCAGCTGGCACCGAAGGGCATCCGCGTGAACTCGGTCGCGCCCGGCCCGGTCTGGACGCCGCTCCAGCCCGGTTCCGACGACGCCGAGACCGTGTCGCACTTCGGGGAGCAGTCGCCGTTCGGTCGACCCGGGCAGCCCGCCGAGCTCGGTGCCGCCTACGTCCACCTCGTCAGCCCGGAGTCGAGCTACCAGTCCGGTTCCACGATCACCGTCGCGGGCGGGACGCCCGCCTTCTAGCCGTGGCCGGTGACGGACGGGAGGCGCGGTGCCAGCTGGCACCGCGCCTCCCGTCCGTCTGTGGCCGGCTCCACGGCCACGTGCCAGGCTCGACGCAGCGGACCGTCCGACCGAGCCGGCCGCATGAGGAGCAACCATGGCGGGAACGACGCACGTGGTCCTGGTCGAGTGGAACGACGCCGGAGCGTCGGCCGAGGCGGACGCGCTGTGCCGCGAGCACCTGCTCCGCATCGACGGGGTGGAGTCGGTGCGGTCCGGCGAGAGCGTCAGCACCGAGGGCCTGGAGGGCGAGTTCGACTGGATGCTCGTCGTGCGCTTCCGTGACCGGGCGGCGCTCACGGGGTACCTGCCGCACGCGGAGCACCAGCCGGTCGCGGCGTTCATCGGGGGTGCGAGCTCCCGGGTCGTCGTCTTCGACATCGACGACTGAGCCCGCAGATCCTCTAGACTGTCGGTACGACGGGCCGGTTCCCGGAACGTCGCCAGCCGAAGGCCCCGCTCGCGGGGCCTTCGTTCTTTCGCCGGGTCAGGGCGTCCAGTTGTGAACGTGGACGATCGACGGGACGATCGACGCCCATTGGCGGGCGAGCGTTCGCTGTGCGGCGGGGTGCGGGTTCTCGACGCGCTGGCGGCGGAAGTGCACGTACAGGGCCATGTCGATCGTCTGCAACCCGTCGCTGGAACGTGACGACGCGAAGTTGAGCGGTGCCGAAATGTGCTCGAGTCTCGAACTGGGGTCGCCGGCGGTGCCGAATTCCTGGTACCCGGCGAACGCGCGTTGGTGCTCGACGTGGGTCGTGATCTCGTCCGCGACGACGATCGCTTCCCCTTCCGGATCACGAGATCCCACAAGGTGATCGATCTGTTCGAGCACGTGGCCGAAGGCGACGGCGTGCGGCGTCCGTGGGTACCGGAAGCGAGCATTGAGCCGTGCGACATCGACGCCCCGGAAGATGTACTGCACGCCGCAAGCGCCGGCAGCTCCGAGCACGGCGAGCGAGATGCCGGCAGCTTCGCGGTGGCGGCCACGCATCCGACGCCAGGGTCCGGTGCCGCCCATGAGTTCGTGCCCGTGGAACTCGATCGAGTCAGGAGTGCCGTGTTCGTGGGCCGTCCGGCGTCGGATCGCTGTGAAGTGACCTTCGAGTTCGTGCCACTGTTCGAACGTGGCGACCGCCGCGCCGACGAAGTAGAAGTCGCGATCGTACGATTCGTCGACGTAGGCGATGAGCATCCGCCAAGCGTTCCACGAGGCGGCCCACCCTCGAGAAGCCTGTGGATACACGACACACGGTCACGAAGGCGACCGGCGAGGTCGCGACCTCCCCGGGTCGGTCCGGCTCAGGCGCGCTTGCGGCGGGGGCGAGCCGATCGGGGTGGGATCGTGCGCATGTGGTCGCGGACCCGGGTGAGCACCGACGCGAGCCCCGTGACGTCGTCGTGCGAGAGCGGCTCGAGGAACAGCGCCCGGAGCACCTCGACGTGCCCCGGGAACACCCGTGCGAGCACGTCGCGGCCGGCGTCCGTGATCGTCACGGTGACGCCGCGCTCGTCGTCCGCCGACGGGCTCCGTGACACCAGGCCCGCCTGCTCGAGCAGACCGACCTGGTACGTCAGGCCGCTCCGGCTGTAGACGACGCCGTCCGCCAGGTCGGTCATCCGACGGCTGCCGTCGTCGGCGTCGCCCAGCGTCGCGAGCAGCTGGAACTGCACGTAGCTCAGGTCGCCGGCGTCCCGCAGCTGCTGCTCGATGGTGTGCCGGAGCAGGCTGCTCACCTCGATGAGCGCGAAGTAGGCGCCGAGCTCGGCGGGGTCGAGCGGCGGGGTGGTGTCGTCGGCCGTCATCGTGCCAGCCTACTGTTGCGAATTCGAAGCAGCAGGTGGGGCTGCGCCCGGCGCCGCCTCAGCCGACGAGCTCCTGCGTCCCCAGCACGATCGCGAGTGCCAGCCGTTCGGCGTCCGCGGTCCCCGGTTCAGCCGTGTACGCCAGCACCGTGAGGTCGTCCGTCGCGATCTGCAGCGTGTCGCAGTCGAGCGCGATCCGACCGACGGCCGGGTGCTCGACGACCTTGCGGCGACCGGACTCCCGCGGGACGACGGTGTCGCCCGACTCCCACAGGGCGACGAACCGGGGACTCGCTGCCCGCAGGTCTCGCACGAGTCGTCCGAGCTCCCGGTCGAGCGGGTACCGCGCCACGGTCAGCCGGAGTGCGGCGACGAGCGACGCCTCGAACGCCGCCTGTTCGGCGTCGGTGTGGACGGCGCGGCTGCCGGGACCGACGAGGTGCCGCCACGCGGTGTTCCGCTCGTGCCCGCGGAGCGCGCCGACCGGCCCCATGAGGGCGTCGTAGGGAGCGTTCGCGACGAGGATCGTGCCGGCGGCGTCGAGCACCGCGACGGGGGTGTCCGCCAGTCGGTCGAGCAGGCGCTGCACGCTCGGCGGGATCCGGGAGGGGACGACGTCCGCGCCCGGGACGGCGAGACCGGCGAGCCGGAACAGCAGCTCGCGCTCGGCGTCGGCGATGCGCAGCGACCGGGCGAGTGCCTCCACCACCTGGGCGGACGGCGAGGTCGCGCGACCCTGCTCGAGCCGGGTGAGGTAGTCGGCGGAGATCCCGGCGAGGGCTGCGAGTTCCTCGCGGCGGAGTCCGCTGGCCCGGCGTCGGCTGCCGGCGACGACGCCGACGGCTTCGGGTGCGACGTGGTCGCGCAGTCGACGGAGCGTCCGGCCGAACTCGGTGTGGTCCACGCCTCCAGTGTGCGACCACCCGCGACCGGTGTCCTGGGTCCACCGGTCCTACGACAACCGGACGACTCCCCGGCGGGACCGCACCGGCCGACGCTGGATGCATGACAACGACACTCGTCACCGGGGCCACACGAGGCCTCGGCAAGGAAACCGCCCGTCAGCTCGTCGCCGCCGGACACACCGTCTGGATCGGCGCCCGGGACCTCGACACCGGCCGATCGGTCGCCGACTCCATCGGTGCGCGGGCCGTCCAGCTCGACGTCACCGACGACGCCTCGGTCGCTGCGGCGTTCGCCGTCCTCGAGGCCGAGGGAGGTCTCGACGTCCTGGTGAACAACGCCGGGATCGGCAAGGTCGCGCTGAACGGCCCCGAGGCCCTGGAGGTCTTCGACACGAACGCGGTCGGTATCGTCCGGACCACCGAGGCGGCACTGCCCCTGCTCCGGCGTTCCCCGAACCCGGTCATCGTGAACATCTCGAGCGCGCTCGGCTCCTTCGCCGCGAACCACGACCCGGAGAAGCCGGCGTCGCAGTACCAGGCGATCGTCTACGGGGCGAGCAAGGCCGCGGTCTCGATGCTGACCGTGCAGTACGCCCGGGCGGTGCCGGAGGTGCACGTCGTCGCGGTCGAGCCCGGGTACACGGCGACCGAGTTCGGCGGGGTGGAGAACCCGCACGGTCGCCCCGTGGAGGTCAGTGCCGCCACGGTCGTCGCGGCTGCCGTCGCCGGTCCCGACGGCCCGACGGGCGTCTTCCTGGAGGACGGTGCGCCGCTCGGGTGGTGACCGTCGTTCCTTCCCCTGTCGGGTGGGATGGGAGGCAGTTTCGCGCGTACCAGGTCGTTTCTTTCCGCTGGGTACGCGCGATTGCGCTGGGTACGCGCGGGTGCGCCCGGCGCCCGGCGGACGGACGGGAGGCGCGGGCGGGCTGGTGCCGTGCCTCCCGTCGTTCCTTCCCATGGCGGGTGGGATGGGAGGCGCTTTCGCGCGTACCAGGCCGTTTCTTTCTGCTGGGTACGCGCGATTCCGCTGGGTACGCGCGCGTGCGCCCGGTTGCCGGCGGCCGGTGATCGGACGGTCGGGAGGCGCGGGGCGGGCTGGTGCCGTGCCTCCCGTCGTTCCTTCCCATGTCGGGTGGGATGGGAGGCGTTTTCGCGCGTACCAGGTCGTTTCTTTCTGCTGGGTACGCGCGATTGCGCTGGGTACGCGCGCGTGCGCCCGGTTGCCGGCGGCCGGTGATCGGACGGTCGGGAGGCGCGGGGCGGGCTGGTGCCGCGCCTCCCGTCGTTCCTTCCCCTGTCGGGTGGGATGGGAGGCGCTTTCGCGCGTACCAGGTCGTTTCTTTCCGCCTGGTACGCGCGATTCCGCTGGGTACGCGCGATTCCGCTGAGTACGCGCGATTGCGCTGGGCCCGCGCGCCGCGCGCCGCGCGCCGCGCGCCCGTAGCCTGGAGCCATGGCTGCCGCGACCGGACCGACCGTCCTGCTGACCGCCTTCGAGCCGTTCGGCGGTGACGCACGGAACCCGTCGTGGGACGCCGCGCAGCGTCTCGCCGCGACGTGGGACGGGCCGGCGCGCCTGGTGGTCGAACAGCTGCCCGTCGTGTTCGAGGAACGCGCGCGTCTGGCGGCCGCGATCGTCGAGCACCGCCCCGACGTCGTCATCGCGACCGGACTCGCTGCCGGCCGTTCGGCGGTCACCCCGGAGCGCGTCGCGATCAACGTGATGGACGCCCGGATCCCGGACAACGCGGGCGCGCAGCCGGTGGACGAGCCGGTCGACCCGTGCGGTGCCCCCGCGGCGTTCTCCTCGCTGCCGATCAAGCGCATCGTGCGGGACGTCCGGGCTGCCGGTGTGCCGGCGTCGGTGTCGAACACGGCCGGCACGTTCACGTGCAACCAGGTGTTCTACGAGCTGATGTCGTTCGCCGGGCGGGAGGGTTTCCGCGCCGGGTTCGTGCACGTCCCGGCGACCCCGGACATCGCCGGTGACGGGCCGTCGCTCGAACTCGAGCAGATCGTCACGGCACTCGACGCCGTGGTCCGCGCGTCGATCGACCCCGCGGCCGACATCGTCGAGCAGGGCGGCGCCGAGTCCTGAACGCCGCCCGCTCCGACGATCTCCGCGGCGGTCCGGGGCGCTGCCGTCAGAGCAGCTGGCGGAAGTTCGTCGACGCGAGGTCGAGCAGCTCGTCGCCACGGCCGGACAGCACGGTGCGGATCGCGTAGAGGGTGAAGCCCTTCGCCTGCTCGGCGGTCACAGCCGGCGGCATCGAGAGCTCCTGGCGGTTCGCCTTGACCGAGACGAGCGCGGGCCCGTCGTGCGCGAGTGCGGCGGCCATGGCGTCCTCGAGGTCGGCGGACTCGTCGACCCGGAAGCCCTTGATGCCGATCGCGTCCGCAACGGCGGCGAAGTCCGGGTTCTGCAGCTCGGTGCCGTAGTTCACGAACCCCGCGGCCTTCATCTCGAGCTCCACGAAGTTCAGCGACGAGTTGTCGAACACGACGATCTTCACGGGCAGCTTGTTCTGCACGATCGTGATGAGCTCGCCGAGCAGCATCGTCAGCCCGCCGTCGCCGGCCATCGCGATGACCTGTCGGTCCGGGAACGCCGCCTGGGCGCCGATCGCCTGCGGGACCGCGTTCGCCATCGTGCCGTGCACGAACGACCCGATCAGACGCCGGCCGCCGTTCATGGTGAGGTACCGGGACGCCCACACGACGGGGGAGCCGACGTCGGGGATGAACACGGCGTCGTCGGCGGCGAGGCGGTCGAGCACGCGGGTCACGTACTGCGGGTGCAGCGGCTTGTGCTTCCCGGCCGGCACGGCGAGGTCGTCGAGCTTCGCCCGGGTCTTCGCGTAGTGCTTCCGCGAGTCCTCGAGGTGCTTCGTCGGGTGCGAGCCGGTGAGCAGCGGGATGAGCGCGAGGGCGGTGTCCTCGACCGTGCCGACCAGGCCGATGTCCACCGGGTGCCGGCGGCCGAGCTGGGAGCCGCGCACGTCGACCTGCACGTGCTTCGCCTTCGCGGGGAAGAACTGCTGGTAAGGGAAGTCGGTGCCGAGCATGAGCACCACGTCGGCGTCCTCCATCGCGCGGTACCCGGACGCGAAGCCGAGCAGCCCGGTCATGCCGACGTCGTAGGGGTTGTCCCACTCGATGTGCTCCTTGCCGCGCAGCGCGTGCACGATCGGAGCCTGCAGCCGTTCGGCGAGGGCGACGACCTCGTCGTGCGCTCCGGCCACCCCGGCGCCGGCGAGGATCGTCACCTTGTCGGCCCCGTTGAGGAGCTCGGCGGTGCGCCGGAGTTCGGCGTCGCTCGGGACGATCCGCGGTGCCGTCCGCTCGATGCGGGTGACCCGCGGTGCGACGGCGTCGGCGAGCAGGACGTCGCCCGGGATGACGAGGACTGCAACACCGCGCTTCTCGATCGCCTCGCGCATCGCGATCTCGAGCAGGCGGGGCATCTGCACCGGGTCGGCGACGTACTCGACGTAGACCGAGCACTCGCGGAACAGCTCCTGCGGGTGGGTCTCCTGGAAGTACCCGGAGCCGATCTCGGCCGTCGGGATGTGCGCGGCGATCGCGAGGACGGGCACCCGGGACCGGTTCGCGTCGTACAGGCCGTTGACGAGGTGCAGGTTGCCCGGACCGCAGCTGCCCGCGCAGACCGCGAGGTCGCCGGTCAGCTCGGCCTCGGCGGAGGCGGCGAACGCGGCGGCCTCCTCGTGCCGGACGTGCTCCCACCGGATCGTGCCGTCCTTGCGGAGCGCGTCGGTGAAGCCGTTGAGCGAGTCGCCGGGCAGGCCGTACACCCGCTGCACGTTGTTCTGACGAAGGGTGGCGACGATGTTCTCGGCAACGGTTGTCATGCCTCCTGTCTACTCGGCGGCGGCTGCGCTGAGTGCTTTCAGAGGCTGACCGGTGCCGAGGTCGCAGCGGGTGCTGGGACGATGGACGGATGTCCGACGCAGCGCTCCGCCCACGCCGACGAGTGTCCGAGGGGAACGGCATCCTCGACCGGAGCCCGTACCCGCTGGCGTCGATCGTCATCGCCGTCGCCGCGGTCCTCGTCATCACGCTCGTCGGGTTCACCCTCGGCACCGTCGATCTCGGGCTGTCCAAGGCGCTGAACGGCCTGCACACCGGGTTCCTCGGCGCGTTCACCACGGCGGTCTACCACGTCATCAGCCCCGGGCCGGCGATCGGCATCACCGTCGTCGTCGTCGCGGTGATCTGGTGGCGGACCCGGGACCTCCGCCCCGCCCTCGCCTTCGGTGGCACGATCGCGATCACCTGGGTGCCGTCCGCCGTGGTGAAGGAGATCGTGCACCGTGCACGCCCCGACGTCGCCGTGCTGCCGCACCCGTTCCCGGTGCAGCCGGACCCCGGGTACCCGAGCGGCCACACCGTCTACATCACGGCGTTCGTGATCGCCCTGATCTGGCTGCTGCGGGACACCCGGTGGCACCGGCTCGCGCTGACGCTCGGGGTCGTCGCGATCGTGGTCGTGTTCTTCTCGGTGTCGATCGACGCCGTGCACTACCCGACGGACGCACTCGCCTCCATCGTCTGGGCGCTCGCCGTGGCCCCCGGCGTGCGGGTGGTGTGGGTGGACTGGCTCATGCCGAAGATCCCGTTCCTGCAGCCCCGCCCGCGTCCGGTGCACTGACCCGAGTCTGGCCGCGGGCCGCCACCAGCGCGATCACGGCGACCACGGCCGAGGCGAGCATCACGATCGCGAGCGGCGCCGCGGTGCCCTCGCCGCCGATGCTCACCAGCGGTGAGACGAGCGCCGCCAGCCCGAACTGCAGGGCTCCGAGCACGGCCGAGGCGCTCCCGGCAGCGGACGGCACCGCCCCGAGCGCCAGTGCCGTGGCGTTCCCGAGCACGAGGCCGAGCGAGCCCACCGCGGTGAACAGGGGAACGGCGAGCCAGAACGCCGGCGCACCGCTGACGACGAGCAGCGCGAACGCCACGGTCGAGGCGAGCACGAGGGCGATGCCGACGGTCAGCACGCCGGTGACCGAACGGGTCGCCGTGAGCTTGGCGGAGAGCACGCTGACCCCCATCAGCGCCAGGGCGTTCAGACCGAACGCGAGTCCGTAGCCGACCGTGCCGAGCCCGAGCATGTCCTGGTACAGGAACGGTGACGCCGAGATGTAGGCCATCATCACCGCGAACGCGAAGCCGAACACCGCGGTGTAGCCGAGGAACGTCCGGGAGCGGAGCGCGCGGAGCGGGGAGCCGGCGCCGCGGCGTTCGGCTCGCAGGGCGTCCCGCCGGGACCGCAGGTGGGTCTCGCGGACGACAGCGAGCACCGCGACGAGCATGAGCACCGAGAGCCCGAGGACGATGGTGAGCAGGCCGCGCCAGCCGATCGGCCCGGTGAGGAGCCCGCCGAGCAGCGGTGCGACCACGGGGGCGACCCCACCGACGATCATCATCAGCGAGAAGGCGCGCGCCGCGGGCTTGCCGGTCGCGAGGTCGGAGATCACCGCGCGGCCGATCACCATGCCGGCCGCGCCGCCGAGTCCCTGCAGCAGCCGGGCGACGACGAGCACGCCGACGTTCGGTGCGAGCACGGCCGCCGCGCTCGCGAGCACGCACAGCGCGGCACCGGCGAGGAGCGGGGGCACGCGTCCGAAGCGGTCGGAGAGCGGTCCGAAGACGAGCTGTCCCGCGGTGACCCCGACGAGGAACGCCGTGAGGGTGAGCTGCACGGTCGTGGCCGAGGCCTGCAGTTCGCCGGTCATCTGCGGGAACGCCGGCAGGTACAGGTCGGTCGCGAACGGGGCGACGGCGCTGAGCAGGCCGAGCACGAGCAGGAGCCCCGTGGTGATGCCCTGCTGGCGGGTCGTGGGTGGCGCGGTGTGCGCGCGGATGGATCCGGTGTCCGTCGTCATGATTATGAAATCATAACTCATTGTCGGCGCCGGTACAGTGACCGCATGGAACCAGCGGTGTCCGACGACCTCCTCGCCGAGCTCGCCGACGTCGTGCTCCGGATCTCGCGGGAGATCGACCCGAACGGTGCGCGGTCGCTCGACATCGTGCCGCTGACCGGCACCGAAGCGCTCGTGATGCGCTGGATCGACCGGAACCCCGGGTCGACGCCGAGTGCGGCGGCGGAGGCGACCGCGCTCAAGCGCAGCAACCTCAGTGTCGCGCTCGGGTCCCTCGTGGCGAAGGGCATGGTCGAGCGCCGGCCCGACCCCGAGGACGCCCGCACCGTCCAGCTCTTCGCCACCGGGCTCGCCGGGCAGAGCATCGCCCGCCTGCACGCGCACTGGGCCGGGTCACTGCGCGCGGCGCTCGCCGGGGACGAGCGGGACGTCGCCGCGACGTTCGCGCTGCTCACGCGTGTCGACGAGGGGCTGCGGGACGCGACCCGCTGACGGCCTGGAGGCGCGGGACGGCGCCGTTCCGCGCCTCCCGGCCGTCACCCGGTGACGTCCGGCGCCTCGTCCTCGATCGGCAGCAACCGCCGGGCTCCGCGCCCCTCGGCGCCGAGCTGGTCGCCCGGGTTCATCACCAGGCAGGCGTTCAGCGAGACGCACCCACAGCCGATGCACTGCGTCATCTCCTGCTGCAGTCGCTCGAGCTCGAGCTGCCGGGCCCGGAGTCGTGCGCGCCAACGCTCGTTCAGACGGTTCCAGTCGCGCAGGGACGGCATGCGGTCCGACGGCAGGGTCGCGAACTGTTCGCCGACCTCGCTCAGCGGGATGCCGAGCCGCTTGGCGACCTGGATGATCGCGATGCGCCGTTCGACGTGTCGGGGGTAGAGCCGGGTGCCGCCGGCCGTGCGCTCCGGGTGGATGAGGCCCTTGCGCTCGTAGAAGTGCAGCGCGGACGCCGCGACCCCGGTCCGTTCGACGACCTCGCCGATCGTCAGGAGGTCGGTCGGCTTCGGTTGCGGGATCTCGACCATGGTCGAGATCCTAGGCGGGTGGTGACGGTCTCGCGGGCGGGATGCCCGTCAGCTCGCGAGGACGCGTCCGCGCAGACGCTCCCGGCTCAGGGCGGGCAGTGCGACACCCGTGTCGCCCTCGAGCACGTGCGTGCCCGGTGCGACGATCGCGTCGACGGCGTCAAGCACGTCGTCGTCGAGTCCCACCTCGGACGCCTGCGCGTAGGCGTCCACGTGCGAACGGGTCCGTGGGCCGATCACCACCGAGGACACGTCCGGGTGGGTCAGCGCGAAGCCGACCGCGAGCTCGAGCAGCGTCAGGCCCGACTCGTCCGCGAGCTGCCCCAGTCGGTCGGCGACGTCGAGCTTCCGACGGTTCGCCGGCGCGCCGATGTCGTAGGCGTGCGGCTGCTCGACCACCCGCGGCGTGCGGGGCTGCACGGTGCCGTTCCGGTACGCGCCGGCGAGCCACCCACCCGCGAGCGGCGCCGCAGCGAGGACCCCGAGCCCGAACCGGCGGGCGACCGGGAACGCCGTGCGCTCGGCGGTCCGCGTGAGGATCGAGTACGGCGCGTGCGTGGCGGTCACGCTCTTGCCCCCCGACCGGAGCCACTGCGCCTCGACGAGCTCCTCGGCGGGGAAGCCCGGGATCCCGAAGGCGCGGATCTTGCCCTGCGACACCAGGTCGGCCAGGGCGTCGAGGGTCTCGTCGAGGGACGTCGCCGGGTCCGGGTGCGCCGGCTGGTACAGGTCGATGACGTCGGTACCGAGGCGGGTCAGGCTGCGTTCGACCGCGCGGAACATCCAGCGTCGCCCGTTGCCGTGGTGCGCCGGGTCGCGGTCGACCGGGTCGCCGAAGCGCACGGACAGGAAGACGTCGTCGCGGTGTTCCCCGAGCGCGGCGCCGAGCACGTCCTCGGCGAGACCGGCACCGTGGGCGTCGGACACGTCGACCGCGGTGACACCACGGTCGAGGGCTTCGTGCACGAGCCGCACGGCGTCGTCGGCGTCCCGTTCGGCGACGGTGGCCAGTGCGCGGCTGCCGAGGGTCAGTGCGCTGACGGGAGCCCCCGTGCGTCCCATGCGCCGCTGTTCCATGCGCGCCACGATAGGAGGACCCGTCGTCGTGCGGGGCCCGGGTGACGAACCGTTACCCCTGTTACCCTGTGCTCCGAACCACCCAGCTCCACCAACACGCAGTGTGTATCTACCGGCCGTCGGCACCCCCGGCGGACAACGGCGGCACCCGATGGGTCCGCCCCCGCAGCACGGGCGGGCCGAGAAGGCACAGCCCATGCTCCAGACCAGTGACACCCCGCCCAGTTCCACCCCGCCCGGCTCCACCCCGGCCGCCTCCGTCCCGACGGACGATCGTTCGCTCGTCGCCCACGCCGGCCGCTGGTACTTCCCGGTCGCGTTCATCGCCCGGCTCCCGTTCGCGATGATGGTCGTCGGCGTCCTCACCCTCGTGGTGTCCGCTCGTGACTCGGTCGCCCTCGGCGGGATCAACTCGGCGTCCGTCGGCATCGGCGCCGCCGTCTTCGGACCGCTGGTCGGTGCCGCCGCCGACCGGTTCGGTCAGCGGAACGTGCTCGTGCCCGTCGGGCTCGTCAACGCCGTCCTGCTCGGCCTGTTCCCGTTCGTCGTGACCGGCACCGCGCCGGACCTCGCCGTGCTGGCGATGGCGTTCTGCATCGGTGCGTCCGCGCCCCAGGTCGCCCCGATGTCCCGGACGCGACTCGTCGCGATCATCGGGCAGCGGATGGCGCCCGGGCGACGCGACAAGGTGCTCAGCGGCACCATGGCGTACGAGTCGGCCGCCGACGAGACCGTGTTCATCATCGGCCCGTTCCTGGTCGGGCTCCTGGCGAGCGCGATCGCCCCGTGGGTCGCGGTCGCCGGCGCCTCGGCACTGACCTTCGTGTTCGTCACCGCGTTCGCCCTGCACCCGACCGGCAAGCTGGCGCTCGGCCACCACGAGGAGCTCGTGCAGGCGCCCGCCCGCCAGCTCCTGCGCCCCCGCCTGGTCGTCGTGGTGGTCGGCATCCTCGGTGTCGGCATGTTCTTCGGCTCGACGCTCACGTCGTTGACCGCCTTCATGGAGACCCACGGCGAACCCTCGCAGGCGGGACTCCTCTACGGCCTGATGGGCATCGGGTCAGCGGGACTCGCACTCGGCTCGGCAGCGTTCCCGCGCGGGTTCGCCCTGGGGTGGCGCTGGCTCGTGTTCGGTGTCGTCCTGCTGGGCGGAGCCGTCGTGTTCTCGCAGGCCGGCTCGGTCCTCGCCGTCGGCATCGTGCTCGCGGTGATGGGCGTCGGCATCGGTCCGACCCTCGTCGCGCAGTACAGCCTCGGGTCGGACCGTTCGCCGGTCGGCCGTTCCGCCACGACCATGACGATCCTCGGGTCCGCGGTCATCGTCGGGCAGTCGCTCACGTCCGCGATCACGGGCGACATCGCGGAGCAGCACGGTGCTGCGGCCGCCATGCTCATGCCCGCCGCGTCCGCGGCCGTCGTCGTGCTCGCCGCCGTGGTGAACCTGGTGCTGCCGCGTCGCGACCCGTCGTGACGACCTGACGGACGGGAGGCGCGGTGCGGGCCCGCACCGCATGGTCTAGGACGCGGGATCTCGACGAGCCCGACGACGGATCTCCGGGACCACGAGTTCTGGCACTGCGCGGAGCATGAACTGGTCGAAGTCCGGCACGGTGAACGCTGCGTAGCCGTGCTCCGGCGTGTACAGCAGGCCCATGTCGATGAGCTCGGCGCGCGTGGGGCCGAGCTGCGTCGACTCGCGCTGGAGGATCCGCGCGACGTCCGCGGCCTTCTGCGGTGCCGGTCCCAGCTCTGCCATGGCGCGGAGGTACGCCGTCTGCAGGACGGTCGCGCGGTCGAGTCGTACCCGGAAGAACGATCGGTCGAGTTTCGCGAGGTACCCCTCGCGGGCCGAATCGACGTCGTCCGCGGTGATCGTCGGACCTGCTGCGATCTCCCACGCCTGGTACCCGAGTTCCTGGATGAAGTACGGATAGCCCTTCGTGATGGCCAACGCGAGCGACACCGCGTCATCCGAGAACGTGGCGTCCTCGACCTCCGCGGGCCTGGTGAGCGCTTCGCGTGCGTCGTCGGGATCGAGTGAACCGATCTGCGGAAACCGGAAGAGCCGCTCTGCGTAGGACTTCGCATCGCCGGCGAGTTCCGCGATCTGCGGGAGTCCAGCACCGACGAACGTGATCGGGAGCTTCCGTTGCACGGTCTTGTGCAGCGCCTGGATGATGGCCTCGAGCTGCGCTGACCGGAGGAACTGGACCTCGTCGACCAGGATCGCGACGCCTCGGCCTTGTTCTTCTGCGGCCTGCCCGACGGCGACGAGCACATCGGTGAGGTCCATCGAGAGATCTCCGTGATCGGCGAGGCCCTCGGCGGGTTCGACGTCCCATGACATCGACCACGTACCGTCCGACGTCATCGAGAGACCGAACGACGTCAGCACCGCCGCTGCACGGCTTGCGCGCTCACTCCATCGCTTCCGGGGAGACATCTGGAGGAGTGCGGACCGCAGCAGTGAGGCCATCGTCTGCCGGAACTGGCCGTCGTCGTGCTTGCTGGCCTCGAACTCCACGACTTCCCAGTGAGCCCGGCGGGCCTGGTCGGCGAACTCGTTCAGCAGCACCGTCTTGCCCACGCCACGGAGACCGGTCATGATCATCGACTGCTCCGTGCGGCCGCGGAGGAGGCGTTGGAGGAGAACCTCGAACGCTCGGGTGTGCTCCATGCGCCCGGCCACGATCTCGGGCGTTGCGCCGGCGTTCGGCGTGTAGGGGTTCCGGATGCTGTCCACACGACGAGGTTACAAGGTTTTGGGTACTTTACTTGATCCTCATAAAGTCGGATAAGGAATCTAAATCGTCACTCGGTGTCGTCCACCAGCAGGTCCTCGTGCCGGTGGTCGTTCGACCGCAGGCCCGCCCGGGCGATCATGTGCGTGGACACCGGCACCAGGAACAGCTGGAACACCATGATCGGCAGCACCACCCAGAGCGCCGTCCACGTCCAGACGGCGACGACGATGGCGGCGAGGGCGAACGCCAGCCCGAGGACCTGCGGTTTCGCCATGGCGTGCAGCCGGACCAGCGGGTCGGGGAACCGGACGATCCCGACGCCAGCGCCGAGGGACAGCACGGCCCCGACGAGCAGCAGGCCGAGCGCGATCCACGCGCGGACGCCGGCGCCGTCGATGAAGTCCTGGATGACGTCGATCACGAGGGCTCCTGTTCGTCGGCGCGCTCCGGTGTGGTGACCGTGAGGCCTTCGTCGGACGGGTCGGACGACGGGGTCACGGCCCGGGCGACGGCGATCGTGGCGAACACGCTCGTCGCGGCGATCACCACGAGGACGGGGATCCCGGTGAGGTCCCGTCGGATCACCATCGCGGCACCGATGACGATGAGCGCAGTGGTGAGGACCATGTCCGACCCGATCATGCGGTCGAGGATGGTCGGCCCGCGCACGATCCGGAACACCGCGAGGGCGAGGGAGGCACCGAGGAGCGCGAGGACGAGGGCGATGCCGATCCCCATCACGACGACGGCGGCGCTCACCGGGTCACCGCCGGCAGCGGCTCGGACAGCTCGGAGACGTCCTGCTTCGACCCGATGGCCCGGATGACCATGGTCTCGATGCCGAGGGCCTCGCGTCGTGCCGCGTCGACCTGCTCGACCCGTTCTGTGTCGAGCACGTGCAGCAGCAGCCGGCGCCGGCGGAGGTCGACGTCGGCGACGTACGACCCGGGCACGAGCGAGATCGCGAGCGTCGCCAGGGTGAAGGTCATCTCGGACGTGGTGTGCAGCTGCAGCAGGGTGATCGAGCTCCGGCGCACCCCGCGTGGCCGGAGCGCGACCCACGCGACCCGGAACGACGCCAGGACGACGAGTCCGGACCACACGACCAGGAACCGCAGGAAGTGCACGATCGAGAACCGCGGCGACAGGGGCACCGGCGGCAGCGGGAGCGCCTGCGTCACGAGCAGCGCCACGACGATCCCGCAGAGCAGGGTCAGCGGCGTCCACGAGCCCCAGAGCAGGGCCCAGAGCACCGTGAGTCCGGCGACGAGGGGGACGTCGTACCGCCAGGCGACGGCGATGCGGCGGGCGTTCGTGAAGCGCCGGGTGCTGTCCGTCATCGTGTCGTCCCCCCGAGCACGGCCTGTACGTAGCCGGTCGGTGACTCCAGCGACTCCGCTGCACGGGTCGCGTAGCCGTAGAGCGGTCCGGCGACGACGGTGAGGGCGACGGAGCCGAGGACCGCGACCGTGGTCACGCCCACGAGCATGCGCGGGAGGCGCACGCGGGCCGGCGCCTCGCCGACGCCGTCCTGCGTCTCGGTGGGTGCGGTGTGCGGACTGGAGGCGCTGCTCGCGTGCGGCGCGTCGGTGACGGTCGTCGAGCCTCCCGGGTGGAAGGCCTTGCCCGTCTCCTCGGAGACGGTGAGCGGCGCCGGCTCCGGCGAGCGCAGGGCGGCGTGCGGTTCGGCCGTGCTCGCGTGCGGTGCGGCGGCCTCGGCCGCGGGACGCGGCCGCCAGAAGGCGGCGTCCCAGACGCGCATCAGCGCGTACAGGGTCAGGAGGCTCGTCACGACCCCGGCGCCGATGGTCACGTACGCCAGCGGTGAGCCGTCGAGTGCGGCGGCACGGAACAGGCCGAGCTTGCCGATGAAGCCGGAGAACGGCGGGATGCCGCCGAGGTTGAACGCGGGGACGAGGTAGAGCGCGGCCAGCAGCGGCGCCGCCTTGAGCAGGCCACCGAGGGACCGCGTCGAGGTGGTCCCCCCGACGCGCTCCATCAACCCCGAGACCAGGAAGAGCGTGGTCTGCACGACGATGTGGTGCACCGTGTAGAACACCGCGGCAGCCGTGCCCACGACCGATCCGAGGCCGACACCCATCACCATGAAGCCGATGTGGCTGATCAGCGTGAAGGACAGCAGCCGTTTCACGTCGGTCTGCGACACCGCACCGAGCACCCCGACCAGCATCGTCAGGATCGCCACGATCAACAGCACGGTGTTCAGCTGCGGTCTGGGGAAGATGATCGTCTCCAGGCGGATGATCGCGTAGATGCCGACCTTCGTCAGCAGGCCCGCGAACACCGCCGTCACCGGAGCCGGCGCGGTCGGGTAGGAGTCCGGCAGCCAGAACGCCAGCGGGAAGACCGCCGCCTTGATGCCGAACCCGATGAGCAGCATCGTGTGGAGCAGCAGCTGCACGTGCTCGGGCAGGGCGGCCATCCGCTCGCTGATCTGGGCGATGTTCACCGTGCCGGTCGCGCCGTAGACGAGGCCGATCGCGGCGAGGAAGATCGCCGACGCGATCAGGCTCGTCACGATGTACGTGGTGCCGGCCCGGACGCGTTGCTCGCTGCCGCCGAGGGTGATGAGCACGTAGCTCGCCACCAGGAGCATCTCGAACGCCACGTACAGGTTGAACAGGTCGCCGGCGATGAACGAGTCGAGCACGCCCGCGGCGAGCACGAGGTACGTCGGGTAGAAGATCGTGACCGGTGCCTCGCCGTCGTCCGCCGCGAGTCCCTGCCCGATGGAGAAGAGCAGCACGATGAGGAGCACGCTCGCGCTCACGGTGAGGAGCAGGGCGCTCAGCCGGTCGACCACGAGCGAGATGCCGTACGGGGCCTCCCACCCGCCGACCTGCACGACGATCGTGCCGTGGTGGTCGACGAGCACCATGAGCGTCGCGGCGACGGCCAGGGCGACGACGAGCACCACGACGGTGATCGCCCGCTGGAGCTTCTGGTGGTTGAGGAGTCCGAGCGCGACCGCGGCGCCGAGCAGCGGGACGAGGACGAGGAGCGGCACGAGCCAGGTCATCGGGTCGCCTCCTGTTCGGCGTCGGTGGTGGTCTCCGGGTCCTCGTCGGCGGGTTCGTCACGTTCGCGGCCGATCGCGACGTCGGCCTCGTCGACCTCGACCTCGTCGGCGCGGGAGAGCTTCCAGGAGCGGTGGATGAGGGCGAGCAGGAACGCGCTCACCGCGAAGGTGATCACGATGGCGGTGAGGGCGAACGCCTGCGGCAGCGGGTCCGTGATGCCCTCGGACGACTTGCCGATCGGCGGGTTGCCGGCGGCGCCGGACATCGTGAGCAGCAGCAGGTTCAGGGCGTTGCCGAGCAGCAGGAAGCCGAGCAGCATCCGTGTCAGCGAGCGTTCGAGCAGCAGGTACACGCCGCAGGAGAACAGCACCGCCATCGCGATGACGAGGACCAGGGTGACGGTCATGCGGCACTCCCTTCCGGGGTGGGGGCTTCGGTCATGTCCTGCACGGGGGTCGAGGCGTCGGCCAGGCGCTGCCGGTCGACCTCGGCACCGAGGCTGCGGAGGACGTCGAGCACGAGGCCGACGACCACGAGGTACACACCGATGTCGAAGAACGTGGCGGTGACGAACTCCACGTGACCGAGCACCGGCACGGTCGCCTCGAAGAACTCGGAGTAGAGCGCGTCCTTGCCGAAGAACATCGGCACGAGTGCGGTGATCGCCGCGGTCGCGACGCCGAGTCCGAGCAGCCGTCCGGCACGGACCGGGGCCGCCGCACCGAGTTCGGCCGGGCCGCCGGCGAGGTACCGCGCGGCGAGGGCGATGCCCGCGACGAGACCACCGGCGAACCCGCCGCCCGCGGCGTTGTGCCCGGCGAACAGCAGGTACACCGACAGCACGATGAGGCCGTGGAACAGCAGCCGGACCACGACGTCGAGCAGGGCCGAGCGCCCGGTCGGGATCGCGGCGCTCGTCGGCAGCCAGGCGCGGGGCTCGCCGTCCGGGCGGTGCTTGTCGGCGGTCACGGTGGACGGCAGGTCGCGCAGGCGGGGGAGCGTGTCCTCCCGCGAGTTGACGAAGATCAGGCTCGCGACGCCGGTGGCCGCGGCGACCACGACGGTCAGCTCGCCGAGGGTGTCCCAGCCGCGGAGGTCGACGAGCGCCACGTTCACCACGTTGAGGCCGTGCCCGAACGAGCTCGTCAGCGCCGGCAGGTCCGGCCAGAGCGGCTCGGCGGTCCGGGCCGAGGCGGCGACGAGCACGACGATCGCCAAGGTCAGCCCCGCGAGCCCGGCGAACAGCGCCCGGACGATCCGGAAGCGCGACGGGTTGGTCGTGGCGATCCGCGGAGGGAGCCGGCGCAGGACGAGCACGAACGCGATGAGGGTCACGGTCTCGACGACCATCTGCGTGAGCGCGAGGTCGACCGCACCGTGCAGGACGAACAGCACGGACATGCCGTACCCGGTCACCCCGACCAGGACCGCGGCCGCGAACCGCGTCTTGGCGGTGAGGACCGCGATCGCGGCGACGGACATCACGATGACCACGGGGATCTGGCCCCACGAGTCGGCGAAGCGCACGTGGAACGCCCACGGGCCGCCGACGACGAGGTTGACGAGCGCCCCGGCGACGAAGACCGACAGGATCACCGTCAGGTAGTAGGGGAGCGAACCACGCTGCACCGCCGCGGTCAGTCCGGTCGCGCCACGGTCGAGCCCGCGCATCACGTGCCGGTAGGTGCTCGACGCGCTCGGGAACCCGGCGAGCCGGTGCTGCAGGGCCTCGACCGGGCGACGGAGGGCGAACAGGGCGAGGCCGCCGACGAGCGTGATCGCGGAGAGGCCGAGCGCCGGCTCGAGACCGTGCCAGAGCGCGAGGTGCGGGACCTCGCCGGGGAGGGCGGCCGCGTGCGCCGCGGGCTCGATGCCGTGCGCGACGAGCGGTGTCGCGATGCCGAGCGCGAGCCCGGTCAGCGCCAGGATCGACGGCACCACGCCGAGCCCGTGCAGCCCGTGCGCCTCGGTGTCGGGGACCCCGGGCTTGCGGGCGAACGCCCCCCAGAGGAAGCGGAGGGAGTACGCCACCGTGAGCACCGATCCGACGGTCACGCCGACGAGGGCGAACCAGGCCCACCCGGCGTCCGGCCCGTGCAGCGACTCGGTGAACCCGGTGAGCACGGCCTCCTTCGCGACGAAGCCGATCGTCGGCGGGATGCCCGCCATCGACAGCAGGGCGAGGACCGCGATCGTCGCGAGCCACGGCATGCGACGGCCGAGCCCGCTCAGCTTCGCGAGGTCACGGGTGCCGGTCACGTGGTCGATCGCCCCGACGACCAGGAAGAGCGTGGACTTGAACGCCGCGTGCGCCACCAGCAGTGCGACACCGCCGAGGGCGACCGCCGGCGCACCCCAGCCGGCGGCGAGCACGAGGAACCCGAGCTGGGCGACCGTGCCGTACGCGAGCAGCAGCTTGACGTCCGTCTGCCGGAGCGCCCGGTACCCGCCGATGAGCATGCCGGCGACACCGAGCAGGGTGATGGTCTCCCGCCACCCCTCGAGCAGCGCGAACGCGGGGGCGAGGCGGGCGACGAGGTAGATGCCGGCCTTCACCATGGCCGCGGCGTGCAGGTACGCGCTGACCGGGGTGGGCGCGGCCATCGCGGCGGGGAGCCAGAAGTGGAACGGGACGATCGCGGACTTCGTGAGCGCGCCGAGCAGCACGAGGACCACCGAGACGGAGACGATCGTGCCCGACGGCGGGTCGGCGATGATCCCGGAGAGCGAGGTCGTGCCCGCGGTGACCGAGAGCACCACCAGCCCGGCGAGCATGGCGAGTCCGCCGGCCGTGGTGACCACGAGGGCCTGCATCGCGGCGGCACGGCTGGCGCGCTTCACGGAGTCGTGGCCGATGAGCAGGTACGAGAAGACCGTGGTGGCCTCCCAGAGCACGAACAGCACGATGACGTCGTCGGCGACCACCAGGCCGTACATCGAGCCGGCGAACGCGGTGAGGACGCCGGCGAACCGACCGAGGCCGGGTTCGTCGCGACCGAAGTACGACGCGCAGTAGACGAGCACGAGGGCACCGACCACGGACACCACGAGCGCGAGCACCCACGACAGGGCGTCCATCCGCAGGGCGATCGCAAGGTCGAGCTGCGGGATCCACCCGAACCGTTCGGTGACCCCGCCGTCCAGGGCCGTCCCGGTCTGCGCCACGGTGAGGACCGCGGCCGCCGCCGGTGCGAGAGCCGCGACGGAGAACACGCGGCGGCCGAGGACGGGGGTCAGGGCGGGGACGATCAGGGCGACGATCGCGAACGCGACGAGGACGGTGACCATCGGGCACCTCCTCGGGGTCGGGCTGCAGTCCGGCTCACTGGGCCCTCACAGCCTACGGAGAGGCCGATGTGGAGAACCTGAGTAGGCGGACAGGGAGCCCGCGCGAGGGTCAGGCTGTCAAGACCACTCTGCCCGCGGCCCCGGCCGCTTGTCCGGCCCACGCCGACTCGACGTCGGCCAACGGCACCGCGGTCGCGTCGACGTGGACGGTCCCGTCCGCGATCGCGGCGACGATCCCCGGCAGCTCGGCGACGAACGCCGCCCGACCGACGGAACCCTGACCGCTTCCCACGATGGTGAGGCCGGACGCGCGGAGGGCGGCGGAGGGGATCGGTGCCTCCTGGCCCGCCGTCGAGCCGATCGCCACCCAGTCGAGCCGACGGCCACGGTCGGGGCGGGCCGTGACGAGCGCGCGCACGACGTCCGCCGCCGGCCGGCCCCAGACGTAGTCGACGACGACGTCCACGTCGGCGGCCGCGGCGGCGACCGCGTCGACGTCGGCGAGCGGGACGACGACGTCGGCACCGAGTCCGGTGAGCGCGTCGAGCCGCGCGGCGTCGCGGCCGCTCGCGACGACGTGGGCGGCGCCGAGGTGCTTCGCGACCTGCACCGCCGCGGTGCCGGACGCCCCGGTCGCGCCGAGGACGAGCACGCGGCTGCCGGGTGCGAACGCGATCCGGTGTCGCAGCGCGACCCAGGAGGACATGACCGGGTTGGCGCCGGCCGCGACGCTGACCGGGTCGGCGCCGTCGGGCAGGACCACGCTCGCCCGCGGGTCGACGGCGACGCGGTCGGCCATGCTCCCGCGGGTGTCGCTGCCGACGGCGAAGTACCGGAGCGACCCGTCCGGGAACCGCCCGACGCCGTCGACGCCGGGGACGAGGGGGAGTGCGCCCTCGCTCGTGTAGTGCGATCCGTCGGCCTGCGACCGGACGCGGGGGTGGAGGCCGGCGGCGACGACCTCGACGACGACCTCGCCGTCGGTCGGGGTCGGTTCACCGAACTCCTGCCAGGTCGGGGCGTGGCCGAAGGTCGTGACGACTGCTGCGTGCATGGTGTCCTCCTGATGATTCGTGTTACGAATCAAATTAGTTCGCAACACGAAACTCGTCAAGTAGGCTGGGTGCATGGACGAGATGACCGAGGACGAGCTGCTCGTCGATGCCCTCGGCGAGACGGCGTTCCGGACGATGGGGGCGTTGACCGGCATCGCAGCCGACGCCGGGGTCTCCCTGACGCAGCTCCGGGTGCTCGCGATCCTGCGCGACCGACGACTCCGCATCGGGGACCTGGCCGACCACCTCGGGCTGGAACGGTCGACGATGACCGGCCTCGTCGCGCGGGCGTCGGCCAAGGGGCTCCTCGCACGCGAGCCGAACGCCGAGGACGCCCGCGCGGTCGACGTCGTCATCACCGACGCCGGACTCCGGGTGGCGCGGTCGCTCGAGGCGGCGATGCGGGAAGCCCTGCTGCCGCTCACCACCCGCCTGCCGTCGGCCGACCGTCGGGCACTGCGCGAACTGCTGGTGCGGATGCTGCGCTGACGCTGCCGGCGCAGATGCCGCGCCGACGCGGCCCGCACCGGGTCGTCAGCGCCCGTGCGCCCGGGACGGGATCTGCGTCGCCAGCTTGCCGCCGGACACGTCGAGCAACGTGCCGGTGATGTGCCCGGCGGCGTCGCTCGCCACGAAGACGAGCAGGTCCGCGACGTCGTCCGGCGTCTCCCAACGACGGAGCGACAGTGTGTCGAGCAGTCGGTCCTGCGACTCGGTCGGCATCGTCGCGAAGCCGTTCATCGCGGTCGGGACCATGCCCGGTGCGTACGCGTTCACGGTGATGTCCCACGGTCCGAGCTCCGACGCCAGGACGCGGGTGAAGGCGACGACCGCTGACTTCGAGGCCGCGTACGCAGCGCTGCCGACGCTCGGCACGATCGCCGCGAACGACGCCGCGTTGATGATCCGACCCCGCCCGGCGGCCTGCATCACGGGCGCCACGGCCTGGCTCATGAGGAACGTCCCGCCGAGGTTGACGTCCATGCAGCGTCGCCAGGCGTCCCACCCGAGCTCGGCGACCGTGCCCTCGACGTTGATGCCGGCGTTGTTCACGAGCACGTCGACGGCGCCGTGACGGTCGACGACGGTGGCCACCGCGGCGCGGACGGAACCGGGGTCGGCGACGTTGCAGACCACGTGGTCCAGCGGGAAGTCCGGCTCGAACGCGAGATCGAGGGCGACGACCCGGGCGCCCTCGTCGGCGAACCGCGTGGCGATGCGGTGCCCGATGCCGCGCGCGGCCCCGGTGACGATGACGACGCGGTCGGTGAGGTCGAGGTGCATCAGTGCTCCCGTTCGTGTGCGGGTCCTCGGTGACCCGCAATAGGCATACCATTCCAGCATGACCGACGAGCGAGTGCTGTGGATCACCGGCGGCGGCAGTGGCATGGGTGCCGCGACCGCCCGAGCTGCTGCGGCGGACGGCTGGACCGTGGTGCTCAGCGGACGTCGCACCGACCGGCTCGACGGCGTCGCCGCAGCGATCCGCGCCGATGGCGGCACGGCTGACGTCCTGCCCCTCGACGCGGCCGACCCGGACGCCGTGGCCTCCGCGCTCGACACGGTGCTGCGGCGACACGGACGGCTCGACGGACTCGTGCTCGCCGCCGGGCTGAACGACCCGCGACGCCGGTGGGGCGACCAGTCCGTCGGGAGTTTCCGGGCGATCGTCGACACGAACCTGACCGCCGTCGTCACGGTCGTCGACGCGGCGCTCCCCGCCCTCCGTGCGGCCGGCGGCGTGGTCGTCGTGGTCTCCTCCTACGCTGGGTGGTCATTCCAGCCCGGGGCCGGCGTCGCCTACTCGGCGAGCAAGACGGCGCTCGGGTCCGTCGTCCGGACCCTCAACCAGCAGGAGGCGCCGCACGGGGTCCGCGCCACCCATCTCTGCCCCGGTGACGTCGCGACGGACTTCCTCGACCAGCGGCCCTCGGTGCCCGACGACGCCGCCCGCGCCGTGATGCTCCAACCGACGGACATCGCCCGTGCGGTGTCCTTCGTGCTCGGGTCCCCGGCACACGTTCGGATCGACGAACTCGTCGTCAGTCCGGTGTCGCAGCGGTGACCAGCACCTTCGACCGGGTGCTCGACGAGCTCGGCGGCGCCGTCGTCGACGGCGCGATGCCGGCCGGGCACGTGGCGAGCATCGACGAGTTCGTGGACCGCACCGGGGCCAGTCGCAGCATCGTGCGCGAGGCCGTCCGGGTCCTCGTCGGTCTCGGGCTGCTGTCGGCGCGGCGCCGGGTCGGCGTCACGGCGGCGCCGTCCGACGCGTGGGACGTCACCGACCCGCGCGTCGTCGGGTGGCGCCTCGCCGGTCCGGACCGCGGACGGGCGCTCGCCGAACTGCGCGCGCTGCGGCGCGCGATCGAACCCGCGGCAGCGGCCGCCGCGGCAGAGCGCGCGTCCGACGGGTCCTGCCGGGACCGACTGGAGGCGCTGCTCGCCGCCGCCGACCGTCTCGCCGCCGCGACCGGTCCCGGTGACGCTGCCGCGTTCCTCCAGGCGGATCGCGAGCTGCACCGTCTGGTCATCGCGTCGTCGGGGAACGCGGTGTTCCGCCGACTCGGCGGCGTCGTCGACCGGGCGCTCGACGAGCGCGCCGGCATCCGCCCGGACCTGCACGACGTGGGACTGCACGTCGCGGTCGCGCGGGCGATCGCCGCGGGGGACGCGACGACCGCGGCGGCGGCGATGCAGGAGATCGTCGAGCGGGCCTGATCCCTCCCCGGTCGTCAGCCGGACCGGCATACGCTGGGGTCGTGCATGACGACGTGCCCCACTCCTTCGCAGACCTCGTCCCCGATCCCACCGCGCTCGAGACGATCGCCACGGGCAGCACCTGGGCCGAGGGCCCGTGCTGGATCCCCGCGACCCGGACCCTGCGCTGGTCGGACATCCCCGGCGACCGCATCCTGCAGTGGCACGCCGACACCGGACTCGTCGACGCCTACGCCGAGGCGGTGGAGTTCACGAACGGTCGCACGCTCGACCGCGACGGCAGCGTCGTGCAGTGCTCGCACGGACACCGACGGGTCGAGCGGGACCGCGACGGCACCGTCACGCCGATCGTCGACCGCTGGAACGGCGTCCGGCTGAACTCCCCGAACGACGTCGTCGTGGCCCGGGACGGCAGCGTGTGGTTCACCGACCCGGCGTACGGCATCACCCAACCGCGCGAGGGTCACCCGGGTGAGCGCGAGTACCGCGACCACTGGGTGTTCCGGTGCGGCCCCGGCGGCGAGGACCTCCGGCCGGTGGCCGTCGACGTGGACGAGCCGAACGGGCTCGCCTTCGACCCCGCCGAGCGTGTCCTCTACATCGCGAGCTCGTCGTCCGACGAACCGGTGATCCGTGCCTACGACCGCGTCGGGGACCTGCTGAAGAACGGGCGGGTGTTCGCGCGGCTCGAGCCGGGCGAGGGGGTTCCGGACGGCATCCGGGTCGACGTGCACGGCAACGTGTGGTCGTCGTCGCACCGCGGGGTGGTCGTGTTCGATCCGAGCGGCGTCCGGGTGGGCGAGATCGCCGTCCCGGAGACGGTCGCGAACCTGTGCTTCGGCGGCGACGACGGCACGACGCTGTTCCTGGCCGCGACGACGTCCGTCCACCGGATCCCGACCACGACGAGGGACGCCGCTGCCGTATCCTGACTCGGCCATGCAGTGCGACTACTTCGACCGCGGGGTGTGCCGCTCGTGCACGCTCATGGGGCAGCCGTACGCCGACCAGGTCCTCGACAAGGAGATCCGGACGCGCGAGCTCCTGCACGACGCCGTCGAGGCCGCGGGCGGACCGGACGCCGTCACGTGGTTGCCGGCGATCACGAGCCCCGAGTCGGCGTACCGGAACAAGGCGAAGATGGTCGTCGGCGGCACGGTGCAGCGCCCGACGGTGGGGATCCTCGACCACCGGCAGCGGGGCGTCGACCTGCGGCACTGCGGCATCTGCACGCCGGGGATCCAGCACGCACTGCCGGTCCTGGCGGACTTCATCGCCGACGCCGGCCTCATCCCGTACGACGTCGCCGCCCGCCGTGGCGAACTGAAGTTCGTGCTCGTGACCGAGTCGCCCGACGGCGAGCTCATGGTGCGGTTCGTCCTCCGCTCCGAGGGCCAGGTCCCGCGGATCCGGCAGCACCTCGCCGCGCTGCGCAGGGTCCTGCCGAACGCGGTCGTCGTCACCGCGAACCTGCTGCCCGAGCACAAGGCCGTCACCGAGGGCGAGCGCGAGATCGTGCTCACCGAGCAGGAGACGCTGCCGATGCGACTCGGTGCCGTCACGATGCACCTGCGCCCGCAGAGCTTCTTCCAGACGAACACGCACGTCGCCGCGCAGCTGTACGCCCAGGCGTCGGCGTGGATCGACGAGGTCGCGCCCGCATCGATGTGGGACCTGTACTGCGGCGTCGGCGGCTTCGCCCTGCACGCCGCACGCACCGGCCGCGCGGTGACCGGGATCGAGACCAGTCGCGAGGCGATCCGGTCGGCGAAGCAGTCCGCGCGCGAGGCGGGGCTCGACGGCGTCCGGTTCGCCGCGGACGACGCGACGCAGCACGCGCTGCGGTCCCGTCCGGAGGCGCTGCCGGAACTCGTCGTCGTGAACCCCCCGCGGCGCGGGATCGGCGAGACGCTGTCGACCTGGCTCGAGGAGTCCGACGTCCAGCACGTCGTCTACTCCAGCTGCAACCCGGTGACGCTCGCGAAGGACCTCGCGAGGATGCCGTCGCTGCGCCTGCGGCGCGCTCGGGTGCTCGACATGTTCCCGCAGACGGGCCACCTCGAAGCGGTCACGCTGCTGTCCCGGACCTAGCCGGACGGCGCACCGGAGGCCCGGTTCACCGCCGCCACGTGCCTCCAGGCCGTCATTGCCAGGGAACTGCCAAGGTCACGTACCCGGGTACGCCGTGATCGCCGCGCCTGCGGCGATCGGCGCGTACAGACTCGGTGCCGGGGTACGTACCACCGATGGGTAGAACCGTTTGTCTCGGTTTGATAACGGTGAAGAGTTTCCTATGGTGGCCGACCGAGGCGCCCCCGGCACGAGACCCCCACCCTCGGTGGCGCTCCCGCAACTGCTTGGAGTATCAACCATGAAGAAGCTTTCCCGTACCCGCACCATCGTCGGTGGCCTGGCCTTCGCCGGCATCGCCGCGACCGGTGTCGGCCTCGCGGCAGCCCCCGCGAACGCAGCATCCGGCTCGACCTGGGACGCCCTCGCGCAGTGCGAGTCCGGCGGCAACTGGGCGATCAACACCGGCAACGGCTACTACGGCGGCCTGCAGTTCAACCTCGGTACCTGGCAGGCGAACGGCGGCGCGGGCAACCCGGCCTCCGCGAGCCGCGAGGCCCAGATCGCCGTCGCCGAGCGCGTCCTCGCCTCGCAGGGGTGGGGCGCCTGGCCGGCCTGCTCCGCGAAGCTCGGCCTGAGCGGCACCACCGGTGCAGCTCCCCAGGCCGCGGCTCCGGCAGCTCCCGCGCCCGCCGCGCAGCAGCAGCAGGCCGCGCCGCAGCAGCAGGCCGCGCCGCAGCAGGCGACGACGCCGGCCGCACCGCAGGTCGCGCCGAAGCCGGCAGCACCGGCCAAGCCCGCGCCCGTGAAGACGAGCGGCAAGACCTACACGATCGCCTCGGGCGACACGCTCGACAGCATCGCGACGAAGCTGCACATCGACGGCGGCTGGAACGAGCTCTGGGCCGCGAACACGTCGACCATCGACGACGCGAACCTGATCTACGCCGGCCAGGAGCTCCAGCTCCCCGCCTGATCGGTCCGCTGATCGACAGAACGCCCCGTGACCACGGTCACGGGGCGTTCCGTCGTCTGCGCTACTGCGGGTTGTCCTGCAGCCAGCCGGGCACGTCGTCCGAGCGGAGCGCCTGGGACAGGGACTGCACCGCGAGCGTGTTCACGGTGACGATCGACTGACCGTCGGGAGCGGTACCGGTGCCGGCGGTGGGCATCGTGAACGTGGTGAGGTCGGACGGCCGGACGTCGCGCAGGGACCACCCGAGGCCGACGAGCGTCGGGAAGGTCAGGCCCTCGTCGACGGACAGGTACCCGCTCGTCGCCGTCACGAAGTCCTGGATGCGGCCGGGGTTCGTGATCGTCCCCGTCGACATGACGCCCTCGAGGATGCCGCGCATGAACGCCTGCTGGTTCCGCACGCGGGTGAAGTCGGCGTCGGCGAAGGAGTGGCGCTCGCGGACGAAGGCCAGCGCGGCGTCCCCGTCGAGACGGTTCGCGCCCGCCGTGTACGAGTGTCCCTGCGCGGTGAAGGCCCGGGCGGAGTGCACCGTGACCCCGCCGAGCGCGTCGGTCATGCCCGTGAACCCCCGGAAGTCGATCTCGGCGACGTGGTCGATGCGGACGTCGAGGAGCTGCTCGACGGTCTGCACCGTCAGGGGCACCCCGCCCCAGGAGTACGCGGCGTTGATCTTCGCCTTCCCGTGGCCGGGGACGTCGACCCACGAGTCGCGCATGATCGACATCAGGTGGACGGCCTTCCGGTCGGCGGGGACGTGCGCGAGCATCAGCGTGTCGGATCGTCCGCCGATGTCGAGCTCCCGGTGGTCGCCGTCGGGGTTCCCGTCCGACCGCGAGTCCGAGCCGATGAGCAGGATGTTCTGGGAACCGTCGGACGGAGCGGGGCGTGAGCCGGTCGGGAACGGGTCCTCGATGACGTCCCCGCCGGCGTCGTAGCTGCGGGCGAGGCCGCCGATGAAGACGCTGGCCACGACGGCGATCACCGCGGCGATGGCGACGAGTGAGCCGAGGGTGGCGACGAGCGCGACGAGGAACGGGCGCTTCCGCTTCCGTCCGTTCGGCTTCGTGGCGGCTTCGGCGGCTTCGGCGGCCAGGCGGGCGGCGCGGCGCTCGGACATCGGGGCTCCTGCGGGGTCGGGTCGGCCGTGCTACCGACTCGACCAGTCTACCGCATGAGAAATATCAGACGCTAGGGGATCAGTTGCGTGCTCGACCGCTGCGGTCCACCAACGCCGTGAGTGCCTGCCGGAGGGCGGGGTCGTCGGGCAGGACGTCCCGTTCGATGTGCCGTGCGGTCTCCCAGGCGTCGCGCCCGCGGTCGGTCACGGTGACGATCCGACGTCGTCGGTCAGCCGGGTGCGGGGAGCGCTCGACGAGCCCGTCGCGTTCCATCCGCTCGAGGGTCCGGGACATCGTCTGCGGCTGGACGCGGGCGGTGCGTGCGATGGTGTCGGCGCCGGTCGGGCCCGTGCGGATCAGGATGTCGACGGCGATGAGCGCGGCGTGCGGGAGGCCGATCGCACGGAGTCGCTCGTCCCAGTCCCGTTCCACCGCCCGTGCCGCTGCGGAGAGGAGGCGGCCGAGGGGCCATCCGTCCGGGGCGTCGTCCATGTACGGAGTCTACGGGTGGCCGCGCTCCGGATCGTCTAGTAATCAGCATGCTGACGATTGGAGTACGCTCACGGTCGTGTCCCGCTTCCTCCGCATCGTCCTCCCCGCGCTCGTCATCGTGGCATGGCTCGCGATCGCCTCCGTCGGCGGTCCCTACTTCGGCAAGATCTCCGAGGTCTCCACGAACGACCAGACCTCGTTCCTGCCGGCGTCGGCCGACGCCACGAAGGTGCAGGAACGGGCCTCGGAGTTCCGACAGACATCCGGTGCGCCCGCGATCGTCGTCCTGTCGCGCGACGGCGGGCTCACCACGGCCGACCGTGCCGCCGCCTCGACCCTCGCGACCGACCTCGGGAAGCGGGACGACGTGCAGGGGGTCAGCCCGGCCATCCCGAGCGAGGACGGCGACGCGGTCGAGATCATCGCCACGCTGACGCAGGACGCCGACACGGGTGACGCGGTGGAGGCGATCCGGACCGACGTCGACGACGCGCTCCCGTCCGGGCTCCAGGGGTACGTCACCGGCCCCGCCGGGTTCACCGCCGACCTGACCGAGGCGTTCGCCGGCATCGACGGGATCCTGCTCGGGGTGGCGCTCGCCGCGGTCTTCGTGATCCTCATCGTCGTCTACCGGTCACCGCTGCTGCCGATCCTCGTGCTCGGCACCGCGACCTTCGCCCTGTGCGCGTCGATCCTCGTCGTGTGGTGGCTCGCGAAGGCGGGCGTCGTCACCGTCAACGGCCAGGTGCAGGGCATCCTCTCGATCCTCGTCATCGGCGCGGCGACGGACTACGCACTCCTCTACACGGCGCGTTTCCGCGAGGCGCTGCGCGACCACCGCACCGGCTGGGGTGCCACGAAGGCAGCACTGCGGGGGAGTCTCGAACCGATCCTGGCCTCGGGCGGGACCGTCATCGTCGGTGTGCTCTGCCTGCTGCTCTCCGACCTCAACTCGAACAAGGCGCTCGGCCCCGTCGCGGCGATCGGCATCGCGTTCAGTCTGCTCGCGGCCCTCACCCTGCTGCCGGCGCTCCTGATGGCGTTCCGGCGTGCGGCGTTCTGGCCGCTCCGTCCGGCCCACGGCAGCGCCCACCCGGTGCTGACCGGCCCGGAGGCCCGCGGGGTCTGGGCGAAGGTCGGTCGGCTCGTGGCCCGGCGGTCCCGGGTGGTCTGGATCGTGTGCACGGTCGGGCTCCTCGCGATGGGCACCGGGTTGATCGGGCTCAAGGCCGACGGGGTCCCGCAGAGCGACCTCGTCATCGGCAGCTCCCAGGCGCGCGACGGGCAGGACGTCCTCGCCGACCACTTCCCCGGCGGCTCCGGCAGCCCGGCACAGGTCATCGGCTCGGCCTCGAAGGCCGACGAGCTCGCCCGCGCGGTCGCCGGCGTCGACGGAGTGGACGGGGTGGTCGCGGCGGCGAAGGACGCCCCGTCCGGCACCGTGGCGCTCGGCCAGGGCGGTGGCGCGACGCCGACGGTCTCCCGCGGGGACGTGCTGCTCGAGGCGACGCTGTCCGACCCGGCGGACTCCGATGCCGCCGAGCAGACCGTCCGCGACCTCCGGACCGCCGTCGAGCGGGTGGACCCGGGAGCGATCGTCGGCGGCGTCACCGCCACGGCGGTCGACACGAACGACACCGGCATCCGCGACCGCACGCTCATCATCCCCGTCGTGCTCGTCGTGATCCTGCTCATCCTGATGCTCCTGCTGCGGAGCATCGTGGCGCCGCTCGTGCTCATCGGCAGCGTGATCGTGTCGTTCGCCGCGGCCCTCGGCGTGGGCGCGCTCGTGTTCGACCACGTCTTCCACTTCCCCGGCGCGGACCCCTCGGTGCCGCTCTACTCGTTCGTGTTCCTGGTGGCGCTCGGCGTGGACTACAACATCTTCTTGATGACCCGCGTCCGCGAGGAGGCGCTCCGGCACGGCCCGCACGAGGGCGTGCTCCGCGGCCTCGGTGTGACGGGCGGGGTGATCACGTCCGCGGGCATCGTGCTCGCGGCGACGTTCGCGGCGCTCGGCGTCATCCCGATCCTCTTCCTGGTGCAGATCGCCTTCGTCGTCGCGTTCGGTGTGCTGCTCGACACCATCGTCGTCCGGTCGCTGCTCGTGCCCGCGTTGGCGTACGACCTGGGACGGCGTGCCTGGTGGCCGTCGCGCCTGTCGCGCGCAGCCCATCACATGTGACACGCTGGGGAGCATGCCAGTTCCTTCGACGCAGCCCGCAGCCGAGCGGAAGCTCCTCCGTGACACCGTGCAGGACAAGATCCGGGACGCGATCATGGACGGCACCCTCGAACCCGGCGAGCGACTGAACGACGACGACCTGATCTCCTGGCTGGGCGTCTCGCGCACCCCGATCCGCGAGGCCCTGGCCGAGCTCGCCCGCGCCGGCCTCATCGAGATGGCGCCGAACCGCTACACCCGGGTCGCCGCTCCGACGAAGGACGAGCTGCTCGACGCCTACCGCACGCTCGGCGTCATCTACGGCGGCGTCGTGCGCCTGGCCGTGCCGCGCTTCACCGACCCGCAGCGCAAGAAGGTCGTCAAGATGCTCGACGACGTGACCACCCAGGTCGAGCGCCAGCACCAGGGCGAGGTCGCCCGGAACGGTGCCGAGATCTACGCCATGTGGGCCGACCACTGCGGCAACAAGTCGCTCGAGCAGCTCTGCAAGTCCACGACGGACGGGCTCGCGTTCAAGCTGCGGGTACCGGAGCTCGCCGAGCTCATCCCGGCGGACGTCATCCTGCCGGAGCTGGCGAAGCTCAAGGCGGCGGTGGTCGCGAAGGACCCGATCGCGGCCGAGCTCGCCATGGAGGCGATCCACCTGCTCCCCTCGCGCGACTGACGCGACCAGCGCGACGCGCGCGACCAGCGCGACCCACTGACGGACGGGAGGCGCGGTGCCAGCCGGCACCGCGCCTCCCGTCCGTCAGTGCGCGACCGCGCTGATCATGCCGAGCCCGACGCTGATCCGGTCGGCGACCTCGATGAGGTCCTCGGCGAGTGAGTCCATGTCACGGTCCCGCAGCTGCGTCACCCGTCCCGAGATCGACAGGGCTGCCGCGATCCGGCCGGAGGCGTTCCGGATCGGCGCCGCGATGCAGAACCGGCCGAGCGCGAGTTCCTGGTTCTCCACGCACCACCCGCGCTTCGCCGACGCCGCCAGGTCCGCCGTGAGCTCGTCGTGCGACGTGATGGTGTGGTCCGTGTATCGGGCGAGGTCCTCGCCGAGCAGCTCGGTCCGCTCCGCCTGCGACCGGTCGAGCATGAGCGCCTTGCCGAGCGCCGAGGCGTGCATCGGCTGGCGCATCCCGATCATGGTGTGCGACTTCGGAGCGAGCGACCCCTCGAAGTGGCAGAGGTAGATGCAGGACGCGTCGTCCTGCACGCCGACGTTGGCGGTCAGCCCGATGCGGTGTGCGAGCTCCTGGGCGGCGGCCCGGCTCTCGCGGTGCACGGGGTTGTGGTTGAGCCCCTGGCTGGCGAGCTCGAGCACGGCGCGGCCGACGGAGTACCCCTGCGACTCCGGGTCGCGGCGCACGTACTCGAGTGACTCGAGCGTGGCGAGCAGTCGCCCGGTGGTGGAGGTCCCGAGGTCGATCGCGCGTGCGATGTCGGAGGCGCGCATCGCCCCGTCGGCAGCACCGAGCGCGCCGAGGACAGCCGCGGCGCGCTCGATGCTCTGGTTCGGAGGGGTGGTGGCCATCCGCCCATTCTGTCCCGTGGAGTCGATCAGGACACCGTGACGCCGCTGACGAACTGGTTCGTGCGGACCTGTGCCGCGGTGAGGGGCGCACCCCCGAGCACGACGTCCTCGAACGCGACGTCCGAGATCCCGTGCGTGCCGTCCCACCCGGACAGGGTCACCGGGTCGGCCGCGACGTCGGTGAAGTCGCGGATGGTGATGCCCGTGATCCGGCCGCGCTCGTCGCGGTACCCGGTGTCGTTCGAGTACTGCCCCTTGAGGACCTGGAGCACGATGGCCTGCTTCCCGACCGGTTGCGACTCGACGTGGAAGCCGTCCACCGTGACGTCTGAGACCGTCGCCCAGTCCTGCACGTCGAACTTCAGCGCGACCTCCTTCGCACGGAGCACGTAGGACTGCGTGATCGAGACGTCGGTGAAGACCTCGGTCTCCATCGAGGAGCCGAAGCGGACCGGGTTGCCGCCGGTGACGTTCCAGAACGTGGTGTCCGTCGCGTGCAGGCCGCGGGTCTCCGGTTCGCCGTTCGTCGCCGCGTCGAGGGCGTGCCACCCGAAGCCGTCGTCGCCGCTCATCACGAAGTTGTGCTCGACGGTCATGTCCTGCACGCCGTCGGTGTCGATGCCGTCGTTGTTGATGAGCGTGCCCATCAGGTTCAGCCAGGAGACGTGGATGCCCGAGGACCGGATGTACAGCGTCTGCCACCACTGGGCGTTGCGGACCCCGATGCCGGAGACCGTGATGTCCGAGCTGTCGTGGAACCGGATCGCCATCGTCTTGTCGGTCCGCGACGTGTCCGTGCCGGCGTCGAGGATCCCGCGCCCGATGACCTGCACCCCGGTGACGCCGTCACCGTCGATGCGGCCGTGCACCAGGGCTCCGGGGGCGAGGTAGACGGTCTGCCCGGACTGCGGACGGATGACCCCGGCGTCGTGTTCGCCCGGGCCGAAGTACAGCACGCCCGGGTCGCCCGCGGACGGCACCGCGGTCTCCGACGGGGTGACGAAGAGGAACAGCGCGCGGACCCCGGGCGTCTCGACGACGAGCGGGTGGGCGTCGCGGATCGTGAACGTCACGGTGTCGCCGGACCGGGTCGTGCCGACCCCGAGCGTCCGCGGCGTCACGACGGGGACGGCCGACGCCGCGAGACCGGGCATCGTGACGCTGACGGTGGCGGTCCCCGTGCCCTTGGTGAACATCGCGACGTCGTGTGCGGTGCCGCTCACCGACTCGGCTCGGACCGGGACCGCCGTGCCGTTCACCGACACCGTGTGCGCGGTCGCGGTGGGTGCGGTCGGGTTGCCGGGGTCCGCCTGGATCGCGGCGGTCCCGGGGGTGACCGCCGACGGACCGGAGGCGGTGCTGGCGACGGCAGCCGCGCCTCCCGTCCCGATGGCGGTGAGTGCGATCGCGACGGTGGTCGCGATCGTGACGGCGCGCAGGCGCATGGCGATCTCCCTTGATCGGTGGTGGTGCTGGGGGTGGTGCGGTCGGTCAGTAGACCTTCACGGCGCTCGCCGTGACGAACGGCGATCCGTTCGTGGCGGTCACCACGACGCGGAGCGATGCGGTGCGCACCGGTGCGACGTCGTGGATGCGGTGCCGGTGCCGGTTGTCGGTGACGGTCGCGAGCGTCTGCCACGAGCCGTCGACGCACGCCTCCACCCGGTAGTCCCGGGCGAGGGTCGGGACGGCGTCCCACGGCGTCCGGTGGTGGTGCAGGTTGATGAGGTCGGCGTCGACGTCGTCGTTCCAGACCAGACGGACCTGGTGCACGTCGACGGGTCCGTCCCAGTCGAGCGTGACGACGGCTGCGCCGTCCCCGGCCGCGCTGGACCACAGGTGCGGTCCGCCGAAGGGGCGCTGGTAGCCGTCGGTCAGCCGGGAGGCGCGCCAGGCGTCCGACGCGCCGGCCGCGGTGAACGCGAAGGAGCGTCCGCGCAGGGCTCGCGCCTCCCAGTCGGTGACGGGCTGGTCGGCCTCCTCGGGGATGTGGTCGTCGAACTGTTCGTCGTCGGCCGACCGGGCCCGGAGCGCGAGGACGCCGTACGGGTGCCCCTCGGTGAGGAGCACGCGCACGCCGGGCGCTTGCCGCACGACGACGACCGCGTTGCACGGCTCGTCCGGGTGGAAGGCCAGGTCGACCACGGCGTCGCCCGCGCCCGCCGGCACCGACGCCGTGTGCGTCGCGACGTGCTCGATCGGCGCGTAGTTCTGCGGCTTCCCGGTGGTCCAGAGCTCGATGGTCAGGTCGGTGGCGGCGTCGGCGTCGGTCCGCAGCGTGAACGTGCCGAGCGCCGGGTCGACGGGCAGGACGACCGCGACGTCGCGGTCGAGCGTGAACGTGTCGTCGGTCAGCCACGGTGTGGTGTCGAGCGCGGTGAGCTCGCTGCTCGCGCTGACCCGGGCGCGCTGGGCCAGGTCGGCGCCGTCGACCGCCCGGACGCCGATGAGCGGGGCGTCCTCGCGCAGCAGGGTCTGCTGCAGCATCGCGACGTGGTCGGTGCCGAGTTCCCGCGGGGTCAGGCCGTGCCGGGCCGCGAGGTGCGCTGCGGTCCCGGCGGCCTGTCCCTGGGTCGCGCAGGTGGCCATCACGCGGGTGGAGCCGAACGCCACGTGCGAGGCGGAGATGTTCCGGCCGGCGAAGAGCAGGTTGGCGACGTCGGCGGAGTAGAGGGAGCGGAACGGGATGTCGTACGTGCCGTCGGTGTACCGCTGCTGCGCCCCGGCGGTCTCGGCGTAGACGCCCTCGACGGGGTGCAGGTCGATCGACCAGCCGCCGAACGCGACCGTGTCCGGGAAGCTCCGCTGTGACAACAGGTCCTGCTGCGTCAGGGTGTGGTCACCCACGAACCGGCGGTACTCCCGCTTGCCGGGGATCGCGCCGACCCAGTCGAGGGTGAGGGAGTCGGCGTCGAACGCGCCGGAGTTCTTGATGTGGTCCCAGATGCCGTAGACGACGCCCCAGAGCTCGTCGCGGATGCGTTCGTTCTCGGTGACGGTGTCGAGCTCGCCGCCCCACTCGATCCACCAGTAGTTGCACCCGTTGTCGCCGGTCTTGATCGCCCGGTTCGCCAGGATCGGGGTCCGCGCGAGGTCGACGGCGATCGACGGCGGGACGAACCGCTCCGGGCGGCCGGTGTCGTGCGTCGAGAAGAAGATCGAGCTGCCGAGCAGTTCGTCGTCGGGGTGCTCCGGCGCCCATGCCTCCCCGTACTCGTCGCGACCCTCGCGGCCGATCCGGTACGACGCCCCGGCGAGGGCACCCACGAGACCGTCGCCGGTGCAGTCGAGGAACACCGGCGCACGGAAGGTGGTCTCGATCTCGGAGCCCATCGTCCAGCCGGTGACGGAGGTGATGCGGTCGCCGTCGGTGGCCACCGTCCGCACGTCGGTGTTCAGGTGCAGGTGCACGTTCGGTTCGGCCCGCACGAGGTCGAGCACCACCTGGTCCCAGTAGATCGCGTTGCCCTGCGGGTTCCGGTACTGGTTCTCCAAGAACAGCTCGCCCATGACGCCGGTCTCGCGGGCGAACCGCTGCGTGCCGTGCGCCGTGGCGCCGACCACCCACACCCGGATCTCGCTCGAGGAGTTGCCGCCGAGGACCGGACGGTTGGTCACGAGGGCGACGCTGGAGCCGAGGCGGGCGGCGGCGACTGCGGCGCTCACACCGGCGAGGCCGCCGCCGACGACCACGACGTCGTGGTGCTGTTCACGGGACTGCATGGAGGTGACGGTATCACTCGTCGGGCACACTTTCCCACTGTGTGGCAAAGTGTGCCCGACGAGTGCTATCGTCAAGCAACTCTCGACAACGAAGTGTGAGGTCAACCCATGAGCGACGGAACCCGAACGCGCACGAGCGCCGACGCCGCCACGAGTCCGGACGTCCGGGCAGCACTGGGCGACGACGCCCGCCGCCAGAGCATGCGGAAGGTGATCGTCGCCGCCGGCGTCGGACACTTCGTCGAGTGGTTCGACTTCGGCCTGTACGGCACCCTGGCCACCGTCATCTCGCTCTACTTCTTCAAGCAGGGCGACCCGCAGGTGGCACTGCTCTCCGCCTTCGCCGTCTTCGGTGCCGGGTTCGTGATGCGTCCGCTCGGCGGGCTCTTCTGGGGTTCGCTCGGCGACCGCGTCGGCCGCAAGACCACGCTCGCGACCGTCATCCTCATCACCAGCGGCGCCACCGCGGTGATGGGCATCCTGCCGACGTACCAGAGCGTCGGGCTGCTCGCGCCGATCCTGCTCGTCGTCGTCCGGCTCGTGCAGGGCTTCGCCGCCGGTGGTGAGGGCGCGGGAGCGACCACGCTGCTCGCCGAGTTCGCCCCGTCGAACCGACGCGGCTTCGTCACGAGCTTCATCGACGTCTTCGGCTTCGCCGCGTTCATCGTCGGCGGTGGCCTGGTGTTCCTCTTCACGGCGCTCGCCGGCGACGGTGCGCTCGAGTCGTGGGGCTGGCGCGTCCTGTTCCTCATCGCGCTGCCGCTCGGCCTCGTCGGGCTGTACCTCCGGTCGAAGCTCGAGGACACCCCGGAGTTCCGGGCGCTCAAGGCGAAGGGTGAGCTGGCCGACAAGCCGCTCCGCCGCTCGCTCCGGACCGGCTGGAAGGCACTGCTGTTCTGCGTCGGCTTCGTCGTCCTCAAGGCGGTCGGCCACTGGATCCTGCAGACCTTCATGCCGTCGTACCTGCAGGCCGACCTCGGGTACTCGCCGCTCGTGTCGTACGGCGTCGTCGTGATCGGCTTCATCGTGATCGCCGGTCTCGTGCCGTTCTTCGGGTTGCTGTCGGACAAAATCGGCCGGAAGCCCGTGATGCTCGCGGGCTGCGGTGGCTTCCTCGTCCTCACCTACCCGACGCTCATGCTCATGAACGCCGGCAACTTCTGGGCGGCGGCCGGGGCGATGATCCTGCTCGGGCTGTTCATGGCGGCGTTCGACGGTGCCGTGAGCGCCGCGATGGCGGAACTGTTCCCGACGGCGATCCGCTACGGCTCGATGGGCATCGCCTACAACGTCAGCGTCGCGCTCTTCGGTGGCATCACACCGTACTTCGCGACCTGGCTCATCACCGCGACGGGCAACACCTTCGCTCCCGCGTTCTACGTGATGGCTGCCGCCGCGATCACCGGCGTGACCGTCCTGCGCGCACGCGAGACGAACAAGGCCGAGCTCGCGTCGTAGACGCGACCGCCCCGGGGCCGGGAGGCGCGGTGCCAGCCGGCACCGCGCCTCCAGGCCCGTCCGGCGCGGCGGAATCGCGGCGACCTTCCAGGGCCGTTCCATGTCCACTCCACGCACGGCGGTTATGGTTTCCGGGTGAGCAACGACCTCGAGCAGACGACCGGTCCCGGCCGCCGCGGCTTCACGCCGCCTCGCCACGGCCGCCAGAAACGGCGCGGTGGCGTCGTGCTGCCCGCCGTCGCCGGCGTGCTCACGATGGGGCTGGTGCTGAGCGGCGCGTACGCCGCCTACGCCTACGGACGCCTGTCGAACGGCGTCACCAAGATCGACGCGATCTCCGGCAACACGTCCGACAAGGACGACGTCGACGGGCAGGCGCAGAACATCCTGCTCGTCGGTGACGACCACCGACCGGACAACGCGACGCCGGAGGAGATGGCGGAGCTGAGCACCCAGTCGGACGGCGGCGCGACCAACACCGACACGATGATCGTCCTGCACATCAACGCCGACGGCACCCAGGCGACGATGATCTCGTTCCCCCGCGACTCCTACGTCGACATCCCCGGTGTCGGCAAGGGCAAGCTCAACAGCGCCTTCTACTACGGGACCCTGAACGGCGGCGGCGACACCGGCGGCGCGAAGCTGCTCATCCGGACGATCCAGCAGCTCAGCGGGCTGACGATCGACCACTACGTGCGCGTCTCGCTGCTCGGCTTCTACCAGGTCGTCAAGGAGCTCGGGCCGGTCGAGGTCTGCCTCAACCAGGCCGCGAAGGACCCGTACTCCGGCGTCGACCTGCCCGCCGGCAAGTCCACGCTCGACGCGAAGCAGGCGCTCTCCTTCGTCCGACAGCGGCACGGCCTGCCGAACGGCGACCTCGACCGGAACGTCCGGCAGCAGTACTTCCTGTCGCAGGAGGCCCGCAAGGTCCTTTCCGCCGGCACGCTGCTCAACCCGCTCAAGTTGGGGAACATCCTCGGCGCCGTCGGCGGTTCGATCCAGACCGACACCGACCTGGTCAGCCTCGGGACGCAGATGCGGAACCTCAGGCCGGGCAACATCCAGTCCGCCACGATCCCCACCCTCGGCACGCCGACCATCTACGTCAACGGCTCCGCCCTGTCGATCGTCGAGGTCGACACGGTCGGGATCCCGGCCTTCGTGCAGGGCCTCGTCGGCGAACCCGAGGAGTACACGAAGGCGACGGCGTCCCAGCCCGCCGACGTCGCCGTCACGGTGCTGAACGGCAGCGGGGTCTCCGGCGCGGCCGGCGCGGCGGGCAGCGTCCTCACCGCCCGCGGCTTCCAGGTCGGCGCACCGGGGTCCTCCGAGACGACCAAGACCACGCAGATCCAGTACCCCACCGGCATGGAGGCGCGGGCCAAGGCCGTCGCCGCGGTCGTGCCGGGCGCCGTCGCGGTGCGGTCGAACTCCGTCACCGGCGTGACCCTCGTGCTCGGCACCGACGGCAAGACCGTCACCCCGGTGCCGGCCGCGGGTGGGGAGGCCTCGACCCCGGCCGACGGCGGATCGGCCGGTGCGTCCACGGACGCGGGCTCGAAGCCCTCCGCGTCGACCTCGTCCGAGCCGAAGCCGACGTCCACCGACGTCAAGAGCTACGGCAAGGAAGGCGTCTGCATCAACTGACCCGGCGGTGCGCTGAGCACGGTCCGGGGATGCGTCGGTAGGTTCGACGGGTGAGCAACGCAGCGCGTCCGATCACCCTGATGACCTACAACATCAAGAACCCCGACCCGGCGCACGACTGGCCGGCTCGGCTCCCGGTCCTCCTCGAGGTGGTCCGGCGGCACGACCCCGACCTGCTCTGCGTGCAGGAGGCGTTCGCGCACCAGATGGACGACCTCCGTGCCGGGCTGCCCGAGCACGGCGACGTCGGGCAGGGTCGCGAGGGCGGCACCGCCGGGGAGCACGCCGCGGTGTTCTTCCGCCGCAGTCGGTTCCGTCCGGTCGACGAGGGGTCCTTCTGGCTGTCGGACACCCCGGACGAGCCCGTCTCGAACACCTGGGCGAGCATGTTCCCCCGGATCGCCAACCACGCGCGGTTCCTCGACGCCGAGGGCGACGCCTTCACCCTGCTCACCACGCACCTCGACCACGAGGTCGGCCCGCACGGCGACGAGGTCCGGGCGAAGAGCGCGGCGCTCATCGTGGAGCGGCTCAGCACGGCGACCGGACCGGTGGTGGTCGCCGGGGACTGCAACGAGCCCGCGGGTGCGGGTGCGGCGTCGACGGTGTTCGCGGACGCGGGCTTCACCGACGCCTGGACGGCCGCGGGGGACCCGGACGACCGGACCGCGACGTTCAACGACTGGGAGCCCCCGGTCGCGTCGGGCGAGCGGATCGACTGGGTGCTCACGCGTGGGATCAGCGGTGTGGACCGCATCGTGATCGACCACGACGGACCCGAGACGTGGTTCGCGAGCGACCACTTCCCGGTCGTCGCGACGCTCCGCATCTGAGGCGCACCCCGGGAGCTCCGGGGAGCGGTGGTCAGCAGCTGCGCTGCGCGTGCACCGGCATCGGGGAGCCGAGCACCGTGACGGTGGTGTCGTCGGTCAGGGCCGAGACGCCGTTCGTGCCCTCCTGGTCGGACTCGTCGTCGTCCTCCGGCGTCCAGCCCTCCTCGAGCAGGAGTTGCCACGCCTTGGCGTCGTCGGACCCGAACGAGACCCGCTCGGACTTCGGGGCGTCCGCGATCGCGTCGTGGATGTCGTCGCCGATCTGCACGCCGTCGGGGCCGGTCAGCTCGACGTCGCCACCGAACCGGGAGCGGACCGCGTCCCGCAGCACCCGGATCTCGACGGCGTTGCCGGCGGCCGCGGGGGTGGTGAGCGCGGCGACGCGGACGGCGCCGCCCCACGTGTAGGTCGTGCCGGCCGGGAAGCAGACGCCGCCGTCGCCCTCGGCCGTCTGGGTGCGGGAGGGCGTACCGAGCAGACGGTTCAGCAGGCTCACGGTCGTGCGGGAGTCGCGCATCGAGGCCTCGACCACGGTCTTGGAGCCGCGGCGGAACACGAGGGACTCGGCGTCGAGTTCGATCGAGTCGACGCGCTTGAGCTTGGAGGTCGTGACCCGGGTGGCGTCGTCGTGGGACGTCGCCGTCTCCGGCGCGATCTCGGACGCGGACGCCGGCGTCGCGCCGAACCCGGCGGTGCCGTCGGCGGCGACCGTGCCGGCCGAGAAGGCGAGCACGGCAGCGCTCAGCGCGAGCACGGTCCGGAAGGTCACCACTCGACGGTACGACGTCCGAGCCGTCTGGACGACGGGTGTTACCGAATCGGAGCCTGGCGGTGACCGGACCGTGACCTTCCGGAACAACGGCACTGGACTGTACAGGTCTTGTACATGTACCATCGCTCCATGCCCGTCTCATCGAAGCGACGCTTCGTCGCCGACGCCCTCCGCGACGCGATCGCGACGGGCCGGTACGTCCCCGGAGAGCGCCTCCCCGGCGAGCACGACCTCGCCGAGCGCTACGCCGTCAGCCGCGGCACCGTCCGTGCGGCGCTGGCCGACCTCGCCGACGACGAGTACATCGCGACCCACGGTGGCATCGGCTCCGTGGTCACCTTCGACGGCGCCGCGCTCGACCCCCGAGCCGGGTGGGCCCGGTCGATCGCGGGCAGCGGCACCGAGGTGCGCGCCGCCACGCTCCGGATCGAGCGGATCGTCGACCCCGAGCTCGCGAGCCTGGTCGACGCGGACCCCGAACTCGTCGCGGTGGACCGGGTCCGTTCCGTCGTGGACGGCCCGCACGTGTCCTACGAGCGGAGCGTGGTGCCGCGCATCGGCCGCCTCGGTCGCGCGGTCGAGGACGGGCTCGTCGACGGCTCGCTGAGCGCCACGATCGAGGCCGCCGGACTCGTGCCGGCGCGGGCGGAGCAGTGGATCGACGTCCGCCCCCTGGACGACGCCGAGGCCGCCGTGCTCGACCGCCCGACCGGCACGCCGTTCCTGCACAGCCGCCGCGTCTCCCGCACCGCGGACGGCGCCTTCGTCGAGGTGGTCGACAGCCTGCTGGACCCCGAGCGGTTCCGCATCCACATGCGTTTCGGACAAGGACGATGACGATGACCGACGGCACGACCCACGACCACGCCCTCGCGGCCTTCCAGGGGCTCGCGATCGGCGACGCCCTCGGGATGCCGACGCAGTCGATGTCGCTGGAGCAGATCCGCGAGGACCACGGCCGCATCACGGGCTTCGTCGACGCCGGACCCCGGCAGCGCATCGCACACGGCATGCCCGCGGCGAGCATCACCGACGACACCGAGCAGGCCGTGCTCGTCGCCCGGCTCCTCGTCGAGGGGGACGGCCGACTCGACCCGACCCGGTTCGCCGAGGCGCTCATCGAGTGGGAGCGGGGGATGGCGGAGAAGGGGTCGCTCGACCTCCTCGGTCCGAGCACGAAGACGGCCGTGCAGCGCATCCTGGACGGTGTCCCCGCGTCCGATGCCGGCTCGACGGGCACCACCAACGGAGCCGCGATGCGCATCACCCCGGTCGGGATCACCACGACCGCGGACGACCTCGACCGGCTCGTCGACGCCGTGCAGGACGCCTCCCGGGTCACCCACGACACCGGTCTCGGCATCGCCGGGGCATCCGCGATCGCGGCTGCGGTGAGCGCCGGCATCGACGGGGCCACGCGTGCCGAGGCGCTCGACGTCGCCGTGGCCGCGGCCCGCTCCGGCGCACGCCGCGGGCACTGGGTCGCCGGTGCCTCGATCGCCGAGAGGACCGCGTGGGCCCGCGAGTGGCTCCCGACGGTGGCACCCGAGGACCGCACCGCCGCGATCGACGGCGTGATCGGCACGAGCGTCGCCAGCCAGGAGTCCGTGGTGGCCGCGCTCGCCCTGGTGTCGCTCGACCTCGACCCGTGGGAGACCCTCTGCACGGCCGCGAGCATCGGCGGCGACACCGACACGATCGCCGCGATGGCGGGTGCCGTGCTCGGCGCCGTGCACGGGGCGGCCGCGTGGTCGCCCGACGCCGTCGCGCAGGTCGAGTCCGTCAACGGCATCCGGTTCGCCGACGTCGTGGCCCCCCTGCTGCGGCTCCGCGCACGCGGCGCGACCAGCGCCGACCCGACCAGCGCCGACCCGACCAGCCCCGGCGCGACCAGCGCCCACTAGCCCCGGTCGGTGGCATCCCCCCACGAGCCACCGCCCGGCCCCACGAACCCTTCCGACGACGTAAGAGGAACCATGACCGACACCCCGAGCTCGGGAACCCTCACCAGCATCGAGCAGCGCGGCATCGAACCCGTGCCCGCCGCCGAACGCACCGGGAAGGCCGGCGCGCTGTTCTGGGTGTGGTTCGCGGCCAACATCTCCATCCTCGGGCTGCCCCTCGGCGCGACCCTGGTGGCGTTCCAGCACCTCACCATCTGGCAGGCCCTGCTCGTCGCCGTGATCGGTGCCGCCGGGTCCTTCGCCGTGGTCGGGGTGATCTCGATCGCCGGTCGTCGGGGCGGCGCACCCGGCCTCACCCTGAGCCGCGCGGTCTTCGGCGTCCGCGGCAACATCGGGCCGACGGTGGTCTCGCTGCTGTCCCGCCTCGGCTGGGAGACCGTGAACACCACGACGGCGGCCTTCGTGCTCCTGTCGCTCTTCACGATCCTGTTCGGCACGGACGGCGACGCGAAGCACAACCCGGTGCTGACGATCGTCGCGATCCTGGTGTTCGTCGTCGCGACGGTGCTCATCTCCGGGCTCGGTCACGCGTTCATCGTCGCCGTCCAGAAGTGGGCGACCTGGGTCTTCGGTGCGCTGAACGTCTTCGTGGCCGTGTTCCTGGTCGTCCGCGTCGACTGGCACGTCGTCGGCAGCGCTCCCGCAGGACCGTTCGCGGCGATGGCGATCGGCATCGGCACGATCGCGGCCGGCACCGGCATCGGATGGGCCACCGCGGGTGCGGACATCGCCCGGTACTCGAAGACGAGCGTCCGGGCCGCCGAGCTCGTCGGTGCGAGCGCAGCCGGCGCCGGCATCCCGCTCGTCGTCCTCGTCGGGCTCGGCGCGCTCGTGTCCGCCGGCGACCCGACCCTGGCGCAGGCGGGCGACCCCGTCGCCGCGATCCGCGACCTGCTCCCCGGGTGGATGGCCGTGCCGTACCTGATCGCCGCGTTCGGCGGGCTGCTGCTGTCGAACCACCTGTCGGTGTACTCCGCGAGCCTCACCACGCTGACCCTCGGCATCAAGGTGCCCCGGGTGTGGGCGGTCACCGTCGACGTGGTCGTCACGTTCCTCGGCGCGATGTACTTCATGCTCGTCGCGGACGGCTTCTACGCACCGTTCATCACGTTCATCTCCGTGCTCGCCGTGCCGATCACCGCGTGGCTCGGCGTCTTCATCGCCGACATCGTCCGCCGCACCTGGTACGACCCGGCGGCGCTGCTCGACCTCCGCGCCGGCGGCCGCTACTGGTACTCGGGTGGCATCGCGTGGCGGGCGGTCATCGCCTGGGCCGTCGCGATCGTCGTCGGCTTCCTGTTCACGAGCGTGCAGGTCGGCGACGCGGACCCGGTGTTCGTCGGCACGTTCGCCGGCACCTGGATCGGGGCGAACGGCCTCGGCTGGATCGTCACGTTCATCGTCGCGGCCGCGGTCTACGTGCTCACCGGGGGCCCGCAGGGTGCCCTGCACGCGCCCGCCGACGAATCGGCCCCGCTCCCCGCGACGGAGCTCTCCTGATGCCGCGTCTGGTCTCCGTCGGCAACGTCATCGTCGACATCGTGATGCGCGTCGGCGCGTTGCCGGACCCGGGCGGTGACGTCATCGCGTCGTCGTCCGAGATCACGGCCGGTGGCGGCCTCAACACGATGGTCGCCGCTCGACGTGACGGCCTCGAGGTCGTCTTCGCGGGCCAGTACGGCACCGGCCCCTTCGGCGACGTCGTCCGCCGGGCGCTCGTGGACGCCGCCGTCGAGGTCCTGCAGCCCGGACTGCCGGACCAGGACAGCGGCTACTGCGTCGCACTCGTCGACGCCTCGACGGAGCGCACGTTCGTGACGAGCGTCGGCGCCGAGGGACGCCTCGGTCCGGCCGAGCTCGCCCGCGTGGCGTTCCGCGAGGACGACACGCTGTTCGTCTCCGGCTACGGCCTCGCCCATCCCGTGAACGCCCGGGCGATCGCCGACTGGATCGGCTCGGTCCCGGCATCGGTGCGGGTGGTGTTCGACCCGTCGCCGTTGGTCGACACGCTCGACCCGCAGGTGGTCGCGCCCGTGGCGGCGCGTGCGGACGTCGTGTCCACGAACGCCCGGGAGGCCCGGCTGATGTCCCCGGGGTCGGCCGACCTCCGGCAGGCGGTCGCCGCCATGGCCGCGGTCGCGCCCGGCACGGTGCTGGTGCGGGACGGCGCGGCCGGCTGCTGGGTGGCGGACCCCTCGCTGCCCGAGGGGCCCGTCCTCGTGCCGGGGTTCACGGTCGAGGCCGTCGACACGAACGGTGCCGGGGACGCGCACGGCGGCGTGCTCGTCGCGGCGCTGTCCCGTGGCGCGACCCTGCTCGACGCGGTCCGGCGGGCCAACGCCGCCGCCGCGATCGCGGTCTCGCGCCGTGGTCCGGCGACCGCGCCCACGCGTGCGGAGACGGACGCGTTCCTGGCCGCGCACCCGGCCTGAGGGACCTGCCGGGCCGGCGCCGTGCCTCCAGGCGGGTCTTCCTGACCGCCCACCCGGTTCGCGCCCCGTGGCGCACATCGCGCCCCGTCACGGCGGGGCGCGATGTCCGTCCGGGGGCGCGACGTGAGCGCGACGAGGCGGGGGAGGCGAGCACCGGCGGACGCTGGCCGCTGCGCGCACCGGGGGACAGGCGCCTGGACGGGCGGCGGTGACCGCCTGCGTACCGTCGGCGGCATGACGGACCAGTACAGCATGCAGGACCCGACCACGATGTACGCCGACAAGAAGCCCGACGAGCAGTACCTGCCGGGCGCCGGCACGGACGCCGAGATGGCGCAGAACGTGCCCGCCGACCACGGCGAGGACACCTACCGCGGCTCGGGTCGACTCGAGGGCCGCAAGGCGCTCGTCACCGGCGGTGACTCCGGGATCGGTGCCGCGGTCGCGATCGCCTACGCCCGCGAGGGCGCCGACGTCGCGATCTCCTACCTGCCCGAGGAGCAGGAGGACGCGGACCGCATCGTCGCCCTCATCGAGGCAGCCGGTCGCAAGGCCGTCGCGCTGCCCGGTGACATCACCTCGCTCCAGGTCTGCGAGCAGCTCGTCGCGGACGCCGTCGAGCAGCTCGGCGGGCTGGACATCCTCGTGAACAACGCGGGCAAGCAGCAGAACGTCGACTCCATCGTCGACATCTCCGACGACGAGTTCGACGAGACGTTCAAGACCAACGTCTACGCGACGTTCCGCATCACGAAGGCCGCGGTGCCGCACCTGCAGCCGGGGTCGACGATCATCAACACGACCTCGATCCAGGCGTACGCACCGTCGCCGCACCTGGTGCACTACGCGGCGACGAAGTCGACCGTGAACAACCTGGCGAAGGGCCTCGCCGCGCAGCTGGCGCCGAAGGGCATCCGCGTGAACGCCGTCGCTCCGGGCCCGATCTGGACCCCGCTGCAGCCCGCCGGTGGGCAGAAGCCGGAGGACCTGCCCTCGGCCGGCGAGCAGACCTACCTCGGCCGGTGGGGACAGCCGGCCGAGCTCGCACCCGCGTACGTGTTCCTGGCGAGCGGCGAGTCGTCGTACGTCGTCGGGGAGACCCTGCACGTCGACGGTGGCATGCCGACCCCGTAGCACCCGCTCGCGGGCGACCGCTGCGACGACGAGACACCGCCGGACCCCGGCGGTGTCTCGTCGTCTGTGGGAGCGGCGCCGGGGTCGGATGCCGCGCGTCAGCAGGTGACCGAACGGGCCATCCGCTCGAGGAGCTCCCGCGCGGACAGCGCCGCCGCGAGCTCGACCTCCACCGGGTTGATGCCGATCGCCCGCTCGAACGCCCGACGCCTGGCCTGGTCGGCGATCGGCACCTCCGGCCGCTGCGGCAGGACGGCGACGGCCCGGGCTGCGGCCTCGAAGGCGCCGACCGGGCGTCCGAGCTGCTCCCACATCGTCCGGACGTCGTGCGCGACCTGCTCGGGATCGCCGCCGAACTCGAAGCCGGCCGAGGCCATGGTCGCCAGTCCCTGCGCGGTGGGGTCGTTCGGGGTCATGGCGGCATCGTCACACGGAACGCCGCGATTGTGCTGCGAACCATTCGCTTGTCCCCCGACATGCCGACACCCGGACCGGGGATTCTGGTGTCCCCCGATCTCCGTTTGGATGGACTTGCCCCGAAGCGGGGTGACACGGACATGACGTCCGGGGACGACGGAGGGCACGATGCTCGAACACACCAGCGCGGACACGCAGGCGGCAGCCGCCGCGGCCGCCACCCTGCACCTGCGCATCACGATCGTGGGTGCGACCGTCGACCTGCTGCGGGACATCCCGTTCCACGAAGCCGACGCGGCGAAGGTGGCCGACCGGATCGGCATCTCCGTCGACGAGCTCCGGCAGCACTTCCCGTCGTGGGACGGGCTCGTGCTCGCCGCGGTCGACCGGTGGAACGGCAGCCGGATGGACGAGGTCACCCGCGAGGTCGGCGACGGCTCGACCGTCCAGCTCCTGCGGGCCATCGTCGCGTCGAACGCCGAGGACCCCGCGCTCATGCGGCTCCTGGTCGCGCTGCTCTCGGTCGCGGGGAACCCGCAGCACCCGATGGCGACGTACCTCCGGTCGCGGTACCAGCTCTTCTACGCCCAGATCAAGCGCGGGCTCGAGCACGACATCGCCGTGGGCCGTGCGCCGCACACGATGGACCCCCGGCGCGGTGCGGAGCAGTTGATCGCACTGTACGAGGGGCTGCAGCTGCAGGCGCTCCTGCGCTCGGACCTCGACCTCGTGCCGGCCTTCGACCGCGCGGTGGCCCGGCTCGAGCGCGGGTGGATGGAACGCTACGAGCCCCAGGCTGCTCGTCGTCTGTCCACCTGGAGCGACGGCGGCTGGGAGATCTGAACCGCGGTCAGCGTGGCCGTGGGCCGCGCGGCACCGAGCCGTCGCCCGGGTCGTAGCCGGAGTCGCGGATCACCCGCAGTGCCGTCGTGTCGTTGTGGACCGAGTGCACCACGACCTTCCGTGCACGGCGCAGGGCCCGTCGTGCACCGGGGGTGGCGAACAGGCCGCCGAGCACGAGTCCGGCACCGATCGCCAGCGCCACGGACACCGCCGCGACGAAGTCCAGGGCGGCGCTCGACGACCCGGACATGAAGTTCAGCAGCGCGTTCGAGACCGCGACGCCGGGCAGCAGCGCTCCGCAGAAGGCCGGCACGGCGATCGCCGCCACGGCCGTCCGCATCCGCGCCGCAGCGATCGTGGACAGGACCCCGAGGAGCACGGCGGCGAGGAACGTCGCACCGAGCAGCGGCATCCCGAGTTCCCGCAGGACCCGGAGTGCGGCGCCGGAGAGGACGGAGAACACCACGGCGACCGGGATCACGCGGGCGCTGGCCTGCTGCACGAAGCAGTTCGCCGCCGCGGAGACCACGGTGAGCAGCAGGGCGGCCCACAGGGGCAGGGTCTGCAGCACGATGCCGGAGGGGTCGACCTCGATGTGCAACCCCTTCGTCACCGCGATGCCGGCGGGGACACCGACGACGATCGCGGCGATGATCAGTCCGATGTAGAACGCCCGGGCGACCGCCATCGCGCGGAACCCGGAGATCGCGTCCTGCGCCCAGGTGACGAGCGACGGGTGCGGGAGCAGCAGCACCACGAGGGCACCCACCATCGTCGCGGCGCCGGCCGGGTGGAGGACGCCGGCCCAGATCGCCAGGGTGCCGAGCGCCGACGCGACGGCACCCTGCGCCCCGGACACGAAGAACTGCGGGAAGCCCCGGCCGGTCAGCCACCGGCCGGACACGATGATGCCGAGCATCAGGACGAAGGCGCCGAGTCCCGCTCGCCAGCCGCCACCGGCCTGCATCGCGATCGAGATGCCGAGGATCGAGAGACCGACGTCGGCGAGCCACCGTGGCCACCGCGGCGGGAGGCGCAGGACGGCGACCAGCGCGTTCACCGCCGAGGTCATGTCGCGCTCGTCGTGCACGAGGTCGTCGACGATCTGGTTCGCCCGCGCGAGTCGGTCCAGGTCGGAGCCGTCGGACTGGACGGTGCGGACCTTCACCAACGGCGGGGCGTCGGCGGGCGCGTACTGGATGGTGACCGAACTGCCGGAGAAGTCGAGGTCGAGCGGGGCGAGGTTCCACTTCGTCGACACGGCGACGACGGCGGTCTCGACGCTGCGGGTGTCGGCGCCGGACGCCAGCATCACCTCGGCCAGGTCGAGGCAGAAGTCGACGATCTGCACCGCCGAGTACTGCTCCCGCGGGCGGGTGTCCGGGGTGACCCGCTCGTAGAGCGTGCCGCGCAGCCGGGCGCGGGCGTCGCGGATGTCGTGCTGCGCGAGGTTGCGGACGCGCGGCCGGGGTGGGCGACCGGGTCTGGGGACGCCGTGGGGGGACTGCTCGGCCATCCCGCCATGGTGCCAGTCGCGTTCTCCACGTGACCGGTGGACGGACTGGAGGCGCGGTGCCGGCCGGCCCCGCGCCTCCAGTCCGTCACATGGTGACGACGCCTGCGTCGCTCGCCTACTGCTCGAGCGTCGCGTGGAGCGTGATGTCCACGCCGGTGAGTGCCTTGCTGACCGGGCAGGTCGCCTTGGCGTCCTCGGCGGCCTTCAGGAAGGCGGCCTCGTCGATGCCGGTGACCTCGCCGCTGACGGTGAGGACGATGCCGGTGAGCTTGAACCCACCCGCGCTGTCCGGGCCGAGGGAGACGTCCGCCTTGACGTCGAGCGCCTCGACGGTGCCGCCGGCCTCACCGAGGACGGCGGAGAACTGCATCGCGTAGCAGGCGGAGTGCGCTGCGGCGATGAGCTCCTCGGGGCTGGTGGTGCCGTCGGCGTCCTCGGCGGCGCGCTTCGGGAACGACACGTCGTACGTGCCGACCTTGGAGCTGGAGAGTTCGACCTGGCCGGAGCCGTCGTTCAGGCCGCCGTTCCAGGCGGTGCGTGCGGTGCGCGTGGGCATGGCCGCTCCTTTCGTGTGGGGAGTGGTCCCGAACGGGACCGTCGCAGCCGAGTCAAGCGGAGAACGACCGTTCTCGCAACCGGCTCACGGCGAAGACGCAGGATCCCCTCCGCCGGTTTAGGCGACAGGTGTAGCGTAGGAGGCGTTCAAAGGAGACCCACCATGCGCGCCGTCGTGTTCGAGCAGTACCAGACCTTCCCGTCCCTGGCGGAGGTCCCGAAGCCCACTCCGGGCCCGGGGGAGGTGCTGCTCAAGGTCGCCGGTGCCGGTGCCTGCCACTCGGACGTCGCCGTCTACCGCGAGTTCCAGGAGGGCCAGCCGGGCGCGCAGGCCCCCGCGTTCGTCCTCGGGCACGAGAACTCCGGCTGGGTCGAGGCGGTCGGCGACGGCGTCTCCGGCTTCACGGAGGGCGACGCCTACCTCGTCTACGGCCCCGTCGGATGCGGGCACTGCTCGTACTGCTCCAAGGGGCAGGACACCTACTGCGAGAACGCCGCCACCAACCCGTACGCGGGCATCGGCCTCGGGCGTGACGGCGGCATGGCCGAGTACGTCACCGTCCCGGCCCGCAACCTGGTGCCCCTCGGCGACGCCGACCCGATCGCCGCCGCACCGCTCAGCGACGCCGCTCTCACGCCGTACCACGCGATCAAGAACTCGCTGCCGAACCTGGCGGGCGGCGGCCGGTACGCCCTCGTCGTCGGGCTCGGCGGACTCGGGCAGATCGCCGTGCAGATCCTCACCGCCCTCACCGGTGCCACCGTCATCGCGACCGACGTGAAGCAGGACGCCATGGACCGCGCCGCCGCCCGTGGCGCGATCACCGTGCCGGCGGGTCCCGACCAGGTCGCCGCCATCCGTGCGATCACCGGCGGCCGTGGCGTCGACGCCGCGTTCGACTTCGTGGGCGCCACCCCGACGATCACGACCGCCCAGGCGTCGATGGCCATCGGTGGACGCTGCACCGTCGTCGGGATCGCCGGCGGCACCACCGAGTGGAACTTCTTCTCGACGCCGTACGAGTCGACGATCACGAACACCTACTGGGGCACCATCGAGGACCTGCACGAGGTCGTCGCCATGTACCGCGCCGGACAGATCGAGCCGGACGTCGAGCGGTACGCCCTGGACGACGCGCTCGAGGCGTACCGGAAGCTCGAGGCCGGCGAGCTCTCGGGTCGTGCGGTGGTCGTGCCGTCCGCCGCCGTCTGACGATCCGGTAACGGTCTCCGCCGTCCGGTCGCTCCTCGGGTATCGTGGCGACACGGCGCGAGGGGCGTGCCGGGTGGGGAGCGGACCATGGTCGACGCACGCGAGTCCAACCAGGTGAACCAGCAGGACCTGTACCAGCCGAAGCTGCCGTACCGCGCTCCGGAGTACACCGAAGCGGTCGCGCGTCCCCGCAACTCGGGCGACGGCGCCGACGGCGGCTACACGATGGGAATCCCCTACGACGCCCCGACCGCCGGCGCCGCAGCGTCCGACGCCGGGCCCGTCAGCCGCGCCGGACTCGTGTGGCGGATCGTCGCGTCGCTCGTGCTGACCGCCGTCGGCATCAACGCGATCGTGCGTTCCGTGCCGCTGTGGCAGAACGCCAACGTCGACGCGTCGACCGGCAGCTGGGTCGGCGGGCTCGCCCTGCTCGTGCTCGCCGGGCTGGCCCTCGCCTACCCGATCGTGAACCTCGTGCGCTGGGTCCGGGCGGCCCGCGGCCGGGGTCAGCGCCCGGCCGCGTAGCCCTGCGCCCCGCGGGGGTTCGCCGCCGCACCGAGCACCCCGGACGCCGGGTCACGGGTCACGCACGTCAGTCGACCGAGCGCCCAGTCGCCCGCGCGGGTGACCACGTGCCCGCGGGCCTCGAGTCCGGCGATGACCTCGTCACCGAGCCGGTCCTCGACCACGAGTCCCGCGGGCTCCCACGTGCGCGGCCAGAACGACCCCGGGAACGACGTCGTGTGCATCGCCGGGGCGTCGATCGCCTGCTGCGGGGAGTACCCGCCGACGATCCAGCGCAGCAGGAACAGCAGCTGCCACTGGTCCTGCTGGTCACCGCCCGGTGAACCGAGCGCCAGGACGGGGGCGCCGTCACGCAGCACGAGCGTGGGCGTCAGGGTCGTGCGCGGGCGTTCGCCGGGGCGGAGCGTCGAGGCGGTGCCCTCCTCGAGCCAGGTCATCTGCAGCCGGGTGCCGAGGCAGAACCCGAGCTCCGGGATCGTCGGGGACGACTGCAGCCAGCCGCCGGACGGGGTCGCGCTGACGATGTTGCCCCAGCGGTCCACGACGTCGATGTGGACCGTGTCGCCGCGGGTCTCGCCGTCCGGAGCGACGAACGGCTCGCCGCGGTCCTCTACCAGCTCGCCGCGGTCCTCGACCGGTTCGCCACGGTCCTCGACCGGTGTGACCCGCACGGTCGGCTCGCCGACGCCCTGCGCGCCGGCGGTCCCGAGCCGCACGGCCTCCTCCGGGGTGCGGACCGGCGGCAGCGTGTGCGCGACACCGACGACGGTGCCCGGTCGGAGCTCGGCGGACGCCCGGTCGCCGATCAGCGCCCGACGCTCGTCGGTGTAGGCGTCGGAGAGCAGCACGTCGAGCGGGACCGCGCCGTCGCCGTAGAACGCCTCGCGATCGGCCAGCGCGAGCTTCTGCGCCTCGGTGATCGTGTGCACGCCGAGCTCGGTCGACGGGTCGAGCAGGGCGTCGTCGAGCGGTTCGAGCAGTCGGAGCGTCTGCAGGAGCGCCGGACCCTGGCCCCACGCCCCGGTCTTCGCGATCGTGCACCCGCGGAACTCCGCCGTCGTGGCCGGCTCGTACGACGCCCGGAACGCTGCCAGGTCGGACGCGCGGATCACGCCCGCGTGGTCGGTGCCGGACGAGTGCCGGTGCGGTTCGCGGACGAAGCGGTCGACGGCCTCCGCGACGAACCCCTCCGCCCACTCGGTCCGTGCCGCGTCGATCCGGGCGGACCGGCTGTCGGCGCCGTCACCGGCGGCCACGAGCCGGTCGTACACCGAGGCGAGCGCCTCGTTGCGCACCAGGTCCCCGGGGACCGGCACCGTGCCTCCAGGCAGCCACTGCGTGGCGGACGTGGGCCAGTGCTCCTCGAAGAGTCCCCGCACGGTCGTGATCGTGCGGACCACCGCCGGTGCGACCGGGTGCCCGTCGCGGGCGTAGCCGACGGCCGGTGCGAGCACGTCGGCGAGTTCCCACGTGCCGTGGTCGCGCAGCAGCAGCAGCCACGCGTCGACCGCTCCGGGGACCGCGGCCGCCAGTGCGCCGGAGCCGGGGACGAGCTCGAGTCCCTCGGCCCGGTAGTGCTCCGGGGTCGCGCCCGCGGGGGCCGGCCCCTGGCCCACCAGGACCGTCGGCGTCGGGTCCGCCGCGGTCGCGAACACCGCGGTGAGGTCGCCGCCGGGACCGTTCAGGTGCGGCTCGACGACGTGCAGCACGAACGCCCCCGCTGCAGCTGCGTCGAAGGCGTTGCCGCCCCGCTCGAGCACCGACTGTGCCGTCGCCGTAGCGATCCAGTGCGTCGACGCGGCCATGCCGAAGGTGCCGCGGAGATCGGGCCGTGTGGCGTGTGCGGTCGGTGGGACGAAGGCGGGATTCGGGGTCGACATGGGTCCATCCTGTCCCGCATGCCCCCGGAACTGGGGTTCCGCGCCGACCCGGCAAGGGGTTGTGATCGCTCACAGAAACAGTGACCATCGTTCGGCGGCCCGGACAGGGCGGGTCGCCGAACGTCCCGGCCAGGGGGTCGGGGCGCCCGCGACCGGCGGGACCACACCGAGCAGGGGACCTCTCTTCGTGCGCAACACCATCACCACACGGCTCACGGCCGTCCTGGCGGCCGTCGTCGTCGCCGTCACCGGCAGCATCGTCTTCGCCGCGCCCGCCAGCGCCACCACCATCGTCGGTCCGGCCAAGGCCGGCACCTGGCTGCACCCGGGGGACTCGATCACCTCGCGGAACGGCCAGTTCCAGCTGGTCATGCAGGGCGACGGCAACCTCGTCGAGTACGGCATCGGCCGCAAGGTGCTCTGGGCCTCCAGCACCACGAGGGCGCCGGGCTCCAGCGCCGTCGTCAACCCCGACGGCCGCATCACCATCGTGCAGAACGGCAAGCTGATCGCCCGGTGGGGTGTCGCCGGACGGGTCGGGAAGCAGCTGCAGCTCGGTGCCGACGGCGCGATCACCTCGCTCGACACCGCGGGCGGGATCGTCTGGCAGGCCGCGACGTTCCAGGACCAGGTCGCCGCCGGGTCGGTCATCGCCTCGGGCACGGTGCTGCGCTCGGATGCCTCCAACGCCCGCCGGCTCACGATGCAGGGCGACGGGAACCTCGTGCAGACCGTGAACGGCGCGGTCGTCTGGTCCTCGCGGACCGGTGGCCACCCCGGCGCCTGGGCTGCGGTGCAGACCGACGGCAACCTGGTGGTCTACGGCACCGACCAGAAGCCGCTCTGGGCGTCGAACACCAGCCGCGCCGGAGCGGGGCAGCTCCTCGTGCAGGTCGACGCCAACGTCGTGCTCTACGGCAAGACCGACACCCGGGTGTGGTCCACGCGCAAGGTCACCGGGCTGCTGTGGCCGGTGAAGAGCACGAAGATCAGCGGCAAGTACAACGACGACCGCGGAGCCGGACACGTGCCGCGCTACCACCAGGGCACCGACGCGGCGGTCGGCACCGGCACGCCCGTGTACGCCTCGGGCGCCGGGAAGGTCACGAGCACGGTCGCGAACAACCCCTCGTACGGCAACTACGTCGTCGTGACCTACGGGATGACGACGGTCCTCACCGCCCACCTCAGCAAGATCGAGGTGAAGCAGGGGCAGATCGTGTCGACCGGCTCGGAGATCGCGAAGTCCGGGAACACCGGCCAGTCCACCGGCCCGCACGTGCACGTCGAGGTCCGCCAGGGCGGGACGCTCGTCGATCCGTTGAAGACGCTGCACTTCCGCTGACGCAGCGCCCCGCGCTGCGGGAAGTGGTCCGGAGCGCGGGACGCTGGACGGCCCCTCGCACGTGATGCAGCGTCGCCCGATCGGAACGGCCCGCACCCGATGGGTGCGGGCCGCCGGTCTCAGTCCTTCCGCCAGGCATCGAGCACGAGCCTGGTGACGGCCACGAGCAAGCTCGCGACCCCCAACCAGGACACTCGACGCCTGGGCTCGGACCCGTTGTCGTTCGACATCGAGACCACCTCCGGTGTCAGCGCCGGCGGACACGAGGAGCGGAAGTGCCGAGGGGTGCATGCGTGACGGTGGTCACGTATGCTTGGCCCGAGCGTTCGCGCTCGGGACGTATGCGGTCCCTCAGGCACTCCACTCGGAGAGCAACTCGAAGCCCATCACCGTTGCCGCGGTGGTGGGCTTCAACTCTGCCCGGGGTCCACGCCCGGCGACGCGCGACCCCGGGGACAGCCTACGGCCGTGGTACGCCAGCATTGTTGCATCTCACCCACGATGTTCCACATCCACTACGTTGTGATCGAACCCCGCGAAGTGGGGTGATCGACGGCGCTCAATGATGACTGGTCGTCAACTACGGTTGCAACGACCCAGGGGAGGAACAGTGGAGTTCGAAGAACGTCTGGCCGCACTCGCGACGAAGGTGCAGAACCAGCGAGAGGCCATCCAGACCGAAGAAGCGACGAAGAACGCGTTCGTCATGCCGTTCATCTCGACGATCCTCGGGTACGACGTGTTCAACCCCCTGGAGGTCGTGCCGGAGTTCACGGCCGACGTCGGCGTGAAGCGCGGTGAGAAGGTCGACTACGCGATCATGCGCGACGGCGAGGTCCAGATCCTCATCGAGTGCAAGAAGTCGACCGAACCACTGAAGATCGAGCACGCATCGCAGCTCTTCCGGTACTTCTCGGTGACGAACGCCCGCATCGCAGTCCTGACCAACGGCGAGGTCTACAACTTCTACACCGACCTCGATGCTCCGAACAAGATGGACGACCGCCCGTTCCTGGTCCTCGACCTCGCCGACATCGACGAGACCCTCCTGCCGGAGCTCCGCAAGCTCACGAAGGACGTCTTCGACCTCGACTCCGTGATCAGTGCCGCCGAGGAACTCAAGTACGTGGGCGCCATCAAGCGAGCGATCGCCGCGCAGTTCCGCGAGCCAGAGGAGGACTTCGTCCGTCTCTTCGCCTCGCGCGTCTACGACGGACGGTTCACCCAGGAGGCGCGGACCCAGTTCACGACCCTCGTCGCTAAGGCGTCGAAGCAGTTCCTGAACGAGCAGGTCAACGACCGTCTCAAGACCGCGCTCGGCGCCTCGTACAGCGCGCCCGTCGGCGCCGAGGCGCCGGCCGACGCCGTGACGAGCGAGCCCATCGCCGAGGGAGACCTCGACCGCGACACGGAGATCGAGACCACGCTCGAGGAGCTCGAGGGCTACCAGATCGTCAAGGCCATCGCCTGCAGCGAGGTCAAGCCGGACCGCATCGCCCACCGCGACCAGAAGTCCTACTTCGCGGTCCTGCTCGACGACAACAACCGGAAGCCGATCGCGCGGCTCTGGTTCAACGGCAAGAAGCAGAAGTACCTCGGGCTCTTCGACGAGAACAAGGTGGAGACGAAGCACCCGATCGAGGCGCTCGACGACATCTACCTCCACGCAGCACCGATCCGGGAGGCCGTGCAGCGGTTCTCGGCCTGACGTCCGTCGTCGGATCCATGCCCCGACGGCCGTAGGGTTGTGGGGATGGAGAAGCGCGGCGGACGGGTGATCGTGTTGATCGCGATCGGGATCGTCGCCGGGGTGCTCTCCGGCCTGTTCGGCGTCGGCGGTGGCGTCATCGTCGTGCCGGCGCTCATGACGTTCCTGCACCTCGACCAGCGCCGGGCATCGGCGACGTCGCTGGTGGCCATCGCCCCGGCGGCCGTCGTCGGCGCGATCACCTACGCCGCACAGGGCGAGGTGCACTGGCTCGCCGCCCTGACCCTGGCGGTGGGCAGCGTCGTCGGCGCCCCGATCGGAGCACGCCTGCTGCGCGCGCTCCCGTTGCGCGTGCTGCCGTGGATCTTCGTGGGCTTCATCGCCGTCGTCCTGGTGTCGTTGTTCACGACGGTGCCGACGCGGGGCGGTTCGGTCCACTTCGGCGTGGTGGAGGCGATCGTCCTGCTCCTGCTCGGTCTGCTGTCGGGCGTGCTGTCCGGGCTGGTCGGAGTCGGTGGCGGGGTCGTCATCGTGCCGGGGCTCGAGGTCGCGCTCGGTGCCGGTGACCTGCTCGCGAAGGGGACGTCGTTGCTGACGATGGTGCCGACGTCGGTGTCCGGGACGGTCGCGAACCTGCGTCGGCGCGCGGTCGACCTCCGTGTCGGTCTCACGGTCGGCGTCACCGCCGCCGTCTGTTCGCCGGGAGGCGCGTGGATCGCCCGCCTCGTCGACCCGCAGGTGGGCACCTGGCTCTTCGCCGCGTTCCTGGTCGTCGTCGCGGTGATCGTGTTGCGGCGCGGTCGCCGGACCGCGCCGCGGAACGAGCCGACCGACGGGGAGGTCGCGTGACGCGCCTCCCGGCCGGTGGTGGACGGAACCCGGCGGACGCGGAGGCCGTGCTCGCGGCGCTCGCACGCACCCCGGGGGACGTCGCGGCGGCCCGCAGGGTCGCACGGCAGTTCGCAGACCTCGACGACGGCGAGCGGTCCGCGCTGCTGTGGAGCGAGGACCCCGGTGCGCGACTCGTGGCGGTGCTGCTCCTCGTGCAGGCGATGCGTGAGCGCCCGGACCCGGAGCTGACCGACGAGTACCTGTCGGCGGCGAAGGCGGAGCGGTTCGACGACACGGTGCTGGTCGACCTCGCGGCCGAGGAGCTCGTCGGGGCCCCGCTCGTCGGTGGCTCCACGGGTCCGCTGTACGCGCTCGTGAAGTCCGACGTGGCGATGGTCCGGCGGATCGCGGTCGTGGCGACGCTGGCGTTCGTGAAGCAGGGCGACGACGAGGTGCCGCTCGGCATCGCGGGGCGGCTCGTGCGGGAACGCAGCGAGACCGTGCAGTCGGCAGTCGGCTGGGTGCTGCGGGAGACCGGCAAGCGGGCGTCGGAACCGGCGCTCATCGCGTTCCTGGAGCGCAGCGGACGATTCCTGACACCGTCGGCGCGGAGGACGGCCACCGAGCACCTGCCCCCGGCGGAACGGGAGCGGCTGCGCGCCTGATCCTGGTCGCCGACCGCGCAGTCCGCTGTACCGCCGTGCCTCGACGAGCACCGGACCGGACTGCGTGCGGCCCCTACCGGCTGAACACGTCGTCGAGCGTGAAGGTCGCGAGGTGCCGCTCGTCGAGCAGCTTCCCGAGCCGCGGCAACGCCCCGATCGTCCCCGGGAAGTTCGCGTGACCGATGACGATGTGCGCGGGCAGGAACCACTGCTGGGCGAACCCGACGATCTGGTCCGACGTGATGTCCCCCGAGTCGGCGAGCGAGCCGTACCAGAGCAGCGGCGTGGAGTACCCGACCCGGGCGGCCGCGGCGTCGACCCGCGCGTCGTGGTAGCCGAACGGCGGGCGGAAGTACGGGCGGGCGTCCACGCCGAAGGTGTGCTCGATGAACTCGTGGTTCCGGACGAGTTGGTCCTCGATGCCCTGGTCGGAGAGCTTCGTCAGGGCCGGGTGGTCCCACGTGTGGTTGCCGAGCTGCACCTGTCCGGACTCGACCAGCGGCCGCAGCAGGTCGGCGTGCTCGGTCCACGACGGTCGGACGCCGTTCACGAAGAACGTGAGCCGGGTGCCGGTGGCCGCGGCGAACCGCGCGTACGCCTCGACGACGTCCGGGCTGGCGCCGTCGTCGACGGTCCAGGCGATCCCGGGCGTCCCGGCGGGCAGGGCGGTCACGGTGCCCGCGGGCAGCGGGTGCCGGGGGATCGCGACCGGGGCGCGCGTCGGTGCCGGCGTCGGGGTCGGGGTCGGGGTGGGAGTGGGCGTCGGCGACGGACTGCGGGTCGGCCGGGCCGTCGGTGACGCGGTCGGGGCCTGACCGGTCGCCGCGCACGCCGCGAGCGTCGCGGCCGAGAGCGCGCCGGCGGCGCCGACGAGCAACGTCCGGCGGGTTGTGCGGTGGTCCATCGGCTCCAGTGTCACGAGCCGCGTGGGTCGTCCGCATCGGCTCGACGGCTGACCCCGGATGGCCGGTCGGCCACCGACAACAGGCACCCGCCACCGACACCCGTCGCCCATCGGGAGAAGGCACCCGGCGGCACCCGCAAGGGGCATCCGGCGCCCGGCGGCACCCGCAACGGCACCCGGCGCTACCGTGGGCGGATGCACACCGAGGTGCCCCGGCCCCGCATCGACGCCGTCCTCGTGGAGCGGCTCGTCGCGTCCCAGTTCCCGCAGTGGGCCGGCCTGCCCGTCCGACCGGTGGACCCACAGGGCTGGGACAACCGGACGTACCGGCTCGGGGACACGCTGTCGGTGCGTCTGCCGAGCGCCGCCGGGTACGTCGCCGCGGTGGAGAAGGAGCAGCGGGTGCTGCCGACGATCGCCGCACACCTCGACGTCCCCGTGCCGGAACCGGTCGGCCTCGGTGCCCCCGACGAGACGTACCCGTTCCCGTGGTCGGTCCGCCGGTGGATCGAGGGGACGGTCGCGTCCCGGGCGCCGAGCCTCGACCGTGTGCGGTTCGCCGAGGACGTCGCCGGCGTGCTGCAGCAGCTGCGGGCCGTCCCGGCCGGCGACGGTCCGGTCGCGGGCGCGCACTCGTTCCACCGGGGAGCGCACCCGGCCCACTACGGCGCGGAGGTCGCCACCGCACTCGACGTGCTCGGCGGATCCGTCGACCGTCGCGCCTGCGAACGGGTCTGGGCCGCGGCCACCGACACGACGTGGGACGGGCCGGGCGTCTGGTTCCACGGGGACGTCGCACCGGGGAACCTCCTGGTGGACGGGTCGGGACGCCTCAGCGCACTGATCGACTTCGGGACGTGCGGCGTCGGTGATCCCGCCAGCGACCTCGTGCTCGCGTGGACCTTCCTCGACGGCGACGCGCGCCGTCGCTTCCGCCGGACCGTCGGGCTCGACGACGACAACTGGGGGCGGGCGCGCGGTTGGGCGCTCTGGAAGGCGCTCATCATGCTCGCCGGGAGCGCCGGACCGGGTGGCCGCCCGGAGCACGAGCGGGTGCTGGCAGCGGTCCTCGCCGACCCCGTCGCCTGACGGGGCGCGTCCGGCGGGCGGCCGCCGAGACCGGGCCGGGAGGCGCGGCGCACCCCCGCCACGCGACGCGCCCAGCGGACGGGGCTGGGAACGCACCACGGGGCGGGCGGGTACCGACGTGGGGGAAGCGAGTCGCGCCTCCCGGCCGGCCCGAAGCGACCACGAGAGGAACGCGACGTGCGCGCACTGACCTGGCAGGGCACCGAGAAGGTGTCCGTCGAGACCGTCCCCGACCCCACGATCCAGGAGCCGACCGACGCGATCGTGCGGATCACCTCCACGGCGATCTGCGGCTCCGACCTGCACCTCTACCGGGTGCTCGGCCCGTACCTCGACAAGGGAGACGTCCTCGGGCACGAGCCGATGGGCATCGTCGAGGCCGTCGGTTCCGCGGTCACGAACCTCACGGTCGGCGACCGCGTCGTCGTTCCCTTCAACATCTCCTGCGGACACTGCTGGATGTGCCGGCACGGGTTCCAGTCGCAGTGCGAGACCACCCAGGTCACCGAGTACGGCTCCGGTGCGGCCCTCTTCGGCTACACGAAGATGTACGGTCAGGTGCCCGGTGGCCAGGCCGAGTACCTCCGCGTGCCGCACGCCGACTACGGTCCGATCGTCGTGCCCGACGACGGGACGCCGGACGACCGCTGGCTGTTCCTCAGCGACATCCTGCCCACCGCGTGGCAGGCCGTGCAGTACGCCGACGTGCCGGAGGGCGGCACCCTGGCGGTGCTCGGCCTCGGCCCGGTGGGGCAGTTCGCCGCCCGGATCGGCGCACACCTCGGCTACCGGGTGCTCGCCGTCGACCCGGAGGAGGTCCGCCGCGACCTCGGTGCGAAGCACGGCGCCGAGGTGTTCGACCTGACCGACGACACCGTCGCGCAGCTCGTCGACCTCACCGACGGCCGCGGCCCGGACGGGGTCGTCGACGCCGTCGGCATGGAGGCGCACGGCAACCCCGTCGCCGGGTTCGCGCAGCGCGCCGCCGGACTGCTGCCCGACGCGCTCGCCCAGAAGGCGATCGAGACCGTCGGCATCGACCGGCTGGCGGCCGTGCACGCCGCGATCGACCTCGTCCGACGCGGCGGGACGGTCTCGCTGAGCGGCGTCTACGGCGGGATGGCCGACCCGATGCCGATGATGACGTTGTTCGACAAGCAGATCACCATCCGCGAGGGCCAGTGCAACGTGCGGCGCTGGATCGACGACATCATGCCGCTCGTGTCCGACCCCTCGGACCCCCTCGGCACGCTCGACCTCACCACGCACCGCGTCTCCCTGGAGGACGCCCCGCACATGTACGAGGTGTTCCAGAAGAAGCAGGACGGCTGCGTGAAGGTCGTGCTCGACCCCGCCCTGGCCGCCGCCTGATGCGGATCGTCGTCGTCGGCGGGACCGGCAACGTGGGCACCGCGGTGGTGCGTCGGCTCGCTGCCGAGCGCGCGGAGCACGGTTCCGTCGAGATCGTCGGGGTGGCTCGTCGTCTCCCGGACCTCCGCGCCGAGCCCTACGGGTCCGCGGTGTGGCACGCCGTGGACGTCGGCGCGCACGGTACCGTCGACCAGCTCGCCGCCGTGTTCCGCGGTGCCGACGCCGTCGTGCACCTGGCATGGGCACTGCAGCCGACGCACGACATCCCCACGCAGCACCGGACGAACGTCACCGGGACAGCGAACGTGCTGGAGGCCGTCGCCCGCGTCGGCGTCCCGCAGGTCGTCGTCGCGTCGTCGGTCGGCGCCTACCGCGGCGTCGACGTCGACGGCAAGCGCACCCCGGTCGACGAGACCTGGCCCGCGACCGGGATCCCGACCGCGACCTACTCCGTCCACAAGGCCGCGAACGAGGCCGCGATGGACGCGTTCGAGTCCGCGCACCCGTCCGTCGTCGTCACGCGGCTCCGGCCCGGTCTGGTCTTCCAACGGGCCGCCGCCGCCGAGCTCCGCGGGCTGTTCCTCGGGCGCCTCGTCCCGATGTCGATCGTCCGCTGGATCCGGTGGGCGGTGCTGCCGCTCCCGCTGCCGTTCGTGTTCCAGGCCGTGCACGCCGACGACCTCGCCGATGCCTTCTGGCGGGCGATCGACCGTCGGGCCCCCGGGGCGTTCAACGTGGCCGCGACGCCCGTGCTCAACCCGCCGCGGATGGCCCGGGCGTTCGGGATGCTCGGCGCGGTCCGGATCCCACTGCGGCTGCTCCGCGGGATCGTCACCGTTACCTGGCGGCTCCGGCTGCAGCCGACGGACGCCGGCTGGGTGGACATCGCGGCGCAGGTGCCGGTCATGCGGGTCGACAAGGCGCGCTCGGTGCTCGGGTGGGAGGCGCGGCACACCGCCGAGGACGCCCTGCGGGAACTCGTGGTCGGGTTCGCGGACGGTGCCCGGGTGACCGGGTCCGGGCCGCTGCGCGGCTGAGCGCGGGCGGTCGGTCGCGGTCGGTCGCGGTCGGGCGGGGTCGGTCGCCGTCCGGCTGGATCGTTCGCCGTCAGGCGGAGTCGGTCGCCCGTCGAGCGGGACCGGTCGCCGTGGAGCGGCGTCAGTCGCCGTCGAGCGGGATGTCGAGCGACTTGCACCCGAGGATGGTGTCCGATCCCGCGCCGACGTTCGTCGCCACCGCGCAGATGCGTTCCGCGCCGAAGACCTGGGTCTGCCGCGGTGAGAACGTCACGCTGTAGCCGTGGTCGCCGGCGACGCCCTTCACGCTGTTCACGTCCGGCCGTGGCTGGTCCGCCGACACGGTGCCGACGACCTTCGGCTGGTCGTCGGTGGGGAACAACGCCGTGACGGCGACCTGCGTCGCGGAACCGATCGCGTCGGGGTCGTACGCCCACCCGGCCACCGTGAACGAGTCCGGCCCGGTCGTGACGCTGTCGAGTCGGCCCTGCGGCGTGCCCGCGGCGACGTCGACGGTCTTGCAGCCGAGGTCGAGGATCCCGGAGGTCTGCACGTGCACCGCGGTCACGCAGACGCGCTGCGGCCCGGACCCCACCGCCGGCACCACCGCGTCGAACCCGGAGGTCGACCGGAAGCCGTAGACCTTCGTGACGTCCGGCCGCGCCGCCCCGACGTCCAGGCGCCCAGCCCGGATGCCGTTGATCGTCACGTCGATGCTGAACGGGCCGGCCGGCAGCTGCGGATCGGCGGCCCACCCGCGGACAGCAACGCCGTGCGCTGCCGGCGCGGCGCTGTCGAAGGCACCCCGGAGCGCGCGCTGGGTCGTGGCACCGAGCCGGGTGTTGTACGCCACGTCCGGGTCCTTCGCCCCGCGGGCGGCTGTGACCCGCCAGTTGATCACCGCGTCCTGTGTCGCCGCGAGGTCGGCCCGGGCCGACACCGTGATCGTCGCGCTCTGCCCGGGTGCCAGCGGCGGCGCGATGCACGTCGCGATCTTCCTGGTGGTGTCGATCGAGCACTGCTTCGTCTGCGGACTCGACGCCGTCACCTGCGACCAGGCGTTCGGCGTCCCGGGGATGTACGGGTTCGAACCGTCGTTGTACTTGACGGCCAGGGTCACCGGGGTGAGCGTCGGGCCGGTGCCGTCGTTCTTCGCCGTGAACGTCCACGTTCCCCGGTTGTGGAAGGCGATGATGAAGGGCGCGTCGACGTCGACGTCGAGCACGGAGTGGTCGGTCGCGGCGCTAGCGGGGACGGTGACCACGGCGGGGGCCACGATCGCGAGCAGTGCCGCGGCGAGCGCGATCGGGAGGTGACGACGGGATCGCACGGGCATGCTCCTCGGGCAGACGACGGTGACTGCCCGAAGCTACTCCGGGACGGCCGCCGCGGATCGACTCGGTGGGAACGGTCCCGGTCGCGCGCCCGGTCCCCGGTCGTAAGGTGGGCGGGTGCTGCAGCCGACGGACCTCGTGGGGGAGTGGGAGCTCCGACGGACCGTGGACGACCGGCGTGCGGGGGCCGTGGGGACGGTGGCGGGCACCACGACCCTGACGGCGACCGCTCCGGACGAGGTGCGGTGGGACGAGTCCGGCACCATGGCGTTCGACGGGCGCAGCGTGCCGGTCTCCCGGACGTTGTTCGTGCGACGCACCCCGGACGGCGACTGGACCGTGCACTTCTCGGACGGCCGGGTCTTCCACGACTGGGTGTGGGGGACGGCCGTGGTGCACGCGTGCGCCCCCGACGACTACGCTGGCGTGCTCGCCGGGGACGCCGAGCACTGGACGGTCCGGTGGGAGGCCCACGGCCCCGCGAAGGACTACGTGCTCGTCAGCGACCTGCGCCGTCGGTCCCACGCGGCAGACTGAGCGCATGGCCCGCTCCTCCGGTACCGACGCTCCGCGCATCACCCTGACCGAACCCGCCGACCTCGAGGACTGGGCGCCCGGCCCCGGCGACGTCCTCACCGGGGACCGGATCGAGGGCAAGCGCATCGACGTGCTCGACCTCGCCGGCGAACGGCTGCCGGACCTCGAACTCGAGGAGTGCGTCGTCGGGACGCTCCGCGCGGACGCCGCGGACCTGCGCGGACTGCGGGTCCGCGACTCGATCGTCGAGGTGCTCGACGCCCCGGTTCTGAAGGCGTCGAGCAGCACCTGGCGGGAGGTCCGGGTCGCCGGCGGCCGCGTCGGGTCGGCGGAGCTCTACGACGCCGGGTTGAACGGGGTGGAGTTCGTCGGCATGAAGCTCGGGTTCGTGAACCTCCGCGGCTCGACGCTGACCGACGTGGTGTTCCGCGATTGCGTCATCGACGAGCTCGACATCGCCGACGCGCGACTGCTCCGGGTGTCCTTCGACGGCTCGACGATCCGCGCGGCGGAGGGCTCGAACACCCGGATCGACCACGTGGACCTGCGCACCGCCGACCTCGACCGGGTGGAGCGGCTCGAGGGGTTCCGCGGTGCGACGATCGGCGCCGACCAGCTGTACACGCTGGCACCGCTCCTGGCGGCGCAGGCGGGCTACCGCGTCGACTGACCGCCCCGAGTCTCGGGTCGGCCCTGCCGAGACTCGGGGTGGCGGACAGTTCTCGTGGTCCAGACCCCGAGAACTGTCCGTCAGGCCGAGTCTCGCCCCGCGCCCGCGCCCGCGCCTGCGCCCGCGCCCGTGCCCGCGCCCGCCAGCGCGGCGGCCAGGTCGGCCTGCACCAGGTCGCCGTGCACCGCGGCGCCCGCCTGCGTGCCGGCAGCCGCCGAGGCGATGACCGTGGCCATCGGCGATGCCACGTTCCCGGCCGCGTAGACCCCGCGCACCGAGGTCTGCCCGACGGCGTCGACCTGCAGTGCGCTGCCGAACCGGACGTCGCCCATCAGCTGGTCCTCGGCGACGAGACCGAGCCCCGACAGGAAGCCCACCCGCGCCTCGACGGTGCTGGCCGCGGCGAGCGCGTCGAGCTCGACGACGTCGCCGGACCCGAGCTCGACGCCGCGCAGCACGTCCCCGGACGACAGCACCCGCGCGACCGGTCCCGTCACGATCCTGATGCCACGTGCTGTCAGACCTGCCAGGGCGGTGTCGTCGACGAGTGCCGGGTCCGTGACGAACGCCGTCACGTCGTCGCTCAACGCCCGGAACATCAGTGCGTGGTGCGCGCCGTTCGGTGTCGTCACGAGCACTCCGATGCGCTGGTCGCGGACCTCCCAGCCGTGGCAGAACGGGCAGTGCACGACCCCGCGGCCCCACTGCTCGGCGAGCCCCGGGACCTCCGGCAGGACGTCGACGGCGCCGGAGGCGACGACCAGCCTGCGCGCCGTGACGACCGCGCCGGAGTCCAGCGTGACCGAGAAGCCGACCGGATCGGGGCCGTCGCCGTCGATGGTGGACGTGGCCACGATCCTCCCGGCCACCACCTCGACGCCGTAGGCGGCGACCTCGTCGCGCCCGATCCGGTACAGCTCGGTCGGCGGCGCTCCCTCGCGGCCGAGGTAGTTGTGCGCACCCTCTGCGGGCGCGTTGCGCGGCTCGCCGGCGTCGACGACGAGGACGGAGCGCCGGGAACGACCGAGGATGAGTGCGGCGGACAGGCCGGCGGCTGCTCCGCCGGCGACGATGACGTCGTAGTGATCACGCATGCCTGCATCCTGCGGACCCCGACGATGCGCTGGCAATCCCGTTTGCCGACCTGGCAACATGGTCGCCGTGGCACACCGCCGGGAGGAACGACCCGCCCCGCGCACGACCGCCCAGGTCGTCGACGGGGTCGGGCCGCGACTGCGTGCCCTGCGGGCGCACCGGAACGTCACGCTCGCCGCGCTCGCGACGGAGACGGGCATCTCGGTGTCCACGCTGTCGCGGCTCGAGTCGGGACAGCGGAAGCCCACCCTGGAACTGCTGCTGCCCCTGGCCCGCGCGTACCAGGTGCCGCTCGACGACCTCGTGGGTGCGCCGCAGACCGGGGACCCGCGTGTGCACCTCAAGCCGGAGGTGCACGGTGGCCGGGTCGTCGTGCCGCTCACCCGGCGGACCGGCGGGGTGCGGTCGTTCAAGCAGCTCTTCCCACCGAACTCGCCCGGTGGTGAGCCCACGCTGCAGACGCACGAGGGCTACGAGTGGCTCTACGTGCTCTCCGGGCGGCTCCGACTCGTGCTCGGCGAACACGACCTCGACCTCGGGCCGGGCGAGGTCGCCGAGTTCGACACCCACACCCCGCACTGGATCGGCAACGTGACCGACGAGGTGACCGAGGTGCTCTGCCTGTACGGGCCGCAGGGTGAGCGAGCGCACGTGCGCTCGCGGCCGGCCGACCGGGCCTGACTCGTTCCCGGCCGGTCCCCGGTCCGGGTCTGCCCCCAGTTCGGGTCGGGAGCCCGGATCCCCGCGGGGCCCGGTGCCCCCAGTTCGAGGAACCCACCCCCGCGTGCGCTCCGGCTGCCCTAGGTTCGGCATCACCCCGTCCCCGGGCGTCTCCCTGCGCCCGGCGTCACTGCCTCCCGAAAGGTATTCGTCGTGCCCCCCAAGCACCGCGGACGCTTCCGCACGCCCCGTCTGCCGCTCCTCGCCGGGCTCACCGTCGCCGCCCTGGCCGTCGGGTCCGCCGCGTTCGTCGCCCCGCAGACCGCGTCCGCCGCCGCGCCGTTCCTCACCACGGCGATCTACGGCACCGTCTCGGGGTCGTCGAACATCGTGTCGATCGACCGGACCACCGGCAACCAGACCACGGTCCTCACGGAGCCGACGGGAGCGACCGGGCTGAACCAGCTCGGTTTCTCGAACGACGGCGGCCAGCTGTTCATGACGAACGGGACGAACGTCTACGAGTACACGGCGTCGACCGGTGCCTGGACGGTCACGGCACGCTCGACGGGCGCGGCGGTCGCGAACCAGATGGGTGGCGTCGACCCGACGACCGGCAAGTACTGGTTCGGCGGATTCGTGCAGAACTCGGGGAACCAGTTCTCGTTCGCGAGCTACGATCCCACGACGAACACCATCTCGAGCACCGCGACGACGGTCACGGCACCCACCCCGCCCGGCGGCAACGGTGACCTGGCGTTCGACCGTCTCGGGAACATGTACTTCATCTCGAGCTCGGCCGCGGCGAACGGCAACCCGGCCAGCGCCCAGGTGTACCGCGTGAACGCCGCCGACCTCGGTGGCGCGAACGCGACGGCGACCCAGGTCGGTCCGGCGATCGCGCCGCCGGCGGCCCTCACGTCGCTGGCCTTCGGTGACGACGGCTACCTGTACATCGCGGGCAGCGGCGCGAACGGCTTCCTCAAGGTCGACCCGGTCACCGGGTCGATCATCGACCGCAAGACGCCGTCGGCGACCCTCACCGACATGGGCACCCGCCAGTACCCGTCGACCGGCCAGGCGACCACGTCCCTGCCGGAGGGCCGCAAGGACGCCGACGACCAGTTCACGGTCTCCGTCGGCGGCGGGGACGTCCCGAAGCCCGCGACCGCGTCGACCAGCGGCACGGGCACCTCGGCGACCGCCGGACCGATCATCCTCCTGCCCGGCAAGCCGTACACGGCGACCCAGACGCCGGCGAACTCGACGACGAACGCCGCCGACTACTCGACGACCTACACCTGCACCGACCTGAGCAACGGGAACGTCGTGTCGAAGGGCTCGGGTTCGACGGCGGACTTCACCGTCCCGACCACCAACGGCAGCAACGTCGCCTGCACCTTCTCCAACCCGATCGCCGGTCCGGCCGCGAAGGACGACGCCTCACGCGGCAACCAGCCCGGCCAGGCGGTCACCGTGGACGTGCTCGCCAACGACACCGGTGACATCGACCCGACGACCGTGCAGCTCGTCGCCCCCGACGCGGTCGCCGGGGCGGTGCTGTCCTCGGACGGCCGCACGCTCACGGTGCCCGGTCAGGGCGTCTACCGGGTGGACGCGGCGACGGGTGCGGTGACCTTCACCCCTGACGCCGCGCTCACCGGCAACCCGACCCCGGTCGGGTACACGGTCGCGGACACCCGCGGCAAGCGGGGCTCGGCGACGCTGACCGTCACCTACGCCGGTGCCGCGAACGCCGACACCGCGTCGACCAGCCAGGGCAAGGCCGTGGACGTCGACGTGCTCGGCAACGACCGCGGGACCGACCCGACCTCGGTGGTCTTCCCGACCGCCGGGCAGCCGAGCGGCGCCACGGTCGCACCGGACGGCCGCACGCTGACCGTCCCCGGCCAGGGTTCCTACACTGCCGACCCGTCCACCGGTGTCGTCACCTACACGCCCGACCCCGCCTTCCGTGGGACCACGTCGCCGGTGACCTACCAGGTGTCCGACGCCGACGGGACGCCCTCGACCGCGACCGTCACCGTGACCGTGTCCGCCGTCGGTCCGAAGGCCGCCGACGACATCGCCACGACCGGTGAGAACGCCGCGGTGACCGTCGACGTGACGGCGAACGACGCCCCGGGTGTCGCCGACGGGACGCCCGTCGACCCGACGACCGTCGTCTTCCCGACGAGCGGCCAGCCGACCGGTGCCACGGTCGCCACCGACGGCCGCAGCATCACCGTCCCCGGCCAGGGCACGTTCGTCGCCGACCCCACCACCGGGACCGTGACGTTCACCCCGGTGGCCGGGTACACCGGCAGCGTCGACCCGGTCGTGTACCAGGTCGCCGACCGCGGCGGCCTCACCGACACCGCGACGATCGCGGTCACGGTGAACGCCGTTGCACCGAAGGCCGTGTCGGACACCGCGACGACGACGCAGGGGAAGTCGGTGACGGTCGACGTGCTCGACAACGACGAGCCCGGGAACGCGCAGACCCCGATCGACCCCACCACCGTCACCTTCACCACCCCGGGCCAGCCGGCCGGCGCGACCGTCTCGTCCGACGGTCGGAAGCTCACGGTCCCCGGTGAGGGCGTCTGGACGATCGACCCCGACAGCGGTGCCGTCACCTTCGCGCCGGACCCGACGCTCCGCGGAGCAGCCACCCCGATCACCTACGCGGTGTCGGACAGCGACCGCAACACGTCGGTGGCCACCGTCACCGTCACGGCGACCCCGGTCGGCCCGAAGGTGGCCGACGACTCGACGACCACCGAGCAGAACACCCCGGTCACCGTCGACGTGACGGCGAACGACCGTCCGGGCGTCGAGGACGGCACCCCGATCGACCCGACCACGGTGGTCTTCCCCGCCGCGGGACAGCCGACCGGCGCCACCGTGTCCGACGGCGGCCGCACCCTCGCCGTCCCCCGCGAGGGCACGTACACCGCCGACCCGACCACCGGCACGGTCACCTTCACCCCGGCCGCCGGCTTCACCGGGCCCACCACCCCGGTGACCTACCAGGTCGCCGACCAGGGCGGACAGACGGGCACCGGCGCGATCACCGCGACCGTGACGAAGGTCGCCCCGACGGCCACCGACGACACCGCCACCACGCGTCAGGGCTCCCCGGTGCGCGTCGACGTCCTCGGCGACGACCGGCCCGGCAACGCGGCCACGCCGCTGGACCCGACCACGGTCGTCTTCCCGGCGACCGGGCAGCCCGCGGACGCCACCGTCTCGGACGGCGGGCGCACGCTCACCGTGCCGGGACAGGGCGTCTACCGTGCCGACCCGTCGACCGGTGCCGTCACCTGCACCCCGGAACCGGGCTTCCGCGGCGACGCGACGCCCGTCACCTACCAGGTGTCGGACGTCGACGGGACGCCGACCACGGCGACCCTCACCGTCACGGTGTCCCCGGTCCCGCCGCGCGCCGTCGACGACGCCACCACCACCCAGCAGAACACCGCGGTGGCGATCCCGGTGACGGCGAACGACGAACCCGGCGTCGACGGCGGCACCGCGATCGACCCGACGTCGGTGCGCTTCCCGGTCGGCGGACAGCCGACGGGCGCGACCGTCTCGGACTCCGGTCGGACGATCACGATCACCGTCCCGGACCAGGGCGCCTTCGTGGTCGACCCGAGCTCGGGCGTCGTGACCTTCACCCCGACCGCGGGCTTCACCGGCACGACCACGCCCGTGACGTACCAGGTCCGGGACACCGGCCGGGCCGCGGCCACGGCGACGATCACCGTCACCGTGACCCGTGTCGCACCGACCGCGCAGCCGGACACGGCGACCACGTCGCAGGGCACCGCGGTCACGGTCGACCCGCTCGCCGACGACACCGCGGGCAACGCCCGGACCCCGCTCGACCCCACGTCGGTCGGGTTCCCCACCGCCGGGCAGCCGAAGGGCGCGACCGTGTCCGACGGGGCCCGCACGCTGACGGTTCCCGGCCAGGGCGTCTGGAAGATCGACCCGCAGTCGGGCGCGATCACCTTCACCCCGGAGCCCGCCTTCCGCGGAACGGCGACACCGGTGACCTACCAGGTCAGCGACGTCGACGGCGCCTCGAGCAGCTCGACCGTCACCGTGACGGTGTCCGCCGTCGGCCCCCGTGCCGCCGACGACGCCCGGACGACGACGCAGAACACGCCGGTGCGCTTCGACCCGCTCGCGAACGACGCCCCGGGCGTGCGGAGCGGCACCCCGCTCGACCCGACCACGGTCGTCTTCCCGACCGCCGGGCAGCCGGACGGGGTGCTGGTCACCGACGGCGGGAAGACCCTGACCATCCCCGGCCAGGGTGTCCTCCGGATCGCCCCGACCACCGGCGCGGTGACGTTCACGCCCGCCGCACGCTGGAGCGGGACCACGCCCGCCGTCACCTACCAGGTGTCCGACACCGGTGCCCTGACGGCCACGGCGACGATCACCGTCACCGTCGCACCCGTCACCCCGACGGCCCGACCGGACACGGCGACCACGGCCGCCCGCACCCCGGTGGTCATCGATCCGCTCGGCAACGACGCGGCGGGGAACGCGGCGACGCCGCTCGACCCGACCTCGGTCCGACTGCTGGACGCCGCCGGCAGCCCGGTGACGACCCTGACCGTGTCCGGCAAGGGCACCTTCACGGTCGACACCGCGACCGGTCGGATCACCTTCACCCCGATCGACGGCTTCACCGGGCCGGTCTCGGCGCCCTACCAGGTCGCCGACGCGGACGGCAGCACGACCCGTTCCACCGTGACCGTCACGGTCGGGGCGCCGCCCAAGGCGATCGGTGACCACCGCACGACCGCGGCGGGGACGCCGGTCACGGTCGACGTGACCGGGAACGACAGCGCGGGCTCGACCGCCCTCGTCGCCTCGTCGGTCCGCCTGGTGGACCCGGAGACGGGTGCGATCGTCACCACGGTGACGATCGCCGGCCAGGGCACGTTCCGGGTCGGTGCGGACGGCCGGATCACGTTCACGCCGGCAGCGGGCTTCGCGGGCACGGCCACCGTCACGTACTCGGTGGCGGACGAGGACGGCAGCCGCTCGACCGCCGACCTGGCCATCACGGTCCCGGCGGCCGCGGGCATCGCGCCGAACCCGGGCCCGGGAGGCGGCGTGGTCGTCACGACCCCGAGCGGACGGCGCCTGGCGTTCACGGGCACCGAGCTCGTCGTGCCGGGCGGGATCGCGGCGCTGCTGCTCCTGGCGGCGGGTGCCGGACTGCTCGCGGTGCGTCGCCGACGTCAGGTCGGCGAGGACTGACGCCCCGGCCCGGCGGACGGGCCGTCTGACGGACGGGAGGCGCGTGGCTGCTGGCCACGCGCCTCCCGTCCGTTCCGGTCGCACCGCGTCGACGACGCAGGACGCACGATGCCGGAGCGGTCAGCGGCGGCGCCACCACCCGGCGACGCGCCGCCGCACCGTCACCCGGGTCCGTCGGGCCCACCGCCGCACCGGGTTCGCCCGGCGGCCGTTCACCCGGAACGTGTGGAACGCCCGTCGGGTCCGGAGCGCGGCGGACCGCAGCCCCGCGAGCGGTCGAGCGGAGACCTGCACGGTGAGCGCCGGGTCCGCGAGCACGCGCCACCCCGGGTCGAGCTGCATGCTCAGGTCCACGTCGTCGTGCACCTCGGGGTCGTCGCGGTGGGCACGGGGGCGGATCGCGAGCCAGGTCTCCCGACGCATCGCCATCGCGGAGCCGAACAGCGGCGGGCGCGCGAGCGCAGCCCACATCAGGGCGAAGTACGGCCGCATGTAGACGGCGTCCCAGACCCGGCCGACGAGGGCGCCGCCGTCGTGCGGGCAGCCGGGGCCGGTGACGGCGACGACCTCGGGGTCCTCCAGCAGCCGGAGTGCGTCGGCGATCCACCCGGGCGGCGGCACGGAGTCGGCGTCCAGCCGGACCAGGACGTCGCCGGAGGCCCGGTCGTAGCCACGCGCGGAGGCCCGGGCGATCCCGCGGACCCGCTCCGTGAGCACGACCGCCCCCGCAGCCTCGGCCACCGCTGCGCTGTCGTCGCTGCTGCCGTTGTCGACCACGACCACCTCGTCGGCGAGCACCGACTGCGCGGCGAGTGCATCGAGGCACCGTCGGAGGTGCGCGGCGTCGTCCCGTACGGGGACGACGACGGACACGCGGAGCATGAACCGATCCAACCGGACGCGCCCTGGGCGCGATCGCATGCCGGCCAGGAGGCGCGGTGCGGGCGGTCGCGCGCCTCCGGTCGGTCCGGCGGCGCCGCCCGGTGCGGCCGGCGGCGGTACGGTCGGGGCATGACGACGACCCCGGACGACCTCGCCGAGGAGCTCCGTGAGTCGATCGGGCGCATCGTGCGGGCCACCCGGGCGCTCACCGACGAACTGCCCCAAGCGCAGAGCGCGAGCCTCGGGCTGCTCGACCGGCAGGGGCCGCAGACCATCGCCGAGCTCGCAAGGGCCCGGGGCGTGAAGCACCAGGGACAGTCACGGACCGTCGCCGAGCTCGAGGAACGCGGCTACGTCGAACGGGGTGCGTCCGACGGGGACCGACGGGTGTCGGTGATCCGGCTGACCGACGCCGGACGGACGGTCATGCTCCGGGAGCGCCGGGCACGGGCCGGGACGTTCGCGTCGGTCATCGACGCCGACCTGTCCGAGGCGGAGCGTGCGGTGCTCGCCCGGGTGCCGGAACTGTTCCACCGGATCGCTGCTCGCCTGGAGCGGTGAACGTCCTCTCATCCGGTCCCACCGGCTCGATGTACAACACGGTTGTAGACTGGTGCACATGGAGCTGACGAAGTACAACCACGCCACCGTCGTCCTCGAGCAGGACGGCGCCACACTCGTCATCGACCCGGGGACGTTCACGCCCGAGGGTGCCGACCTCGCGGAGGCCGCGGTCGTCGTGCTCGTCACCCACGAGCACTTCGACCACTTCGACGTCGAGGCCGTCCGGTCGGCGCTCGCAGCGAACGACGCGCTCGTGGTCCGTGGCCCCCAGGGCATCGTCGACCAGCTCGGCACGCACGACGGCCGGGTCGCCGCCGTCGCCGCCGGTGGGTCCTTCGAGGTCGGCCCGTTCTCCGTGCAGGTCTTCGGCGAGGAGCACGCGGTGATCCACCCGGACATCCCGACGATCGCGAACGTCGGCTACCTGGTGAACGGCACCGTGTTCCACCCCGGTGACGCCTACCTTGTGCCCGGCGTGCCGGTGCAGACCCTCCTGCTGCCGACCAGCGGGCCCTGGACGAGCACCGCCGACGCGGTGGACTACGTCCGAGCGGTCGCACCGGAGCGCGCCGTGCAGATCCACGAGGCGATGCTCAGCGACCTCGGCCAGCAGTCGGCCGCCCGGTTCCTCGGACCGGACGGGCTCGGACCGGTGCCGGTGCAGATCCTGCCCGCGGGGGAGTCCGTCGTCGTCTGACGGACGCGCGCCGGCCGGAGGAGGTGACCCGTGCCTCCAGGCCGGCACCGCCGCCGCGACTGCGCGGGGCGCGCTCGTCGCGACCGCACTGGGGGCCCCGTCGCGCCGGACCCGGCATCCGTGACAGGATCGACGGTCGTGATCACGATCGAACGCGTCGCGTGGGACGACCCCCGGGGAGTCGGGCTCCGCGCCCGCATGGACGAGGAGATGCACGAGCGCTACGGCGCGTCGAACGCCGGTGAGGACCCGTCGGTCACGGCGGCGCGTGACCGGGCGCTCGCCGTGGACCCGGCGACGATCATCACCTCGCTCCTGGCGCTCGACGAGGACGGCGAGCCCCTCGGGCACATCGCCGTCCGACGGCTCCGTGACGAGGTCGAGCTGAAGCGGCTCATCGTGCTGGCCGCCGCCCGGGGCAAGGGTGCGGCGACGGCGTTGCTCGCCGAGGGGGAGCAGGTCGCGCGCGAGCAGGGGGCCGAGCGGCTCATCCTGCAGACCGGCGACAAGCAGCCCGAGGCCGTCGCGCTCTACGAGAAGACCGGCTGGACGCGGATCCCGGTGTACGAGCCGTACGCCGCCACGATGCCGTGGTCGTTCTGCTTCGCGAAGGCGTTGTAACCCGATCGTCCGTTGCACTCTCAGCATGAGAGTGCAAGTCTTGTCCGGTGAGCACCACCGAACGCACCCGCGCGCTGCGCCGACGCATGATCGTCGAAGCGCGCCGAGCGACGGTCGAGCACGGGCTGCACGGCTACACGATCGAGCAGCTCTGCGAGACCGTCGGGGTGTCCCGGCGCACCTTCTTCAACCACTTCGCGTCGAAGGAGGACGTCGTCCTCGGCATCGAGCTGCACGCCGACGTCGAGGCCTTCGAGCGGTACGCCGCGGGCGGGATCGTGTCGTCCGACCTCGATCCGCTCGGCTCGATCGTCGCGCTGGCGATCGACCAGTTCCACCGCGTCGGGATCGACCGCGCGGACGAGGCCCTCGTCCGTCAGGTCTTCGAGCGGGAGCCCGCCCTCGTCGCCAAGTTCCTCTCGGCGACGGACGTCCAGCTCGCGCGGGTCACCGACGCGGTCCGGCATCGCTTCGGCTGGGGCGACCCGGACGACCGTCGGGCGCGCCTGGTCACCGAGGCGGCAGCCGGCCTGCTCAAGGTCACCGCCGACACGTTCTTCGCCGACGCCGACTCGCCGGCGTTCGACGCGCTGCTCACCGACAACCTCCGCCTGCTCAGGGCGGCCATCACGACCGGACAGGACACCACACCATGAGCGCCACCGCGCCGGGCACGACCAAGCGTGCCCGCCCAGGCTCCGACGGGCCGCTGCTCCTCACGCAGCGCCGGATCTGGATCATCTTCTCCGCGCTCATCGCGGGAATGCTGCTCTCCAGTCTCGACCAGACCATCGTCTCCACGGCGATGCCCACCATCGTCGGCGAGCTCGGCGGCGTCGCACACCAGGCGTGGCTGACGACCGGGTACCTGCTCGCCTCCACCATCGTGATGCCCGTCTACGGCAAGTTCGGTGACGTCCTCGGCCGCCGCAACCTGTTCCTCATCGCGATCGCCCTGTTCACGATCGCCTCGGCCGGGTGCGCCTTCGCCGGTGACTTCACGCAGCTCGTGGTGTTCCGCGCAATGCAGGGCCTCGGCGGCGGTGGCTTGATGATCCTGTCGCAGGCGATCATCGCCGACATCGTGCCCGCCTCGCAGCGCGGCAAGTACCTCGGCCCGCTCGGCGCGATCTTCGGGCTGTCGGCGATCGGCGGCCCGCTGCTCGGCGGGTTCTTCGTCGACCACCTCACCTGGAACTGGGCGTTCTACATCAACATCCCGGTCGGCATCGCGGCCTTCTTCGTCGCCTGGTTCGCCCTCACGCTGCCGAGCAAGAAGGCGACGAAGCGCATCGACGTGCTCGGCGTGCTGTTCATGTCCGCGGCGACGACCTGCCTGGTGTTCTTCTCGGAGTTCGGCGGCAGCAAGGACCACGGCTGGGACGCCCTCGAGACGTGGGCCTGGTTCGCCGGCCTCGTCGTGTCGGCCGCTCTGCTCGTGCTCGTCGAGTCGCGCGCCGCGGACCCGGTGCTCCCCCTGTCCTTCTTCCGGAACCGGACGTTCCTGCTCGCCACGGGCATCGGCCTCGTGCTCGGCATCGGCATGTTCGCGGCGATCGGCTTCGTCCCGACGTTCCTGCAGATGGCGTCGGGCACCTCGGCCGCGGTCTCCGGGCTGCTCATGCTGCCGATGATGGTCGGCCTGATCGGTACCTCGATCGCATCCGGCAACCTGATCACCAAGACCGGCCGCTACCGGATGTTCCCGATCATCGGGACGATCCTCGTCGCCCTCGCCATGCTCGCCATGACGCAGCTGGCGGCGGACACCCCGATCTGGTTGATCTGCGCCTACCTGTTCGTGTTCGGCGCCGGCCTCGGGCTCATCATGCAGGTGGTCGTCCTGGTCGCGCAGAACGCCGTGCCCGCCTCGCAGGTGGGGACCGCCACGTCGACGAACAACTACTTCCGCGAGGTCGGCGCCTCCCTCGGCACCGCCGTGTTCGGCGCGCTCTTCACGGCACGCCTCACGACGTCGCTCACGGACGTGTTCCGCGGGGCCGGGGGCTCGGCAACCGATGCGGCGTCCTCGGCGGGCAGCATCGACCCCGCGACCGTGGCGAAGCTGCCGGAGGCGGTGCAGGACGGCATCGTGAACGCGTACGCCGACTCCTTGGCGCCGGTGTTCTGGTACCTCCTGCCGTTCATCGCGATCGCGTTCCTGCTCGCGCTCTTCCTGCCGCAGATCACGCTCTCCGACACGGCCGGCATGGTCGCCCGCGGCGAGGCCGTCGGCGGTGCCGAGGCCGACGAGCTGGAGCGCGCGCAGCGCGAGGGCCGCGAGCCGGCGGCGTCGGCCGCGTCGGCCGTGCCGGCCGCGCCGGCCGCCCCGGCGGACCGCGCCGACCAGTAGGCGTCGCGCCGAGACTCGGGGTGGGCGACCGTTCTCGTGCGATCGGGCGCGAGATCGGCCGCGCAGCGCGAGTCTCGCGCCCTCACCTCACGATGGCCGGCCGGGAGGCGCGGTGCGGGCCCGCACCGTGCCTCCCGTCCGGCGTGTCACCGAGACTCGGGTGTGGCGACCGTTCTCGTGCGATCGGGCGCGAGATCGGTCGGTCAGCGCGAGTCTCGGCCCGGCGGCGCTACGCGCCGGGCGCATGCCGGCGCGGGCCGGCGGCGCTACGCGCCGGTGCTCGCGCGGCGGACCAGGCGTGCGGGCAGGGCGGCGGCCTCGGGCGCGGTGCCGTCCAGCGTCGCGAGCAGTCGGAGCGCCGCAGCCCGGCCGAGGTCGGCGCCCGGCAGTGCCACGCTCGTCAGGGCCGGCGCCGTGACCGACGACGACGGCAGGTCGTCGAAGCCGGCGACGGCGAGGTCCTCCGGGACCCGGACCCCGAGCTCCCCGGCCACCCGGAGCAGGCCGTACGCCAGGGTGTCCGCGGCTGCGACGACCGCGGTGACGTCGTCCTCCCGCCAGGCCTCGAGCACGTGCTCGGCCGCCGATGCCGCCGCGTCCACCGTGAGGTCCGCGCGTGCGGTGACCTCGGAGACCTCGATGCCGGCGGCGGCGCACTCCTGCTCGAAGCGCTCCCGGCGGACGCCGAACGTCGTCGCCCGCGAGGTCCCGTCGAGGTACCCGACCCGCCGGTGCCCCTGTGCTCGCAGGTGCTGGACGAGGTCGCGGACGCCGGGGGAGAGGTCGTAGTTGACCGCCTCGTCCCCGCCGGGAGCGTCGAGCAGCACGACCGGGACGGAGGCCGACATCGATTCGCCGGCGGCCGGGGCGTCGACGAGGATGCCCGCCGGTCGGAGTCGTTCGAAGCGCCGGACGTCCGCCGCGCCGGGTTGCGCGCCGCGCTCGGTCACCGACAAGACGAGCTGGAACCGGTCGCCGACGGTGTCCCGCACGCCGCGGATGACCTCGGCGAAGAACGGGTTCGACAGGTCGGGTGCGATGAGGACGACGAGGTCGCCGGACCCGCGCGCGAGGGTGCTCGCGGCGTGGTCGACGACGTACCCGAGTTCGTCGACGGCGATCCGCACGCGGGAGGCGATCGGCTCGGACACGCGGCCGCGCTCCTTGCCGTTCACGACGAGCGACACCGTGGCGATGCTCGTACCGGCGCGTTCCGCGACCATCGCGGCGGTCACACGGCGGCCGGGAGCGGCGGAGGATGGCACGCGACGATGCTACCGACCGGGGCCTCCGGGCTGCGGGAGCGGCCAGCGCAACTTGACGTCAAACGCTTGACGTGTTCTGATGTCAAACGCTTGACGTGCCGCGGGAGCTGATCCTCCGCCGCGGATCCCCACCGCGTCGAGCCCAGACCTCATCCCCGAAGAAGTGGAGCACGCCAGTGCCCGAGAAGATCATCCTCGACTGCGACCCCGGCCACGACGACGCCGTCGCCATCCTGCTGGCCCACGGCAACCCGGACATCGAGCTCCTCGCCGTGACGACCGTCGTCGGGAACCAGACCCTGCCGAAGGTCACCCGCAACGCCCTCGCCGTCGCCCGCATCGCCGGGATCACGGGCGTGCCGTTCGCCGCGGGTGCCGACCGGCCGCTGCTGCGCGAGATCGAGGTCGCGCCGGACATCCACGGCGAGAGCGGCCTGGACGGACCGATGCTGCCCGAGCCGTCGTTCGACCTCGACGAGCGGCACGCGGTGGACCTGATCATCGAGACGGTCATGGCGCACGAGCCCGGCACCGTCACCCTCGTGCCGACCGGCGGCCTGACGAACATCGCCCTCGCCGCCCGCAAGGAACCCCGCATCGTCGAGCGCGTCAAGCAGGTCGTGCTGATGGGCGGCGGCGTGCACGTCGGCAACTGGAGCCCGGTCGCCGAGTTCAACATCGTCATCGACCCCGAGGCCGCGTCGATCGTCTTCGACGCCGGCTGGGACGTCGTGATGGTCGGGCTCGACCTGACGCACCAGGCGCTCGCCACCCCGGAGGTCGCCGCGCGCATCGCCGCCGTCGGCACCGCTCCCGCGGCGTTCGTCGGCGAGCTGCTCGACTTCTTCGGCCAGACCTACAGGGACGCCCAGGGCTTCGACTCCCCGCCGGTGCACGACCCCTGCGCCGTCGCGTACGTCATCGACCCGACCGTCGTCCGTGCCGTCAAGGTACCGATCCGCATCGAGACGCAGGGCACCCTGACCCTCGGCATGACGGTCGCCGACTTCCGTGCGCCCGCGCCGGAGGACTGCCGCACGAGCGCCGCGACGGAGCTCGACCACGGCCGCTTCTGGGACCTCGTCGTCGATGCCCTCGAGCGCATCGGCGAGACACCCGACACCGGCTGGACCCCCCGCACCGCCACGACCCCGGAGATCTGACCCCCATGACCCCCACCTCGACGACGATGTCGAAGAAGTCGATCGGCGCCCTCACCGCCGCGCTGCTCGCCGCCTGCATCGCGTTCCAGCTGAACGCGAGCATGCTCAGCCCCGCCCTGGTCACGATGGCGCGGGAGCTGCACACCGACGACGCGACGATCGGGCTGTCGCAGACCCTGTACTTCACGCTCGCCGCGCTGTTCTCGCTGTTCCTGCCCCGCCTGTCGGACATCGTCGGCCGCAAGCGCGTCCTGCTCGGCATGCTCGCCGTGATGCTCGTCGGCAGCGTCGTCGCCGCCCTCGCGGTGAACGTGCCGATGCTCTTCACCGGCCGCATCATCCAGGGTGTGACCGGCCCGGTCGTCCCGATCTGCCTGCTCGTCCTGCGCAACGAGATCGCCGACCCGAAGCGCTACGGCGCCGCACTCGGGCTGCTCACCGCGGTGAACGGCGGCATCGCCGGCATCGACTCCCTCGCCGGCGGCTGGATCGCGACGAACTTCGGCTTCCGCGGCATCTTCTGGGTGATCGCGGTCGTCACGGTCGTCGCGCTCGCGATGGTCGCGGTGTGGGGCCTCGAGTCGAAGCCGTCCGCCGGCACCCGGATGGACTGGCTCGGTGTCGTCCCGCTGGTCATCAGCGTCGGTGCACTCCTCACCGCCTTCAACGAGGCCGGCAAGCTCGGCGCCGCGAACCCGGTGCTCGTGGTCGGCGGGATCGTCGTCGCCCTGGCCGCGTTCGCGGTGTTCTGGGCCGTCGAGTCCCGCGTCCGGGAGCCGCTCGTCGAGACCCGGTTCCTCAAGCGCCGGGCCACGTGGGCGCTCCTGGCGACGACGTTCCTCACCATGACCGGCGTGTTCGCGGTCGTGAACGGCCTCGTCACGAGCCTCGCGCAGAACCGCGACGCCGGCTTCGGTATGGAGGCCGACCTCGCTTCGCTCGTGTTCCTCACCCCGTACGCGCTCGTCGGGTGGGTCGTCGGGCCCTTCGCCGGCCGGCTCGCCCCGACCCTCGGGTACCGGGCGATCCTGCGGTTCGGCCTGATCGGCAGCATCGTGGCGACGGTCCTGATGGCCGTGGTCGGGGTGCACTCGCTGCCCGTGCTCATCACCGCGACCGTGCTGATCGGCATCACCTACGCCGGCATCGCGAACATCATCCTGAACGGCCTCGGCATCGTGCTCTCCCCGGAGTCGAACCCCGGCTTCCTCCCCGGCCTCAACGCGGGGGCGTTCAACCTCGGCGCCGGTGTCAGCTTCGCCGTGCTGCCGGCGCTCCAGATCGCCCTCGGGGTCGGCGGGTCCGCCGGGACCGCCGGCTACTCCGGTGGCATGCTGCTCGGTGCCGTGATCACCTGCGCGGCCCTCGCCACGTCCTTCCTCATCCCGCGCCCGGCCTCGGCCGAGACAGGAGCCGCCGCATGACCGGCATCGTCGTCGTGGGGAGCCTCAACGCGGACCTCGTGGTCCGCACGGAGCGCTTCCCGAAGCCCGGTGAGACCCTCCACGGGTCCGACCTCGCCGTCCTGCCCGGGGGCAAGTCCGCCAACCAGGCGGTGGCAGCCGGGAGGCTCGGGGGCACGGTGCGCATGATCGGTGCGGTCGGCGACGACGGGAACGGTGCGCTGCTCCGCGACTCCGTCGCGGCGTCGGGTGCGGACGTCACGCACGTCGCCGTCCGACCCGGGACGGCCACCGGCACCGCGGTCATCACGGTCGACGCCGCCGGCGAGAACACGATCGTGATCTCCGGCGGCGCGAACGCCACGCTCGGACCGGACGACCTGCCCGCCGACGCCTTCGAGGGCGCGGGCGTGCTCGGCCTCTGCCTCGAGGTCTCGATCGACGTGGTCCTGGCCGCCGCCCGTGCCGCTCGGGCAGCCGGCGTCACGGTCCTGACGAACCTGTCCCCGTTCGGTGACGTGCCGGCGGAGCTCCTCGAGCTGACCGACGTCCTGCTGGTGAACGAGCACGAGGCCGCCGAGCTCGGGGAGCACGGGGTCCGGCGGTCGATCGTGACCCGGGGTGGCGCCGGCTGCACCGTGCACGACGGCGACGACGACCCGGTGTCGATCGACGCCGTGCGGGTCGACCCGGTGGACACCACGGGCTGCGGCGACGCGTTCATGGGCGCGGTCGCGCTGCGGCTCGCCGCCGGTGACCCGCTGGTCGACGCGGCCCGGTTCGCCGCCAGCGTCGGGGCGTTCGCCGCGACGAAGGCGGGCGCGCAGGCCTCGTACCCGACCACCGCGGAACTGGAGCAGTTCCTGCGGGCCTGAGCCGCGCCTCCAGGCCGTTAGCGTTGTCCCCATGCGCGTGGGAGTCCTCGACATCGGGTCCAACACCGGCCACCTGCTGGTGGTCGACGCCCACGGCGGGGCCGCCCCGCTGCCGGCGTCGTCGTTCAAGCAGCCGCTGCGGCTCGCCGAGCACCTCGACGACACCGGCGCGGTGACCGAAGCGGGCGTCGAGGCCCTGACCACGTTCGTCGCCGACGCCGTCCGCGTCGCCGAGGAACGCGGCTGCGAGGACATGCTCGCGTTCGCGACCTCGGCGGTCCGCGACGCCGGCAACTCCGAAGCGGTCCTGGCGCACGTCGAGTCGGCGACCGGTGTCGAGCTCGCCGTGCTCTCCGGCGGGGACGAGGCGCGCCTGACGTTCCTCGCCGTCCGGCGGTGGTTCGGCTGGTCGGCCGGGCGGCTCGCGGTGTTCGACATCGGCGGCGGGTCCCTCGAGATCGCCGGCGGTGGCGACGAAGCGCCCGACGTGGCGTGGTCGATGCCGATCGGTGCCGCGCGCCTGGCCCGGTCGTACTTCGCCGCGGGCACGCCCACCGAGGACGACGTCCGCCGGATCCGGCACGAGATCCGCGTCGAGATCGCCCGGGACGCCGGCCTGCTCCTCCGCACCGGGCGGCCGGACCGTGCGGTGGCGACCTCGAAGACCTTCCGCTCGATCGCCCGGATCTGCGGGGCGGCACCCTCGGGCGCGGGCGCACTCGTCCCGCGGGTGCTCGACGGGGCCGTGCTCCGGGCGAAGCTGCCGTCGCTGCTCACCATGTCCGTCGCCGAGCTCGCGACGCTGCCGGGGGTGTCCCCGAGCCGGGCGCACCAGGTCGTCCCGGGCGCGCTGGTGGCAGAGGCGTGCCTGGACATCTTCGACCTGCCGGCGCTCGAGATCTGCCCGTGGGCGCTCCGCGAGGGCGTGATCCTGGAGCGGCTCGACCAGCTGTCCGTGCTCGGCTAGGTCGTCACGCGCTGCGCGGCGGCGCGAGCAGCCACGGCCGGATCAGCTTCGTCACGAACGGCAGCACCCAGAACGTCATGACCGGCGTGAGCACGAGCGTCGTGACGAGCACCCGCGGGAGCACGGGCAGCGCACCGAACGCCGGGACGAGCCAGCCGACCAGGTACGTGAACGCCAGGTTCACCGGGAAGAACCCGAGCCAGATGCTCACCGCCTGCTTCCAGCGCGGCGGCGCGCTCGAAGCGGGTGCGTCGGCCGGGGCGTCGAACCAACCCTCGATGCCGGTGCGCTTCTCGACGCGGGACTCCACCACGAGGTCGCGGCCGAGGTCGAGCCACCGCAGCCGGTCGTCGGAGTTCTCCCACGTGGCGAGCGAGTCGTGGTCGGCGAACCGGTACAGCATGTGCCACTCGCGGCTGGAGGCGTGCGAGCGCACCCACCCGGAGCCGAGGAAGCCGGGGTAGCGGTTCGCGAGGTTCACGCCGGACTGCACCCACCGGGTGACGTCGGGGATCCGTTCGGGTTCGACCAGGCGGGTGATGGAGACGGTGACGGGCGGGCCATCGGTCGCGGGTGGCGACGACAAGGCCCCAGGCTCTTCTGGAGTCATGCCCCCAGTGTCGCCGACCCGTGTTTCCGGCTCGTGTCCCGGCGGCTCAGCTGGCCTGCTTCTTGGCCGCGGGCTTCTTGGCGGCGGGCTTCTTGGCGGCGGGCTGCTTCGCCGCGGGCTTCTTCGCTGCCGGCTTCTTCGCCGGAGCCTTCTTCGCCGGAGCCTTCTCGGCGGCCGCCTGCTTCGGTGCCTTCGCGGCCGTCGAGCCGCCCGTCGCGGAACCGGACCCGCTCCGGGAACGCGACCCCGTGCCTCCCGTCCGCTTCTTGTCGACCGACGCCCGCAGGGCGGCCATCAGGTCGATGACGTCACCGCCGTCGCCCTCGTCGTCCTCGTCGGACCGCTCACCGAAGGTCTCCGACGTGTCGACGTCGTCGCCGGCCTCGAGCTTCGCGTCGATGAGCTGCTGCAGCTCCGCCTGGTACGAGTCCGTGTAGCGGTCGGGGTCGAAGTCCGTGGACATGCTGTCGACGAGCGACGACGACATCTTCAGCTCGGTCGGGCTGACCTTCACCGACGTGTCGAGGGCCGGGAAGTCCGCGGCCCGCACCTCGTCGCCCCAGAGCAACCCCTGCAGCAGGATGACCTCGTCGTTCACCCGGAGCACGCCGAGCCGGGTCTTCTGCCGCAGGGTGAACTGCACGATCGCCAGGCGGTCGGTCTTCGCCAGGGTCTCGCGCAGGAGCACGTAGGCCTTCGGGGACCGCGAGTCCGGCTCGAGGTAGTACGACTTCTCGAACATCATCGGGTCGACCTGCTCGACCGGCACGAACTCGAGGACCTCGATCTCGTGGGACTGCTCCTCGGGGAGCTTCTTGAAGTCGTCGGCGGTGAGCACCACGGTCTTGTCGCCGTCGTCGTACGCACGCTGGATGTCGGCGTACTCGACCTCGTGGCCGAACTCGCACACCCGCTTGTACCGGATCCGGCCCTTGTCCTCGTCGTGGACCTGGTGGAGCGAGACGTCGTGGGTCTCGGTGGCCGCGTAGACCTTGATGGGCACGTTGACGAGCCCGAACGCGATGGAGCCCTTCCAGATCGACCTCATGCGCTCATGATGCCCGTGTGCGGCCGGGAACGCCCGGGACTGTCAGCGAGCACGATGGGCGCATGAGCCAGCTCGACAAGCAGGACCCGCGCTCGCAGTTCCCCCGACCGCCCTTCCCCGCGCAGACACAGCAGGGGTCCGGCCTCGCGAGCGCGATGGACCCGCAGCCCGACCACGGTGAGACGAGCTACCTCGGCACGGGCCGCATGCCCGGCTACCGGGTCCTCGTCACCGGGGCCGACTCGGGCATCGGTCGGGCCGCGGCGATCGCGATGGCGAAGGAGGGCGCCGACGTCGCGCTGAACGCCCTGCCCGAGGAGCGCGACGACCTGGAGGCCGTCCGGGACGTCGTGGCGGACCTCGGTCGGAAGGCCGTGCTGCTGCCGGGCGACCTCACCGACGAGGCGTTCTGCGACACCCTGGTCCGCGACGCGGTCAGCGAACTCGGCGGCCTCGACGCGCTCGTGCTGGTCGCCGGGCACCAGCAGGTGCACGAGGACGTCACCGAGCAGTCGACCGAGGACTTCGACCGGACGATGAAGGTCAACCTCTACTCCCTGTTCTGGCTGGTGCGGGCAGCGGTGCCGCACATGGCCCCGGGCAGCGCGATCGTGACGACGGGTTCCGTGTCCGCGTACCAGCCGCAGGACCGGATGATCGACTACGCGGCGACGAAGGCCGCGATCACCACCTACACGAACGGTCTCGCGCGACAGCTCGCGGCGAAGGGCATCCGGGCGAACACGGTCGTCCCGGGGCCGGTGTGGACGCCGCTCCAGCCGATCAGCTACCCCGGGGACGAGATCGCCTCGTACGGGCAGGGCACGCCGTTCGGTCGTCCTGCCCAGCCCGTGGAGCTGGGCAGCGCGTACGTGTACCTGGCCGGGCCGGAATCGTCGTACACCTCGGGCACGACCCTGACGGTGGCCGGTGCGACCGGGGTGGCGCTGTGAGTCCGGCGTCCCGCAAGACCGTCGTCCTGGTGGGCGACCGGCGGATCGCGCTGACGAACACCGACAAGGTCCTCTACCCGGAGACCGGGACGACCAAGGGCCGCGTCATCGAGTACTACGAGCGCGTGGCGCCGTGGATGATCCCGCACGTGAAGGACCGGCCGGTCACCCGGAAGCGCTGGGCGAACGGCGTCGACGGCACGGTGTTCTTCGAGAAGAACCTGCCGGACTCCGCGCCCGACTGGGTGTGGCACCACACGATCGCGCACAAGGAGCACGACACCGAGTACCCGATCGTCGACGACCTGCCGACGCTGGTCTGGATGGCGCAGCAGGCCGCACTCGAACTGCACGTGCCGCAGTGGCGGTTCGGCCCGCGGGGCGGCCAGCAGAACCCGGACCGGCTCGTGCTCGACCTCGACCCCGGTGACGGCGTGGGCCTGCCCGAGTGCGTCGAGGTCGCCGTGGCGGCGCGCGAGATCCTGCACGGCATGGGCCTCGACCCGTACCCGGTGACCTCCGGGTCGAAGGGCATCCACCTGTACGCCGCGCTCGACGGGAAGGCGACGACGACACAGGTCTCCGAGGTCGCCCACGAGCTGGCGAAGGCACTCGAGACGGACCTGCCGGACCTCGTGCTGTCGTCGATGAGCCGCGCCGAGCGTGCCGGCAAGGTGTTCGTCGACTGGTCGCAGAACAACGGCAACAAGACGACCATCGCGCCGTACTCGCTGCGCGGCCGTGACCGGCCGACGGTCGCGGCTCCCCGCACCTGGGACGAGCTCGCGGAGCGCGGACTGGCCCAGCTCACGCTGGACGAGGTGCTGGAACGCCTGGAGGCGCGGGGGGACCACCTGCACCCGGTCGCCTCCGCCTCGCTGGCCGTCGGACGCGACGACCACGGCCACTGGGACGGCGACCGGACGAAGCAGGCGAACGAGGCCGAGCAGCCCGGCCGCGACCGGCTCGCTGCCTACCGCGCGAAGCGCGACGCGTCCAGGACGCCGGAGCCCGTCCCGGAGGACGCGCCGAGGGTCCGGGCGGACGGCACCCCGACGTTCGTGATCCAGGAACACCACGCCACCCGGGACCACTACGACTTCCGCCTGGAGCACGACGGCGTCCTGGTCAGCTGGGCGCTGCCGAAGGGCGAGCCGACCGACCCCGGGAAGAACCACCTCGCAGTGCAGACCGAGGACCACCCGCTCGAGTACGGCAGCTTCGAGGGCACGATCCCGAAGGACGAGTACGGCGGCGGGACGGTGACGATCTGGGACGACGGCACGTACGAGCTGGAGAAGTGGCGCGAGGGCGAGGAGGTCATCGTCACGCTGCACGGCCGGACGAACGGCGCTCGCCGCCTCGCGCTCCTGCACACCCGGGGCCGGGGCCGCGGTCGGGACGGCGACGAGAAGAACTGGCTCATCCACCGCACCAAGGACCAACCGGACCGGCTGGCGGACGCCGGCGACGGGTCGGGGTCGGCGCGAGCCTCCCGGCCGTCCATCGCGCACCGTGCCGGGCAGCAGCGCATCGACCGGACCGCCGCAGCGGCGACCGCGCCGTCCGACCGCCGTACGATGCAGGCGTCGCTCGCCACGGGGGAGCCGCACCTGGACCCGGACGACTGGGCGTTCGAGATGAAGTGGGACGGCATCCGCGCCCTCGCGACCGTGCGGGACGGGCGGGTGACCCTGCGCAGCCGGAACGACAACGACCTGACCGAGCAGTACCCCGAGCTGCAGGAACTCGGCGAGCGTGCCGGCGTGGACGGGGTGTTCGACGGCGAGGTCGTGGCGCTCGACGACCGCGGGCGTCCGTCGTTCCAGCTCCTGCAGAACCGGATGGGCCTGACGAAACGTCGCGAGGTCGAGGCCGCACGCGGGGAGACGCCGGTGCGGCTGTTCCTGTTCGACGTGCTCGAGGCCGACGGGCACGAGCTCACGCGCCTGGCGTACGACGCCCGTCGGCAGGCACTCGACACCGTCGTCGACCCGGGCGGTGCGATCGACGTCCCGGCGGCGCACCAGGGCGACCTCGAACGGGCGATGGCGGACTCCGCCGCGCAGGGACTCGAAGGGGTCGTGGCGAAGAAGCGCTCGTCGAAGTACGCCGAGGGCCGCCGGTCGGAGGCCTGGCTGAAGCTGAAGCACCACGCCACGCAGGAGGTCGTCGTCGGTGGCTGGAAGCCCGGCAACGGGCGCCGTGCCGGGGGCGTCGGCTCACTGCTGCTCGGGATCCCCGGTCCGGACGGCCTGCAGTACGTCGGCAAGGTCGGGACCGGGTTCCGCGACCGTGACCTCGACGAGATCGGGACGGTGCTCAGCGCACTCGAACGGAAGACCGCACCGTTCGCGGACGTCCCTCGGCCGGACGCCCGCGACGCCCACTGGGTCTCCCCGGAGCGCGTCGGCGAGGTCGAGTTCGCCGAGTGGACGGCCGACGGTCGGCTGCGGCAGCCCTCGTGGCGGGGCTGGCGGGTGGACAAGGACCCCGCGGACGTCACCCGCGAGCACTGAGCATGCGTCCGCATAGGGTCAGCCCGCGGCGAAATTCCGTCCCCCGACGCCCCCTCGTCCGGGGGACGAATCCGGAGTGAACGCCTGTGACCCCGCCACCGGCTGTTACGTTCGCCGGGACGAAAGGGCGCGAGCATGAGCGCGAGCAAGTACCTGCCCCCGTTCACGACGGAGGAACGAGTCACGATCGCCGGGGACCGATCGGAGCGGACGCCTGCCGACCCCGCGACGTCGGTGACGGAGTCCGAGGTCACCTACGCGGACTTCCTGGGGGACGAGGTCGACGAGTGACGACGGTGCGCTCGCGGCGACTCGAGGAAGGCGACCCGTGCGCCGGATCAGGGAACGCACGGGCCGCCGTCGGGGCGTCGTGACCGACCGTTCAGGGGTGGCCGGCCACGACGCGTCCGGCACCAGGCACGCCGCAGCCGCCTGGTGAGCACATGTGTATGACGTCACGACCGACCGGTTCGTCACGTCCCGAACCGAAACCCGCCCGAGGGGACGATCCTGAGCGACCCTGACACCCTGGCCTCCCTGTCGGACGCCTCGCTCGTCGAGCGCAGCGCCGACGGCGACACGATCGCGTTCGGGGTCCTGATCCGCCGGTACGGCCCGCACATGCGCGCGTACGCGGCGCGCATCCTGGGGCACGGGGACGGCGAGGCCGACGACGCCGTGCAGGAGGCCGCGCTCCAGGCCTGGCAACGCATCGACCGGGTCGACGATCCCGACCGCGTCCGCAACTGGCTGTTCCGGATCGCCGCGAACAAGGCGCTCGACCGGCTGCGCCGCCGGCACCCGCACCTCGACCTGGAGGCGGTGGTCGAGTCCGCCGACGACCGGCCGGTGGACGACGTCGTCAGCACGCGCCTGCAGGTCCAGGAACTCGCGCGTATCGTGCAGGCACTTCCCGATGCTCCTCGTGCGGTCTGGGTGATGCGGGAGATCGGTGGGGCCTCGTACGCCGAGATCGCCGCCGCCACGGGCATGACCCAGGCGACGGTGCGCGGGGCGCTGGCCCGGGCGCGACGTCGTGTCCTCGAGCAGATGGAGGGGTGGCGATGACCGACGACGAACACTTCGGCGCCTTCTCCCTCGAGGCCCTCTCCGACTACCTCGACTCCCACCGCACGCCGGTGCGTCCGGACATCGAGGGGGACCCGGTGGCCGCGGCCGCACTCGTCCGGCTCGAAGCCCTGCGGACGGCGTCGCGCGACCTGCTCGACACCGAGGCGACGAACGCCGACGACCGTTGGATCGCGGGCGTGCTGACCGCCATCCGGACGAC